>NZ_JBEZKI010000033.1:0-132520 GCF_040651615.1 Streptomyces sp. NPDC048417 | reverse complement strand
GTGCCGCTACGCGGCACGGGCTTGGGCCGGGAATCCGTGGCTTCCTGTTTCTTCGCGCTGTGCCGGGATTGCTCCTGGTCTTACCGGCGCTCCGCCGGCTGATACCGCCAGTCCGGCGGCCGTCTTCACGTTGAGTGCGGCATTGTGGTCCCGGTCGTGGACGCTGCCGCAGGCGGTACAGGTCCATTCCCGCACGTTCAGGGGTTTGGGCCCGTCCTTGACGCCGCAGGTCGAGCAGGTCTGGGAGGTCGGCTCGAACCGGCCGATCCTGACCAGGGTCCGCCCGTACCGGGCCGCTTTGTACTCCAGCATGCTGACGAACGAGGACCATCCGGCGTCGTGCACGGACTTGGCCAGCCTGGTGCGGGCCAGTCCCGCCACCGACAGGTCCTCCACGGCGATCCCTTGGTTCTCGGAGATCAGCCTGGTGGAGAGCTGGTGGTGGAACTCGCGGCGTGCGTCGGCAACTCTGGCGTGGGCGCGGGCGACCTTCAGGCGGGCCTTTTCGCGGTTCTTGCTTCCCTTCTGCTTACGGGACAGCTCCCGCTGGGCCTTCTTCGGCTTCTTCTCCGCGCGCCGCAGGAACCTCGGGGAGTCGATCTTCGTGCCGTCGGACAGGACCGCGATGGGGGTCGACGGAGTCTGGGGGAGGGTGAGGCCGAGGTCGATGCCGATGGTGCGGTCGGTTTCGGGCATCCGTGCCTGGTCGGCGGCGGGGTCGGTGTCGATGACGAAGGAGGCGAAATACCTGCCGGCCGCGTCCTTGATGACGGTGACGGAGGAGGGTGTGCTGGGCAGGGTCCGGGACCACTTCACTTTCACCGTGCCGATCTTCGGCAGGTTCAGGCGCCCTTTGTCGGTGATGGACCAGCGGGCGTTGGCGGTGAACCGGATCGACTGACGGCTGTCCTTGCGGGACTTGAAACGGGGAGCACCGATCTTGGGCCCCTTGCGATCGCCCTTGAGGGAGGCGAAGAAGTTGCGGTACGCAGTCTCGACGTCCCGCAGGGACTGCTGGAGCACCACCGCGGACACCTCGCCCAGCCAGGACCGCTCCACCGTCTGCTTCGCCTCGGTGATCAGCCTCTTGGACAGCTCTGCGGCCCTGGGGAACGGCTGCTTGGCCGCTTTGTCCTCCTCATGGGCGCGGACCGCGTCGTCGAACACGACACGGGCGCACCCGAACGCCCTCGCCAACGACCTCTGTTGGCCGGTGTCCGGGTGCAACCCGAAGGAGTACCGGAGCTGCATGACGATCACGATACGTACTTGGGTTATGGGCGACATGCAGAAGATCAGAGCTGGTAGGCACTGCACTTTCGTGATGCACGTCCATTTGGTCTTCGTGACCAGGTTCCGGCACAAGGTGTTCACCGATGCCTACTTGAGGCGTATGGAAGAGATCATGCGGTCGGTGTGTACGGACTTCGAGTGCGAGTGGTCAACTCCCTCAAGGGCGTCTCCTCCCGCCGCTTGCGCCGAGAAGTTCCCCGACCTGGTGCGCCACTACTGGCGGGCCAGCAAGCTGTGGTCCGGCTCCTACTTCGCCGGAACCGTCGGTGGCGCCCCGCTCTCCGTGGTCAGGCAGTACATCGAACAGCAGAACCGGCCGGTGTGAGCACCGCCCGGCTCCGCCGGGACCAGCCCGCGCGACGCTCCGCACCGCAGGCGAGGAACTGCGGTGTCCGGCTCCGCCGGACCTGAATCCGCGACGCTCCGCGTCGCCACCATCAGATTCGCTTCGCCACCGGCCTGAAGGCCGATGCACTGCGAATGAATTCCGGTAGCGGGCTCCGATGAACGGGGTGACATGGGCGCCGCTGCCTCGACCTGAGCCCGCCTTTGCGGACGACGGGGGCGTTCATGGAGGGCGGTCGCTGAGCTGACGGTCGTCACTGCGCCGACGGTTGTCACGGTGCTGACGGTTGTCACGGTGCTGACGGCCGTCACCGTGTCTGTGCGGACTACGTACCGGCGCCGTCTTCCGGGACGAGTACGACCTTGCCGGCGACCGTCCCGGACTCGGCGAGCCGCAAGGCCTCGGCGGCCCGGGTGAGGGGCAGCCGGGCGGCGATGCGGGCGGTGACCTCGCCGCGCTGGAGGGACTCGAACACCTGGGTGAGGTCGGCGCTCAGTCGGGCCCGGAAGCGGTCCTTGCCGAGGGCGCGGCCCTCCCAGACGTTGAAGAAGTAGGCGTGCCGGCCGTTGGGCAGCGCGTTCCACAGCCACACCCGGCCGAGGATCTTGAGTACGGGCAGCTGCTTGGAGCCCGAGTCGTCCCGGGTGGTGGCACTGCCGTAGGCGACCAGGGTGCCGCCCGGGGCGAGGAGCTGCCAGGAGTCGATGACGCTGCGCCCGCCGAGGTGGTCGAAGACGGCATCGACACCGCCGGGTGCCAGTTCACGGACCCGGGCCGGGACGTCCTCGGCGCGGTAGTCGACCGGGGTGACGCCCAGGTCCCGCAGGGCGTCGTGGTGACGGGCGGAGGCCGTGCCGATGACGTGCAGGCCCGCCGCGCGCGCGAGCTGGACGAGGACCGTGCCGACCCCGCCGTTGGCGCCGTGCACCAGGATCGTCCCGCCCTGCCGCACCCTGGCCTTGCGGTGGAGCATCTGCCAGGCGGTGATGCCGTTGACGACCAGCGTCTCGGCCTCCGCCGCGCCGACACCGGCCGGAACCTCCACGGCGTCGGCCGCGTCGAGCACGACGTGACTGGCCCAGCCGCCCACCTTGACCAGGGCCGCCACCCGCTTGCCGACGAGCCCGGCCGCGACCCCCTCGCCGGCCGTGAGCACCGTGCCGACCAGGTCGTAGCCCGGGACGAAGGGGAACGGCGGCTGGTCGTAGTAGCGGCCGCGGCGCATCTGCTGCTCCGCGAAGGAGACGCCGGTGGCCTCCATGCGCACGACGATCCGGCCGGCGCCCGGAACAGGGATCTCGCCGCGCCGGATCTGCAGACCTTCGGGCTCCACTATGCCCGGCAGGACGACCTCGACGAGCTGGGTGTCGGCTGCGGTGCCCTTGGGTGCTGCGGTTCCTGCGGTTTCCATGACGACCTCCATGACGATCTCCCTAGTGGGCGCAGTCGCAAGCGAGAGAGGTACTCGCTTCCGTTACAAGCTATAACTAACATGACTGGCACACGCTTAAGTGTCAAGTTATCGCGTATCGGGGTGCGCTAACTTCTGTTAGATGCCGTCTTGAGAGTGATAGGTTGAAACGGTCGGAACCATCGGAGAACACCACCCTGAAAGTCAGAGGCAAGGTCAGAGCCTCGGAAACCCGGCAACCTGAAGCGCCCGGGACGCCCGGACGCCCGGACGCCCGGGAATCGGGAGACCGAGAGGGCGGCAGCGAGAGGAGCGTGCAGGTCATGGCGGCAGAAGCGGTGAGCCCCCGCGAGCGGTACCGGAGCCAGGTGCGGGCCGACATCAAGGCGCGCGCCTGGAAGCAGATCGCTAAGTCCGGCGCGTCGGGCCTGTCCCTGAATGCGATCGCCAAGGAACTGGGCATGAGCGGCCCCGCCCTCTACCGTTACTTCGGCAGCCGGGACGAGCTGATCACCGAGCTGATCCGGGACGCCTACCGCAGCCTGGCCGGCACCTTCCGGGCTGCCGCCGACTCCCGGGCCGGCATCGAGGGCCTCGCGCGTGCCCTGCGCCGCTGGGCCCTCGACGACCCTCAGCGGTACTTCCTCGTCTACGGCACGCCAGTGCCCGGATATCACGCGCCCGACGACATCACCGCCATCGCCCGGGAGATCATGGCCGCGCTGCTCGACGTCTGTGCGGCGGCCGAGCCCGAGGCACCCGCCTCCGCCGGCTTCACCGCGCATCTCGCCCAGCACCGCCAGTGGGCCGATGGCCACCCCGCGTCGCCGGGGGTGCTGCGCCGGGCGTTGGCGTTCTGGACCCGGATGCACGGTGTGCTCTCCCTCGAACTTGCCGGGCAGTTCGCGGGCATGGGCTTCGACCCGGAGCGGCTGTTCGACGCCGAGGTGGCGGAACTGGCATCCGGCCGCTGACCCCACCCCGCCCGCCGCATCCCACCCCGCGGCACGCCACCCCACAGCACGCCATGCCACCTCACCACGTCGCAACGCGCCCGGCGGCCTACTTCCCGGGGAGTACGCGTGATCACCTCGCCGGGCTGACGCTCGCGCGGGCCGGCGCCGTCTAGCGTGGCGGACATGGACGAGCAGCGGGTACGGGAGCGCGGCCCTGCGCACTGGTGGCACTACGGGCCCCCGTGGTGGCAGCGCGCCGACGACGGCGTGGACGAGCCGGCGCGCGGCCGGCTGCCGTGGCGCACCACCGTCCCGTTCACCGTGCTCGTGCTGGTGGGCTCGAACTTCGCCGCCCACCAGCAGCCGCACCGCGAACCCCTCGACGTGTACGCCCGCCTGCTGCTCCTCGCCGCGTGCGCGCTGCTGCTGTGGCGGCACCGGCACCCGGTGCCCGTGGTGTTCGGCACGGCGGGGCTCGCCCTGGTCTACCTCGCGGCCGGCTACCCGTACGGACCGGTTTTCGCGGCCGTCGCCGTGGCCTGCTTCAGTGCCGTCGTCGCCGGGCGCCGCCGGGCTGCCTGGGCTGCCGTCGGCATGCTGTGGGGCGGTCACCTGCTGATCTCGCTCTGGCTGTACCGTCGGCTGCCGCCGCCGGGCGACACGGGTGCGAACCTCGGCAAGGAGACGATCATCGCCACGTGGGTGCTGATCATCGTCTCCCTGGCCGAGCTGGTCCGGCTGCGGCGCGAGCAGTGGGCGCGGGAGCGGACCGACCGCGCCCAGGCGGCCCGGCGCCGGGCGGACGCGGAACGGCTGCGCATCGCCCGCGAGTTGCACGACGTCCTGGCGCACAGCATCTCGGTCATCAACGTCCAGGCGGCCATGGGGCTCGCGCTGCTGGACTCCGACCCCGAGCAGGCCCGGTCCGCGCTCACCACCATCAAGGCCGCCAGCAAGGAGGCGCTCGGCGAGGTCCGTCAGGTGCTCGACACCTTGCGCGCTCCGGGAGACGCGCCGCGCGCGCCCGCTCCGGGCCTCGGGCGGTTGCCGGAACTGGTCGAACAGGCGGCGAGCGCCGGACTCACCGTGGCGGTGGAGGGGGAGTCGCCGCGGCTGCCGCCCGGCGCCGACCTGGCCGCCTTCCGCATCGTGCAGGAGGCGCTCACCAACGTCGTACGGCACTCGGGTTCGCGGCACGCGCGCGTGCGGCTCGAACACGGCGGAGGGGAGCTGCGGTTGCGGATCGACGACGACGGTCCCGCGACCGGCGCGGACGCGGGCGGCAGCGGGAACGGGCTGGCGGGGATGCGGGAGCGGGCGGCCGCGCTGGGTGGCACGATCGAGGCGGGACCGCGCGCCGACGGCGGCTTCGGGGTGCTGGCCGTACTGCCCTTGGACGACCGGGAGGACCGATGATCCGGGTACTGCTCGCCGACGACCAGTCGCTGGTGCGGGCCGGTTTCCGGGCGCTGCTGGACGCGCAGCCGGACATCGAGGTGGCCGGAGAGGCGGCGGACGGCGAGGAGGCGCTGCGTGAGGTGCGTGAACTGCGCCCGGACGTCGTCCTGATGGACATCCGCATGCCGCGTCTCGACGGCCTGGCGGCGACCCGCCGTATCACCGCGGAGGAGGAGCTGGGGGACGTCAAGGTGGTCATGCTGACGACGTTCGAGCTGGACGAGTACGTCTTCGAGGCGATCCGTTCCGGTGCCTCGGGCTTTCTGGTCAAGGACACCGAACCGGAGGAACTCGTGCGCGCCGTCAGGGCGGTGGTGGGCGGGGACGCGCTGCTGTCGCCGGGGGTGACCCGCCGGCTGATCGCGGAGTTCGCGGCCCGTTCCAAGGAGCCGGCCGCCGCCGACGCCCTTGCCCAACTCACCGAACGGGAAAGGGAGGTGATGGCCCTGGTCGGCATGGGCCTGTCCAACGACGAGATTGCCCGCCGCCTGGTCGTCAGCCCCCTCACCGCGAAGACCCATGTGAGCCGCGCGATGGTCAAGCTGGGTGCCCGCGACCGGGCCCAACTGGTCGTCCTGGCCTACGAGTCGGGGTTGGTGCGGCCGGGCTGGCTGGGCTGACGGGAACAACGGGGCGGACACCCACGGACACCCCGCCGGGCAGCCGGTCCGCAGTGCCTGGGGACCGGGGCTCTAACGCCCGGCCAGCGCCTCGGTGAAGTCGCGGGCCCGCCGGGTGATCTCCGGCCAGTCGCCGGCGGCCACCACGGCGGGCGGCACGACCTGCGAACCGGCGCACACCGCGCGGGCGCCGGCGGCCAGGAATCCGGCCGCGTTGCCCGCGTCGACGCCGCCCGAGGCCACCAGCGGCACGTCGGGGAAGGGTCCGGCCAGGTCGCGCAGGTAGCCGGGGCCGAAGGCGCGCGCCGGGAAGATCTTCACCGCGTCGGCGCCCAGGTCGAGGGCCAGCCCGACCTCCGTCGGTGTCAGGGCGCCCAGCACGACCGGCACGCCCGCCGCCGCGGCCACCTCGACGACCTCGGGGCGGCAGCCGGGGGTGACGAGGTAGCGGGCGCCCGCGTCGATCAGTTCCGCGGCCTGCGCGGCGGTCATCACGGTGCCCGCGCCGATGCCGTCGGCGTCGTCGGCGACGGCCCGGCGCAGATGGGAGGCGAGGGAGGGCGTGGTGCGCGTGAACTCGATCCAGCGGATGCCGCCGGCCCGCAGCGCCGCGCACAGCGCGGCGGCGTCGGGGATCTCCGGCGCGCGGACCACCGCGATCACCCGGTCCTTGGACAGCTGGGGAAGGAAGTCGGTCTTCATGGGCGGGAGTTCTCCTTCGGTGTGCTTCAGCGGGGTGCCGCGGCGACCCAGGCGTCGTCGTCCAGGGCGAGGAAGCGGTCGGTCTCCGTGCGCGGCGGCATGACCGGCACGTCGTCCCTGGTGCGCAGGGCCGCGGCGGCCGCGAGATGGCCCAGGCGCAGCCGGGAGCGTTCGTCGCGGTCCTCCAGGACGCCGGCCAGGTAGCCGGCCGCGAACGCGTCCCCCGCGCCGACGGGTTCGACCACCTTGGTCGGCAGTGACGGCACGAACGTGCGCTTCCCCTCGGCGTACGAGGTCGCCCCGTGCTCCGCGTCCTTGACGACGACGAGCGGCGCCGGGCCGAGCAGGGCCGCGATGTCGTCGGGACGGGCGGTCCCCCACAGGTCTTCGGCCTCGTCGCGTCCGACGAACACGATGTCGGCGGCGCGGGCCAGGGCCAGCAGCCCGGGTGCCGCGTCGCCGTCGCGCCAGAGCGCGGGCCGGTGGTTCACGTCGAAGGACACGAGCGGTCCGCGCCGGCCGCCGAGCAGGGCCTCCAGCAGTTGGACGCAACTGTCGGAGAGGGCGGCGGCGACGCCCGACAGGTGCACGACGCGGGCCCGGCGGAGGGCGGGGTGGGCGGCGAGTTCCGGTCCCATCCGGGTCGCGGCCGATCCACGCCGGTAGTAGTGCGTGCGGGTGCCGTCCGGACCGGGGTCCTTGAAGTAGACACCGGTCGGCCGCTCCGGATCGGTCTGTACGGCGCTCACGTCCACGCCCCGCGCGCCGAGTTCCGCGAGGATACGGCGGCCGAACGGATCGTCGCCGACGCGGCTCAGCCAGGCCGCGCGGTGCCCGAGGCCGGCCAGTGCGCAGGCGACGTTGGACTCGGCGCCGCCGATGCCGAGGCCGAGTGCGGACTGCTCGGCGAGCGGGCGGGCGTCCGGCGGGCTGAGGACGGCCATGGTCTCGCCGACGCACACCACGTCGGCCGGCTGGTCTTGACGGTCAGAGGACACGGTTGCTCCAGAAAAGGGGTGGGCGTCAGGAGTCGGCCGCGAGCCGCAGCATCACCTTGCTGCTGCCGCTCGCCGGGTCGGCGGCGACGGCGAGTGCCTCCTCGGCCCGTTCCAGCGGGAAGCGGTGGGTGATCAGCGGGGTGACGTCCAGGCCGTCCCGCAGGGCGCGCAGGGCGTCGTCGATCTCCTCGACGAAGCGGTACGAACCGATCCAGGTGATCTCCCGGGTCACCAGGTCGCCGAGGGCGGCGGCTACGGCCGTACCGGGCAGGTTGCCGACCTGGACGAGGGTGCCGCCCCTGGCTGTGGCCCGCAGTACCGGTCCGAGCGCGGCCGGGGCGCCGGACGCCTCGAAGACCACGTCGACGTCCTCGGGCAGTGCTTCACCGCGGGAGAGGTCGACGGTCTCGTCGGCGCCCACCGCGCGGGCGACGCGCAAGGACGACGGGGCCGGGTCCGCCGCGAGGATCGTGCCCGCGCCGCGGTGCCGGGCGGCGGCGACGACCAGCGAGCCGATCGGCCCGCAGCCGTTGACCAGGACCGTACGGCCGCGCAGCGCTGGCGCTCGGCCGACGGCGTGCAGGGCGACGGCCAACGGCTCGGCGAGGGCGCCCTGTTGGGTGTCGACGCCGTCCGGCAGCGGCCGGATCTGCGCCGCGGGCACCGTCCGGTACTCGCTGAAACCGCCGTCGGTGTGCGGGTCGAAGGCCGCCGAGCCGAAGTAGCGGACGCGCGGGTGCAAGTTGGTGCGCCCGGCGATGCGCTCGGGGAGGGCGTGGTCGCCGACGAGCTGGGCCGGGTGGACGGTGACGGGCTGCCCCTCGGTGAGACCGGTGACCCCGTCGCCGAGGCCGGCGATCCGGCCCGCGAACTCGTGCCCGAGCACCAGCGGATGCGTGAGCGCGGCGGTGCCGGACGCCCCCTTCTTCCAGTAGGCGATGTCGGATCCGCAGATCCCGCCCCACTCCAGCGCCAGCAGCACCTCGCCCGGGCCGGGCATCGGCCGCTCCCGTTCGTCGATGCGCAGGTCGCCGGGGCCGTGCACGACGACGGCGCGCATCCGGTCCGCTGCCACCAGGGTGTTCATACGGCGTCCTCCAGGCGGACCAGGTCGCGTCCGCGGGTCTCGGGCGCGAGCAACGCGCTGACGAAGGTGATGAGTGAGTAGACGATGAGCATCGCGGCGATCGGCCACCAGCTGCCGGTGACGGCCGTCAGGCCCGCCGCGAGGACCGGGCCGATCGCGGTCGCCAGGATGCCGCCGATCTCCTTGGCGAGGGCGAGCTGCGTGAACCGGGTACGGGCGCCGAAGAGTTCGGCCATGGTGACGCTCTCCAGCGAGAACAGGCCGAGGACGCCGACGTTCAGCCCGAGGACCATGCCGAGCATCACGCCCGGCGTCGAACCGGAGGTGATCAGGAGCATCACCGGGAAGGCGATCACGACCGTCAGCGCGGTGAGCGTGAGGTAGAGGGCGCGGCGCCCGAAGCGGTCGCCGAGCAGGCCGACGAGCGGCACGGTGGCGAAGCCGAGCAGCGAGCCGTAGACGATCGCGTCCGTCGGGACCGACCGGCCCACCGCCAGGTTGGTGGCGATGTAGCCGACCAGGAACGTCTGCACCAGCCCGGAGTTGCCGGCCTGCCCGAAGCGCAACCCCAGCGCGAGGAAGAACGCCTTGCCCTTGCGCTGCCGGATGCCGGCGGCCAGCACACTGCCCTCGGCCTCGTCGGCCCGGGCGATCACGGACTCGACCTCGTCCTTGGCCAGTGCCACTCCGTCCACCACGTCGGCCCGCTCCTCGAAGACCGGGCTCTCCTTGAGACCACGGCGCAGCCAGAACGCGAACACCATCAGCACGAAGCTCAGCAGGAAGGGCAGCCGCCAGCCCCAGGACAGCAGTTGGTCCTCGCTGAGCACGCCCAGCAGGACCGCCCACAGCCCGGAGGCGGCGAGCGTGCCGGAGTTGGTGCCGAGCGACACCAGTGAGGAGATCAGACCGCGTCGCTTCGCGGGCGCGTACTCGGCCAGCAGCACCGTCGCACCGGCGATCTCGGCGCCGGCCCCGAAGCCCTGGATCAGCCGCAGCACCACCAGCAGGACCGGTGCGAGGATGCCGACGGCGGCGTAGGTCGGCAGGGCGCCGATGAGCGTGGTGGAGGCGCCCATCAGCAGGATGGTGAGGTACAGCACCTTCTTGCGGCCGATCCGGTCGCCCATCCGCCCGAAGTAGACGGCGCCGGCCAGCCGGGCGACGTATCCGACGCCGTACGTGGCCATGGCGGCGATGAGCCCGATGGCGGGGCTGACGTCCGGGAAGAAGATCTTGTTGAAGACGATCGCGGCGGCCAGCGAGTAGAGCTGGAAGTCCATGAACTCCATGGCCGTGCCGAGCCAGCCGGAGACGGCGGCCCGGGCCAGGTCGCCGGCGGTGCGGTCGGCTGGGTGCGTCTGCTGAGCGGCTATGACGCTGTCCTTCATCGTGAACTCCGTTGTTCGGGGACGGAAGGGGACGGAAGGGGGTGGAAGGGGCTGGAAGGCGACTGAAGCGGAGGTGTGGGGGGCGTCTGCGCGGGGGTGTTGCGGGGGTGTGGGGCTCAGATCTCGATGTGTCCGGCCCGCAGGGCCGGGAGCCGGTCCGCGACGGCCGCGGTGAGGACGTCGTCGTCCGCCAGGTCCGCAGCGCCGATGACGCGCAGCAGCGCACGTACCGAATCGGCGGGGCGGATCGCCGGCCCCCCGCAGGCGGCGAGGGAAGCGGCCGCGGGGTCGGCGGCCGCGTCGGCGCGGCTGGTGCCGAACGCCCAGGCGGCGAGGGCGAGTTCGAGAACCGGTGCGCTGCTGCCTGCCGCGCGCAGGGTGCGCAGGGCGGGCAGCCAGCGTTCCGTGACCTTGAGCGACGCGTCGGAGCCGATCTGCCGCAGCAGGTGGCGCATCGCGGGATTGCGGAACCGTACGACGAGGTCGTCGGCGTAGCCGACCGGATCGGGGCCGCCGGCGGGGAGCGTGGGGGCGACCTCCGCGCACAGCGTCCGTACCAGGCGTTCGCCCCAGTCCGCCGCCATGGCCTCGGCGACCGTCGTCAGTCCCGCTGCCGCGCCGAGGTGGGCGAGCGCGGAGTGGGAGCCGTTCAGCAGGCGCAGCTTGGTGAGCTGATAGGGCGTCACGTCCGGTACGAACAGGGCGCCGTCCCGTTCCCAGGGCGGTCGGGGAGCGGCGAAGGAGTCCTGCAGCACCCACTGCCGGTACGGTTCCGCCGTCACCGGCAGGGCGTCCCGCACCCCGAGCGCGGCGTCGGCGAAGGCGCGGTCGGCGTCGCCGGTCGCGGGCACGATACGGTCCACGACCGTCGCGGGAAAGGCGACGGCGCCGGCCATCCGGTCCAGGACCTCCGAACGGTCCGGCCAGGCGGACGTCCGCACGAAGTCGTGGACGACCCGAGCCAACGCGGCACCGTTGTCCGCCATGTTGTCGCACGACACGACGCTGATCGGGGGCGCGCCCGCGCGCATCCGCGCCGCCAGACCGGCGGCGAGCCGCCCGACCACCGTGGTGAGGAGGCCGTCGGACCCGGCCCGGAGATCGGCGGCGACCGGCGCGGCCTCGGTGTCCAGTCCGCCCGTCCGCGGCGACCGGTGGTAGCCCTTCTCGGTCACCGTCAGGGTCACCACGGTCACCTCGGGGTCGGCGAGCAGGGCGTCGACGGCCTTCGCGTCGGGCCCCATGGCCAGCGCTCCGACGACCGAACCGACGACGCGGGTGCGATTGCCCTCCGGCCGGCGTTCGGTGAGCGAGTACAGGCAGTCCTGGTCACGCAGGGCGGAGACGGTCCGGGCCGAGCGCGGCGCGACGGCGGTGATGCCCCAGGGCTCGCCGGAGCGGGCGGCGGCCTGCTCGGTGTAGACGGCCTGGTGGGCCCGGTGGAAGGCGCCGAGGCCGAAGTGGACGACGCGGGTGCGCAGTTCGGCCGGATCGACCGCGGGCCGCAGAGCGGCGGGGAGCCGGGAGACCGTCGTACGGTTCAGCGAGGCGCTCACCAGTCGTGCACCGAGCCGTCGAGGCGGCGCGCCACCGGGAGGTAGCGCCGCTGGTAGGGGAAGCGCTCGGCGGCCTTGTCGTCGTACGCGACGCCGAGGCCCGGCTCCTCGCTCGGCTGGAGCATGCCGTCGGCGTAGGTGACGCCCGTGCGGAACACCTCGGCGGTCTCGGCGGGGTGGCCCATGTACTCCTGGATGCCGAAGTTGGGCACGGCGATGTCGAGGTGGACGGCGGCGGCCATGCTGACGGGGGACAGGTCGGTCGCTCCGTGCGAGCCGGTGCGTACCTGGTGCAGCGCGGCGAGGTCGAAGATCCGGCGCAGATGGGTGATCCCGCCGGCGTGCGCGACGGTCGTGCGGACGTAGTCGATGAGCTGTGCGCTGATCAGGTGCTGGACGTCCCAGATCGAGTTCATGACCTCGCCGACCGCGATCGGCGTGGTCGTGTGCTCGCGGATGAGCCGGAAGGACTCCTGGTTCTCGGCCGGGGTCGGATCCTCCATCCAGAACAGCCGGCAGCCCTCGACGCTCTTGCCGAACCGGGCCGCCTCGATCGGGGTCAGCCGGTGGTGCACGTCGTGCAGGAGGTGGAAGCCGAAGCCGAAGCGTTCCCGCACGGCCTCCAGGTAGGTGGGCGCGAAGCCGAGGTAGGCCTCGGTGTCCCACGGCTGTTCCTCGGGCAGGTCGGTCGCGGCGGGCTCGTAGACGGCGCCCTTGCGCACGCCGTACGTCCCGCCGACGCCGGGCACGGCGGCCTGCGCGCGTACGGCCTTGTAGCCCAGCTCCAGATAGCGCTCGACGTCGTCGAGGAGCGAGGGCACGTCGGTGCCGCTGGCGTGCGAGTAGACCAGCACGCCGTCGCGGGAGCGGCCACCGAGGAGCTGGTAGACGGGCAGTCCGGCGACCTTGCCCTTGATGTCCCACAGAGCGGTGTCGACGGCGGAGATCGCGGTCATCGTCACAGGTCCGCGCCGCCAGTAGGCGCCCTTGTAGAGGTACTGCCACATGTCCTCGACGCGGGCCGGGTCACGGCCGATCAGCAGCGGGACCACGTGGTCGCGCAGGTAGCTCGCGACGGCCAGCTCACGTCCGTTGAGTGTGGCGTCGCCTAGTCCGGTCACCCCGTCCGAGGTGGTGATGCGCAGCGTGACGAACGTCCGTCCCGGTGAGGAGATGAGCACCTCGGCCCGTTCGATCTTGCTCACTTGCGGCTCCCATCCTGTCGTGCAGTACTTGTATACAAGCATCTGTCGTACAGGTGGGCAATACCCTTTCCGCTGCTACGGCCGACGGAAGCGCTACGTAGGATGTGTACATGGCTCAATCGAACGGGCGACGGACGAGTCGGCGCGACATCTACCTGAAGCTGCGTCAGATGGTCCTGACCCTTGAACTCGCCCCGGGCGCCGCGCTGTCGGAGAACGAGATCGCCGCGTCCCTGGGCGTCAGCCGCACCCCGGTGCGCGAGAGTCTGATCATGCTGGCCCAGGAGGGGCTGGTGCAGGTCTTCCCGAAGGTCGGATCGTTCGTGTCCCGGGTGGACCCGGGGCAGGTGGCCGACGCGCAGTTCCTGCGGGAGGCGGTGGAACTCGCATCCCTGGAGGACCTGCCCGAGCGGCTCGACACCGACGTCGTCGGGGAACTGCGGGACAACCTGGAGCGCCAGCGCGGTGCCGGCCTCGGCCTGGAGGAGTTCTTCGCCCTGGACGAGGCCTTCCACCAGGGCCTGATGCGGCTCAGCGGACACGGCAACGTCTGGACCACCGTCGCGGCGGCCAAGGGGCACCTGGACCGGGCCCGCCGCCTCGGCCTGCACGAGAACGAGTCCCCGGCCGTCTTCACCGAACAGCACCACGAGATCTTCGCGGCGGTCGTCGGCGGTGACGTCGCGCTCGCCCGGGCCGCCATGCGCGCGCACCTGCGTGCCGTCTTCAACGACATCGAGCGCATCCGCGCCCATTCGCCCGAACTCTTCGCCACCGGCGTCTCGACGGTGCCGGTGCGCCGCAACGTCGTGGTCTGGGAGTGAGCGCCGTACCGCGGCCGACATGGATCGAGGGGTGCCGCACCCCCGAAGGCGTGCGGCACCCCTGACGGGTACGAACGGCGGACCGGGCCCGCGGTCCTAGTCGCGAACCGGCACCCGCTCCCCCTGCGCCTCCCGCACGACGGCGGACTCGGCGACGACGACCGACGGCCCGCCGCTACGCCGGCGCAGTCCCGTCAGGGTGATCAGGAGGCCGGCCAGGGCCACGCCCGCGACCACCATGAAGCCCGGGCGGTAGCTGTCGAGCATCGCCTGCGGGGTCGCGTGCGCCGGGGCGCCCGCGGTGACCACGGCCGTCACGACCGCCAGGAAGATCGCGCCACCCACCTGCACCGAGGTGTTGAGGAGCCCGGAGACCATGCCCTGCTCGTGGTCGTCGACCCCGTTGGTGGCCTGGATGTTGAGCGAGGGGAAGACCAGCGCGCAGGCCGCGCCGATCAGCAGCATCGACGGCAGGATCACCGCCGCGTACACCGGATCCAGGTCGACGCGCAGGAACAGGGCGTATCCGAGCACCATGAACGCGAAGCCCGCCGCGATCAGCCGCGGGGTGCCGAAGCGGTCCACGATCGCACCGACCTTGGTCGAGGACACCGCCACGAGCGCGCCCGCGGGCAGGAAGGCCAGGGCGGTGTGCAGCGCAGACCAGCCGAGCAGGGACTGCATGTACAGGGTGGTCAGGAACTGGAAGCCGACGTAGGAGCCGAAGAAGGCGACCGCGCCGAGCTGGGCGCGGATCTGGTTGCCCGAGCGCAGCACGCCGAGCCGGATGAGCGGGCCGGGGGAGCGGCGTTCGACCCGGACGAAGACGGTCAGCAGCACGGCGACCGCCAGGAAGGACAGCAGGGTACGGGCCGAGGCCCAGCCCACCTGCGGGGCCTCCACCACGGTGAACACCAGGAGCAGCATGGAGGCGGTACCGAGGATCGCGCCGGGGATGTCGTAGCCGTTGTGGTCGCGTTCGCGGGCGCTGCGCGGCAGCAGCCTGAGACCGGCGACCAGCGCGATCAGGGCGATGGGGGCGGGCAGCAGCATGGTGAGGCGCCAGCTGGCCTCGGTGAGCAGGCCGGACAGCACCAGGCCCATGGAGAAGCCGGTGGCCGCGCAGGTGGTGTAGATGGCGAGGGCGCGGTTGCGCAGCGGGCCCTCCGGGAACGTGGTCGTGATGATCGAGAGCCCGGCCGGAGCGGTGAAGGCCGCGCTCAGGCCCTTGATGAAGCGGCTGGCGATCAGCAGCGGGCCCGAGTCGACCAGGCCGCCGAGCAGCGAGGCGAGCGCGAAGACGCCGAGGGCCACGAGGAACACCTGGCGGCGGCCCAGCAGGTCGGCGGTCCGGCCGCCGAGCAGCAGCAGGCCGCCGTAGCCCAGGATGTAGCCGCTGACGATCCATTGCAGCGTCGAGGTCGACAGGTGCAGGTCGGAGCCGATCGACGGCAGCGCGACGCCGACCATCGAGACGTCCAGGGCGTCCAGGAACATCGCGGCGCAGAGCACCAGCAGGGTGCCCCAGAGGCGGGGAGTCCAGCGTCCCTCGGGAGCAGGGGCGGTGAGCGGAGAGGTCATGCCCACAGACACTACATGCACATACATCGAATGCAAGCGCATTTAATTACGACGCAACAATCTCGTTTCTCTGCTACGGTGCCGGAATGGCGGCGAAGAAGCCCGAGCAGGCACTCGTGGAGCAGTGGCGGGACATGCTGGCCCTGCACGCCCGGACCCAGTGCGAACTCGACCGCGCCCTGCACGGCCACGGGCTGTGCGCCAGTGACTTCGAGGTCCTCGACCTGCTCTCCGACGGTCCGGCGACCGACGGCAGTTGCAGCTACCGCGTCCAGGAGATCGCCGAGCGGGTGCACCTCAGCCAGAGCGCGCTGTCCCGGCTGGTCGCCCGGCTGGAGAAGGACGGCCTGGTCGAGCGGGCCATGTGCCCGGAGGACCGGCGGGGTGTGCGGGTGGCGCTCACGGGCAAGGGGCGCGCCCTGCACGGCGAGGTGCTCCCGGTACAGCGCGCGGTGCTCACCCGGATGCTGGCCGGCTAGGGCCTGTCTGACCATTCCCGTCGTCGCCCGGAGGGCGGCCTCGCGGCGTCAGGGGTGCGTGCTCTCGCCGTGCCGGGCGTAGGCCCTCGTACTGGACGTACTTGGGTCTGCGCCCGGTGCGGCGAGTGGGGGCACCTCCCACGCCCTCAAGCCGGTGGGGGAACGTGCGTGGCGTCGTGAGGCAGACGGGAATTGTCAGACAGGCCCTAGTCTTCTGAGTCAGGAATTCTGTTCAGATAACTGGCGAGGCGTTCGAGGATCTCGTCTGCGGTCTGACCGGCGGTCAGATCCGGGACCTGGTGCGCCACAGATCGGCCAGTTCCAGGTCGCCGATCACCTTGGGCACCGGTACCCGGTTCCACAGCGCCAGGTACAACTCGTCGGCAGGACCGGAGAGTTCGGCCGTCGCCTCATGGAGTGCGCCGAGTTCCGTGACGGGCGGCTGCTCCGACAGCCGTACGGTCCAGACCACGTCCCGGTCCGCGGCGCGCACCTGGAGCACCCGCGGGTATTCGGAGCGGACCCGGCTGTGGGAGCGGGCGTGGAAGCCGCGCAGCAGTTCGTCGATGCCGTCGACCGCGAAGTCCGTCGCGATCGGGGACGTCGGCCCGCCCCGGGCGGCCTCGGCGTCGTACCGGTGGACGGTCGTCTCATGGGCCTGCCGGCGCAGCCAGAACGTGAGCGGTGAGGGGACGGGGGCGGGGTGGAAGGTCCAGCACGTCACGTTCCGCGGCGCACCGGCCAGGGTGTCGACGAGGTCGCGGTGGCCGTCCTGGAACCAGGTGATCAGTTCGGTGCCGTCGAGGTCGGGCGGATCGGGGATGGGCCTGGGGCCGGGATGGGCGTCGGCGACGACACCGGCGGCCCACCGGTGGATGGTGCCCGTGTGCCGTAGCAGGTCCCGCACCCGCCAGTCCGGGCAGGTCGGCACCTCGGCGTCGATGCCGGCCGCCACGGCGGCCGCGGCCAGCGACCGGCCCTCCCGGTCCAGGATCTGAAGGTACTCGGCAGTCTCCATGCCGCGAGTCTGCCCGATACGGCGCACGCCGGCGCGGCAGGCCCCGGTCCGCTGCGCGGTCCGCTGTGTCAGCGCGGCAGGCCCGGCGTGTGCTGTGCGAGCGCTGTGGGCCGCCGCGCGTCAGCCCTGGCGCAGCAGGAATCCCACCGCGTAGCCCAGTGCGTTGACCGCCCAGTGCAGGGCCATCGGCGCCAGCAGGGAGCCGCTGCGGTCACGCAGCCAGCACAGCAGACAGCCGGCCACGGCGGTGAACAGCACGGCCCCGATGTCCACCAGGACCGCCCCGGCGACCGACTGCCCGAAGAGCGAACCCAGCGTCGGCTTGTCCTTGTTGAGGTTCAGCGAGGGCAGGATGTGCCAGAGGCCGAACAGGACGGAGGACAGGACTGCGGCCGTCGTCGCCGTGTGCAGTCGGCGCAGCAGCGCGAACAGCACCCCGCGGAAGGCGATCTCCTCCAGCAGTACGGTCCCCACGGGCACCGCGACCAGCGCCTTGAAGGCGATCTCCGCACCGCTCAGCGCGTTGGTCCGCTGGTCCGCGAACAGTCCCCGGGTCACCGGGAGAAGCGCCCCGCACAGATAGACCGCCGCGACGATCCCGATCAGTGCGACCGCCCAACGCGCCCCGTCCGCCAGCGTGTTCCGGCCCAGCCCCAGCTCCGACCAGTCGCCCCCGGCGCAGAACAGCAGCGCCACCAGGGCCGCCGAGGCGACGACCGCGGTCAGCAGGATCCAGGACCGGGCCCAGCGGTTGTCCAGCAGGTTGGCCGCCACCAGCACGGTCACCGCCGCCACCAGTGCGGCCCGGGTGGGGAGCCGGGAGGCCGGCATCTCCGGGTCCGGGCCGGGGGGGTTCTCCCCTCCGCCGGGGGGCCGGGGGGGGGGGCTCTCTCGCCGTGCCCCCCCCCCCCCCGCCCCCGGCCCGGTTCGGCGCCGACGATGGTGATGACCTCGACGCCCGCCTTGCGCAGCGGGGTGTTGGTCCGGGTGTTGCGGTCGTAGGAGAAGGCCACGCCCGGCTCCAGCGCGACCGCGTTGTCGCCGCTGCCCCACTGCTGCCGCTCGGAGGCGTACACGTCACCGCCGGTCTCGACGACGCACAACTCCGGCCGCCCCAGCGCCTTGGCGACCACGTCGACGAACGGGGTGGTGCCCTCGGCGGCCACCTCTGTACCGGGCGCCCTGTCGCCGGGCCGCAGGGAGAAGGTGTGCACCCCTTCCAAGATGTCCGGGTAGAGGGTGACGAGGTCGCGGTCGGCGAAGGTGAACACCGTGTCGAGGTGCATTGCGGACCGCAGCTCGGGCATCCCGGCGATGATCACGTGCTGGGCCGCCCCGTTGCCGAAGGGTGCCTTGGCGACCTGGGTGACGGCCTGCCGCGAGGTGCGCTCGCTCATGCCCATCAGGGCGACGCCATGGCCGACCGGCCCGGTCGGCGTCAGGTTGGCCGCAGGCGGCGCGCAGCGGGGACTCTCGGTCGTCTGGGCCTGGGCCATGCCCACCACGATGGGACGTCCCCGGGCGCTCTGCACCTTTTGTCACCCAAGGGGATGGCCGCGGGGACCGTCCGGATGCGGCGGCGGGTGCGGTGGCCGATCGTGGTGCCGAGGTGGCCAAGTGGGTGTTGCGGGCAGGACTCTGAATCGTACGAGGCACTGGACCCGGCGGATGACGGAACGGGTGCGCCGGCACGCCGGCCCCGGCCGGGTGGTTCGGCGGCGGCCGTGCTGGTGCGGAATCGCCGTGGCGGTCCTGTGCTACTGCCTCTCCCTCACCCCGTCCCTGCTCCCGCGCGCGTGGTGGCTCCAGGGACTCGTCGCCGGCGTCTCGGCGGTCGTCGGATACGCCGTCGGCGCACTACTGGAGACACTCGCCCGGTTTCTGCTCCGCTGGGCCGGCTTCCGGATCCGTCCGCGCGTCCGCAGGATCCTCTGGGCGGCCCTCGGGGCCCTCGGGGCGGCCGCGGTGGTCGCCGTCACCGCCTGGAGCGTCCACTGGGAGGGCGAGGTCCGGCGCGCGGTCACCCTGCCCCCGCGGGTGGTCTGGTGGCAGTGGGCGCTGGTCCCGGTCGTCGCCGTGCTCGTCGGCGCGGTGCTGCTCCTGATCGGCCGTACGGTACGGCTCGGCACCCGCTTCGTCGCGCGCCCGCTCGGCGTCCACGTCCCGCGCCCGGTCGCGTACGCCACCGGGGTCGCCCTCGTCGCGTTCGTGATCGTCGGCGTCGTCCAGGGCTTCCTGCTGCGCGGGGCGCTGGACGCCATCGAGAGCGCTGCGTCCCTCGCCGACCAGGGCACCACCGAGGGCGTCCACCAGCCCGGCCTGCCCACCCTCTCCGGCACTTCCCGGTCCGCCGCCCACTGGGACACCCTCGGCGCCCGGGGCCGCGACTTCGTCGGCAGGGCCACGACCCGCGCCGACATCACCGCCTTCACCGGCCGGCCGGCCAAGGACCCGGTACGTGTCTACGTCGGCCTGCGCACCGCCGACACCCTCGACGAACGCGCCGCCCTCGCCGTACGCGAACTCGAACGCACCGGCGGCTTCTCCCGGAAGATCCTCGCGGTGCTGGGCACCACCGGCACCGGCTGGATCAACGACCAGGGCAGCAAACCCCTGGAGTACATGTGGGACGGCGACACCGCCCAGGTCGCCATGCAGTACTCCTACCTGCCCAGCTGGGTCTCCGCGCTCACCGAGGACGAGGCCGCCGACACCGGGCGGGCCCTCTTCGACGCCGTCTACGCCAAGTGGCGGACCCTCCCGGCCGACTCCCGCCCCCGGCTCCTCGTCTACGGCGAGAGCCTCGGCTCCTTCTCCATGGAGTCCGCCCTCGACGGCTCCCTGGCCACCCTCACCTCGAAGACCGACGGCGCGCTGTTCGTCGGGCCGACCTACGACAACCCCCTGTGGAAGCGGGTCACCGCGGAACGGCGGCCGGGCAGCCCCGAGTGGCGGCCGGTGGTCGACGACGGTGCACAGGTGCGCTTCGCGCAGGTGCCGGCGGACTACGGCATCCCGCCCGCGCCCTGGGGAGAGCCCCGCGCGGTCTACCTCCAGAACGGCTCCGACCCCGTCGTCTGGTGGTCACCCGGCCTGGCCTTCCACCAACCGGACTGGCTGGACCGCCCCCGCGCCCGGGACGTCTCACCGGCGATGCGCTGGTACCCGCTGCTCACGTTCTGGCAGGTGGCCTGCGACCTGGCCGGCGCGGACAGCGTGCCGGACGGATACGGCCACCGCTACGGCACGATGCCGACGAGCGCGTGGGTGGAGATCACGCGGCCACCGGGCTGGACGGCAGCCGACACGGCGCGACTGTCCGGCCTGCTGGAATCGGTATGGGAACCGGGCCTGCTGGACTGAGGAGCGGGCGCCTCACCGGCACAGCCCCGTCTCCCCGGTCCGTCACTTGCTCGTCGCGCCTATCAGCGTGGCGATCCCCGCCAGCACCGCCACGCTCGTCAGCGCCGCCGACAGTGACGTCCAGCCGGCGATGAAACCGATCGCCGGCGGGCCCAGCAGCATGCCGCCGTACCCGAGCGTGGACGCCGTGGCGACACCCGAGGGACCGGCCAGCGCACCCGCTCGCTCCACCGCCACCGGGAACAGGTTGGCCAGTCCCAGCCCCGTGATCGCGAAGCCGAGCAGTGTCGCCCAGATCCAGGGGGCGAGGGACCCGAGGAGCATGCCGGCCGCGGCCGTCCCGCCGCCGAAGACCACGGTCCTGGACCGGCCGAGCCGCTCCAGGAGCCTCGTGCCGCTCGCCCGGCCGATGGTCATGGCCAGCGCGAAACACGTGTAACCGGCCGCCGCGAGACCCGGCGAGGCGTCCAGGTCCTGCCGGAGATGGAGCGCGCCCCAGTCGGCCATCGCCCCCTCGCCGTACGCCGTGCACAGGGCGATCAGGCCGAAGACGAGCACCATGCGGCGGGTACGGGTGTCCAGGCGGCGCGGGGCGGCGGCGTCGGTGGGCCGCTCGGTGCGGGGGACCGGGGTGTCGTACCGCAGCAGCGTCGGGGCGGTGGCGGCCGTGACCAGCAGGCCGATCACGGTGAGGGCGAGCAGGTGGCGCGTGGGGGAGAGGGAGCCGGCGACCAGGCCGCCCAGCCCCGCCCCGATCATGCCGCCCAGGCTGAACGCCGCATGGAAACTCGGCATGATCGGGCGCCCCAGGGCGGCGACCAGGTCGACGGCCGCGCTGTTGAAGGCCACGTTCAGACCTCCGTACGCGGCGCCGAACACGAGCAGTACGGCGCCGAGTGCCGCCACCGAGTGGGTGAGCGGGGGCAACGCGACGCTCAGCGAGAGCAGGGTCGCGCAGATCAGCGTCACCGGGTGGCTGCCGTACCGCCGGCAGAGCCGGCCCGTGAGGGTCATGGTGATCACGGCGCCGGCCGAGACGCCGAGCAGCGCGAGCCCCAGCGCGCCGACCGAGGCGTGGGTCTGGTGCTTGATGTCGGGGATCCGGACCACCCAGCCGGCGAAGACGAAGCCGTCCATGGCGAAGAGCGCGGTGATGGCGACACGGAGCCGGGTGAGGGCGGCGGTGCTACCCGGCACGACGCTGTGCGAACGGGTTTTGTTTATTAGCGGCACAAAATGAGCGTAGGAGGGTGCGCCGGGGTGCCGCAAGGGGAGCGTCGGTTGTTGTGGTGGCCGCCGTGTTCCAGGTGACCTGTTCCGGTGACACGCGGCCCGGCGTGCCCGTCGGGCGTACCCGTTCAGGCGTTTCTGTGGTGCTCCGTGATTGCCGCCAGGTAGCCGCGCAGCATCAGCTTCGCCTCGTCGAGGAGGGCCGTGTCGCCCTCGGGATCGCGGCGGAAGGCCTCCTGGGCGAGGGCGTCGGCGGCGAGGACGGCGGCCTGGCAGGCCCGGCCGAGTGCCTCCGTGTCGCCGACGACCCCGAGCGCGAGCAGTGTCCGGCGCACTCCGTCGGCCATCCGGCGCTTGTGCTCGCGGTCCGCCTCCCGGGTCCGGTCGGTCAGGCCGTTGCCGAACCACAGGGCCCGGAAGCCGTGTTCGGCGCGGTAGAGCGCCGCGAAGCCGTCGATGAGCACGCCCACCGGGTCGTCCCAGCGCTCGGCGGCCGCTGCGCGGACGAGGTCGTCCATCACCTCTTCGAGCCGGGAGAAGTACGTCGCCGCCAGCGCGTCGATGATCGCGTCCCGGTCGGGCAGGTACTGGTACAGCGAGCCGACCGACACCTTGGCCTCCGCTGCCACCCGGGTCGTGGTCAGCGCCTGAACGCCCTCGCTGACCAGAACGCGCTCCGCGGCCTTCAGCACCCGTGCCAACCGGGCCTTGCTGCGGGCCTGTCGGGGTGTCCGGCGCAGGACGACCGCGTTCTCCTCGGCGGGCTGCTCGGTCACCCAGGGCTCCTGAATCTGAACGTGACTTTGGTTCAGGTTTACGTTACCTTCGCGGCCATGACGGACTCAACCTCCGCGCTGGTCCAGGAGCGGGCCGCGGTGGCGGACGCCTGTCGTCGTCTGGGAGCGGCGGGCCTGCTCATCGGAACGGCGGGCAACGTCAGCGTGCGGGTGGGGGACCGGGTCGCGGTCACCGCGACCGGGGCGGTGCTCGCCCAACTCACCGCGGACCAGGTGACGGTGGTCGACCTCGACGGCAAGGCCGTCGCCGGGACCCTGCAACCGACCTCCGAACTCGACCTGCATCTCGGGATCCACCGGCGCCGCGGCGCCGGCGCGGTCGTCCACACCCACGCCCCGATGGCCACTGCCCTCTCCTGCGTGCTCGACGAACTGCCTTGCATCCACTACCAGTTGCTCGCCCTCGGCGGCACCGTGCGGGTCGCGCCGTACGCCACCTTCGGCACGCCGGAACTCGCCGAGTCGGTGCTCGCCGCGCTCGACGGCCGCAGCGCCGCGCTGATGTCCGGCCACGGGTCGGTCACCGTCGGACCGACCCTCGACAAGGCCGTGGAGAACGCCCTGTTGCTCGAATGGGCCTGCGGTGTCTACCAGCACGCGGCGGCGATCGGAACGCCCCGCGTCCTCGACGAGCAGCAGCAACTCGCGGTGATCGAGGCCGCGATCGCACGCGACTACGGCACCACCCGATCCCTGGAGGAGGGCAGGCCATGAGGGTCGTCACGATGGGCGTGCATGTGCTGGACGTGCTGGTGCGGCCGGTGGACGCGATACCCGAGGGGCAGGGCGCCACGCTGGTCGAGGACATCAGGATGACGGCCGCCGGGACCGCCGGCGGCACCGCGCTCAGCCTGGCCAAGCTCGGTGCCACCGTGCAGAGCGCCGGGGCCATCGGCGCCGACGCGACCGGCGACATGCTCGTGCGGCTGCTGGCCAAGGCCGGAATCGACACCGGGTTCCTCGTCCGCCGTACCGACACCGCCACCTCGGCGAGCGTGCTGCCCATCCGCCCCAACGGCGACCGCCCCTCCCTCCATCTGCTCGGCGCCAACATCACCTACGGCGTCGACGACGTGCCCTGGAACGCTCTCGCCGAGGCCGGCCATCTCCACCTCGGCGGACCGGAGTTGATCGGCGTCGAGGCTGCCACGCGCATCCTGCGCTTCGCCAAGGAGCACGGTGTGACGACCTCCGTGGACCTCCTCGCACCCGGTGTGCTCGGGAGCTTCGAGCAGATCGCGGCGGCCCTGCCGTACGTCGACCACCTTCTCCCCAACGACGACCAGGCGCTGGGCTTCTCCGGCGAGGACGATCTGGTGACCGGTGCGAAGAAGCTGGCCGGCGCCGGGGCCGGACTGGTCGCGGTCACCCGCGGCGCCGACGGCGCGCTGCTGGTCACCGCGGAGGGCACCGAGGCCGTCCCCGCCTTCGAGATCGACGTCGTGGACACCACGGGCTGCGGCGACGCCTTCTCCGCCGGATTCGTCTACGGCACCGGGCTGGGCCGCAGCCCGCAGGAGTCGGCGGTGCTCGGCAACGCCGTGGCGGCACTGGTCGCCCAGGGCCTCGGCAGCGACCACGGGGACTTCGACCTCGCGGCCGCCGACGCGTTCGCGGCGACCGGCGTCAGGCGTGCGTAATGCGTGACGGTGGCCACGCCCGTCCCGGACATCCGACAGGTACCTTTCGTCCCTCGAATCACTGAAATCCTGCGGATATTCACTCGTTCCAGGTGTTTGTGTTCGGACAGAGTCCGGCAACAGCTCGGTTAATAACTGCTCGCTGGTTGGTTACCGGAGAGTGAGCGGTCCATGATGGCCCCATGACGTTGGCCTCGCGCGCTCTTGCGCAACTGGCGACCTGGCCCGACCTGACCCAGGCGGTACCCAGCTGTGGTCTGGGTCAGGCCGTGAGTTCGTCGCAGGGCGAGATCGCGCACTTCCACTCGGAGCGCGACGTGGACCTGCGTCTCACCACCCACGCCATCCGGCATTTCGCCAAGAACCTCAGGAGCACCGGGGCGATCCGCATCGTCCCGGGCTCGCAGTGGGTGACGATACGACTCGACGCCGCGAGCGACGTCGATCTGCTGCTGACTCTGGTGAGCGTCGCCCTCCAGGCCCGGCAGAGCTGGCCCGACCCGGCCGACCGGCCCGTGTTCGGCTGCAACGACCAGCGGGGCGCCGGCTTCGTCAGCGCGGACACCAGCGGTATGTGACAGATTCCGCCACCGGGTCACACGGTCATGACCCGGATCCCCGCCTCCTCGAACGGGCGGACCACCTCCGGCGCCGCCGCCGTGTCCGTCACCAGCGTGTCCACCAGCTCGGCCGCGCAGATCCGGGCGAACGCCCGCCCGCCCAGCTTGCTGGAGTCGGCGGCGACGATCACGCGGGCGGCGCGCTCGCACAGCAGCCGGTTGATCGCCGCCTCCGCCTCGTCATGGGCCGCGGCCCCGTGCACGACGTCGAAGGCGACCACCCCGAGCACCGCCACATCAAGGGTGATCTGACCCAGCACGCCGTCCGCGAGCGGCCCGATGAGCTCGTACGACTGCGGGCGCGCCACCCCGCCCGTCACCACGATCTTGAACTGGGGGCGCACGGCCAGCTCGTTGGCGATGTTGAGCGCGTTCGTGACGACCGTCAGCGCCGGTGTGCCGGTGCCGAGATCGCCGCGCACGGCCAGGGCGCGGGCCACCTCGGTGGTGGTCGTCCCGCCGGTCAGCCCCACCGCCTCGCCCGGCACGACCAGTTCCGCCACCGCCTTGGCGATCCGCTGCTTCTCCGAGGCCCGCCGGGCGGTCTTGTAGCGCAACGGCAGTTCGTACGACACCCCATGCACCACCGCCCCGCCCCGGGTGCGCACCAGCATCTGCTGCTCGGCGAGCTGGTCGAGGTCCCGGCGGATCGTCGCCGCCGACACCGCCAGCTCGGCCGCCGCCTCCTCGACCTCCAGCCGGCCACGCTCCACGAGCAGCTCAAGCAGCGCCTTCCAGCGGGCGTCGCGCGACATCCGCCGCCTCCGTTCCTCGATCTCCCGGCGACCCTAACCCACCCCGCCTTCCATCGAATGCTTGATTGTGCTCGAAAGCTGCCTCTATCTTGCAAGAACAATCAAATCCGGGGAGGGTGCGGCATGACGCATGTCGAGGACGAGCTGTACAGCCAGCCCGAGTGCTGGATACGCGCCGCGGAAGAGGCCGGGCGGCACGCGGGGGCGCTGCCGGCGGCGGGAGAACGGGTCGCCATCGTCGGATGCGGCACGTCGTACTTCATGGCCCAGGCGGCGGCGGTACTGCGCGAGTCTGCGGGGCAGGGCGAGACGGACGCGTTCCCCGCCTCGGAGTTCCCGCACGGACGCTCCTACGACCGGGTGCTCGCCCTGACCCGGTCCGGCACCACCACCGAAGTACTCGAACTGCTGGAGCAGTTGAGGGGTCGGGTGCGCACCGCCGCGATCACCGCCGACCCCGACACCCCGGTGCTGCGGGCCGCCGACGACCTCGTCGTCCTGGACTTCGCGGACGAACGCTCCGTCGTCCAGACCCGGTTCGCGACCAGCGCCCTCACCCTCCTGCGCGCCCACCTCGGCCTGCACACCGACAGGGTGGTGGCCGACGCCCGCACCGCGCTCTCGACTCCCTTGCCGGCAGGGCTCGTCGAGTGCACCCAGTTCACCTTCCTGGGGCGCGGCTGGACCGTCGGGCTCGCCAACGAGGCCGGGCTGAAGATGCGCGAGGCCTCGCTGTCCTGGACCGAGGCCTACCCGGCGATGGAGTACCGGCACGGCCCGATCAGCATCACCACCCGCTCCACGGCCACCTGGACGCTCGGCCCGGCGCCCGCCGGACTCGCCGAACAGGTCCGCGCCACCGGGGGACTGTGGATGGAGGGCGCCCTCGACCCGCTGGCCGAACTCGTCCGCGCCCAGCGCCTCGCGGTCGCCGTCGCCGCCGCCCGAGGCCTCGACCCCGACAAGCCACGCCACCTCACCCGCTCGGTGATCCTCGCCCCGGCCGGGGAGGCGTGACCGTGCCCCTCGCAGCCACCGGTGAGCTGCTGACCCGGGCCGCCGAGGCCCGGTCCGCCGTCGCCGCGTTCAACGTCATCACCCTGGAGCATGTGGAGGCCGTCGTCACCGGCGCCGAGGCGGCCGGATCGCCCGTGGTCCTCCAGGTCAGCGAGAACGCCGTCAAGTTCCGCTACGGACGGCTGCTCCCGCTCGCCCGCGCAGCCACCGCGGCCGCCGAACGCGCCGGCGTGCCCGTCGCGTTGCACCTCGACCACGTCCGGAGCGACGAGCTGCTCCGGCAGGCGCCCGGGGCCGGCTTCAGCTCCGTGATGTACGACGCCTCCCGGCTGCCGTACGCCGAGAACCTCGCCGCGACCGCGACGGCCGTCCACTGGGCGCACACCCAAGGCCTGTGGATCGAGGCCGAGTTGGGCGAGGTCGGCGGCAAGGACGGCCGCCCGCCGGTGGACGCGCACGCGCCCGGCGCCCGCACCGATCCCGGGGAGGCGCAGGCCTTCGTGGCCGGCACCGGGGTCGACGCGCTGGCCGTGGCGATCGGCAGCGCACACGCCATGACCACCCGCACCGCGGCCCTCGACCACGGCCTCCTCACCCGCCTGTCCGCCGCCGTGCCCGTACCGCTCGTCCTGCACGGCTCCTCCGGAGTCCCGGACGACGGCCTGGTCGCCGCGGTCGCCGGCGGCATCGCCAAGGTCAACGTCGGCACGGCGCTCAACATGGCGATGACCGCCGCGATCCGCCGCTTCCTCGCGGACCACCCCGAGGCGGTCGACTCCCGCAAGTACCTCAGCGTCGGCAGGGAGGCGATGGCCCGGGAGGTCACGCGGATCATCGGCGTCCTGGGTACCAGCCCCACGGCAGGCGACGTCTGCCCGTGAAGGAGCGGCGTCCGGCGCGTTCTCCCGGCCTCTTGGATGTACCTGGGCTTTCGGCCGGTGCGGCGAGAGAGCGTGTCGGGCGTCGCGGCGGGGCGAACGTCGCCTGTCTCGGCACTAGTCCCGCTTGACCGCCTTCAGCACCACGAACTTCGGGTCGCTCGCCACCAGTTGGCTGTTGCCGAACAGCCGGCGCAGCTTCACGTGATAGCCCAGGTGTCGGTTGCCCACCACCCACAGCTCGCCGCCCGGCCGCAGCGCCTGCTTCGCCCCGGTGAACATCCGCCACGCCGTCGCGTCGGTGGTCGCCTGGTGGGAGTGGAACGGCGGGTTGTTCAGCACCACGTCCACGCTCCCGGCCGCCACCCCGGCCAGCCCGTCTCCGACCCGGAACTCGGCGTGACCGGGCACCCCGTTGGCCTTGTAGGTGGCCTCCGCCGAGGCCACCGCCTGGAACGACTCGTCGACGAACAGCACCTCGGCCGTCGGATCGGCCAGCGCCACCGCCGTCCCGACGACCCCGTTGCCGCATCCCAGGTCCACGATCCGGCGCCCCTCCTCGGGCAGATGCCGCAGGAAGAACCGGGTACCGATGTCGAGCCGGTCGGCGCAGAAGACCCCCGCGTGATTGACGACCGTACGCCCGGAGACCGCGCCGATCCCGTCCGGGAGCTCGTAGCTGTACGGCCACGGATTCACCGGCCGCCGAAGCGAGGGGTCCGGGACGCAGTGGATCAGCCGGGCCTTCTGCTCGGCCAGCGAGGTGCGGGTCGGGCCGAGGACCCGCTCGAACAGCCGCAGCGTCGACGTATGGATCTCCTTCACCATCCCGGTGCCGATCACGACCGTGTCCGCGTGCACGGCGGGCGCCAGCCTGAGCAACTGGTCCTCCAGCAGCGCCAGGCTCTTCGGCACCCGCACCAGCAGCACGTCCACCCGCTCCGGCGGCGGATCCTGGGTGGTGAGCAGCCGCACCGCGCCCGTCTCGACACCCGCGCGCGCCAGGTTCTCCCGGGTCGCCTCCTGGCTCAGGTACGAGTCGGTGATCTGCGTCGGCCGGTGTTCCGCCAGCGCGGTGACCAGCGCGCCCCAGCGGTCACCGAGGACCACGACCGTGCCGGACAGCCCGGTCCGTTCCTCGGCCAGATGCCTCAGCAGATACGCGTCGGAGGCGTCCCAGGCACGCAGCCGGTCGCTCGGATCCTGGGGGAAGCGGGACAGCTCGTACTCGCCCCACGCAGTCGTCATACGGTCGCTCATCGTGCGTCCAGGCTAGCGGAGCCGCAGCTCAGACCCGGTCGGGCAGGATGGGGGGCATGGAGGACGAGTTGTTCCCGAGGGCGTGCGCCCAGGTCGCGCCGGGCGCCGTGCACGTCCCCGACTGGCTGAGTGCGGGGCGGCAGCGTGAGCTGCTGGACGCCTGCCGGGAGTGGGCCCGGCCACCCGCCGGGCTGCGCACGGTCCGCACTCCGCAGGGCGGCACCATGACCGCCCGCCAGGTCTGCCTGGGCTGGCACTGGTACCCGTACGCCTACGCCCGCACCGTCGTAGACGGCGACCGCAGGCCCGTCAAGCCCTTCCCGGCCTGGCTCGACGAACTGGCCCGCAGTGCGGTGACCGACGCGCTGGGCCCGCAGGCGGTGGGCGGATTGTCGTACGACATCGCACTGATCAACTTCTACGACGCCGACGCCAGGATGGGCATGCACCGGGACGCCGACGAGAAGTCGGACGCGCCGGTGGTGTCGCTGAGCCTGGGGGACACCTGCGTGTTCCGCTTCGGGAACACCGGGACCAGGACGAAGCCGTACACGGACGTGGAACTGCGCTCGGGAGACCTGTTCGTGTTCGGGGGCGAGTCGCGGCTCGCCTATCACGGAGTGCCGAGGGTGTACCCGGGCACGGCACCGGCGGAGCTGGGCCTGACCGGCCGTCTGAACGTCACGCTGAGGGTGAGCGGTTTTTGAGACGCCTCGCGGGAAGCGCCCCTTCAGGGGCGCGGGACTGAATCGATGTACGGCTCCGCCGCGTGGGCGCGACCAGCCACGACGATGCCGCACTGCGCGCACGACGCTCGCGACCGAGCAAAGCTACGGATCATGGGAGACTCGCTCTCATGAGCGGCAAGTCGGCCCCCCGCCCGACGGGGGAAGGGACCTCGAAGACCCGGTTGGACCGAGGGCGCGGTGCACTCGGCCCCGCACTGGAACTCGTGCACACAGGCCGCGCTCCCACCCGCGCCGTACTCACCGCGGAACTCGGCGTCACCCGGGCCACGGCCGGCGCCGTCGCCGCCGAGCTGGAGGCGCTCGGCCTGATCAGGGTCGACGCGCACCCGGGCGCCGCGGCCGGTTCGCAGGGCCGCCCCTCGCACCGCCTCGAGGTCGCCGAACACGGCCCCGTCGCCCTCGCCGCCCAGGTCCACGCCGACGGCTTCCGGGCCGCGCTGGTCGGCCTGGGCGGCCGGATCGTCGCCACCGCCCCCGGCTGCGAGACCGTCGACGCCGACCCGGCGAAGGTGCTCGGCTCGGTGGTGGAGGCGGGCGCCGACCTGCTCCGCACCACCGGCCTGCGCTGCGTCGGCGCCGGTCTCGCCGTACCGTCCGCCGTCGCCGAACCGGAGGGCCTCGCCCTCAACCCCCTCCACCTGGCCTGGCCGGTGGGCGCGCCGGTGCGCCGGATCTTCGCGGAGTGCGTGCGCGCGGCCGGAATCACCGGGCCGGCCTTCGCGGGCAACGACGTGAACCTCGCCGCGCTCGCTGAGCACCGGCACGGCGCGGGCAGGGGCGCCCGCGATCTGCTGTGCGTGGCCACCGGGCACCGGGGCGTCGGCGGCGCGCTCGTCCTCGACGGCCGTCTGCACACGGGGAGTTCGGGACTGGCCCTGGAGGTCGGCCACCTCACCGTCAACCCCGAGGGCCGCCCCTGCCACTGTGGCAGCCGGGGCTGCCTGGACGTCGAGGCGGATCCGCTGGCCCTGCTCATCGAGGCGGGCCGCGAACCCGGCCCCGAGGTGTCGCTGCTCCGGCAGGCCGAGGACCTGGTCCGCGACCACTACGCCGACCCGGCCGTTCGCAGGGCCGCCGAGGCCCTGATCGACCGCCTCGGCCTGGGCCTGGCCGGCCTGGTCAACATCCTGAACCCCGACCGCATCATCCTCGGCGGCCTGCACCGCACCCTGCTGGACGCCGACCCCGAGCGGCTGCGTGCCGTCGTCGCCGACCGCAGCCTGTGGGGCCAGAGCGGTGGCGTACCGATCCTGCCGTGCACGCTGAGCCACAACAGCCTGGTGGGAGCCGCCGAGTTGGCGTGGCAGCCGGTGCTGGACGATCCGCTGGGGGCGCTGCGGTGACGGCCTACCACTGAGCCGTGAGGCTCCACAGCGCCGCCACCAGCGGCCGCCGCAGATCGGGCCGCCGCACGCACAACCCGATCGGGAACCGCTCCGGCGCCGGAGCGGCCGGGACCACCGCCAGCCGGTCCCGTACCGCGCTGTGGTCCAGCACCAGTCGCGGCACCACACCCGTGCCGCAGCCCAGGGCGACCAGGGCCAACAGGGCTTCGTGGCCCTCCGGTTCGCAGGCGATGTCCGCGGGCCCGCCCCGCGCGCGGAACCAGCGGTCGGCCGCCTCGCGCACCAGGCCGCGGTGCGGCAGGACGAACGGGCCGTCGAGGCCCGGATCCGGCCGGTCGCGCGCGGTGACCAGAACCAGGTCGGTGACCGTGACCGTCCGGCTGACCAGGGGTTCCGGCAGCCGCGCCGGGATCCCGGCGACCGCCACGTCGGCTTCGCCCTCGTCGAGCCGGGCCAGCGCGGCCGCCGCGTCCCCGGTCCGCAGATCGAGCCGCACCTGGGGATGTGCGACCCGGAACGGCGCCAACAGGTCGGGCAGCAGGGCCTGGCAGGCGGTCACGGTGGCGAACACCGTCAGCCTGCCGACGAGTTCGGCCGGATCGGGGTGTTCGTCGCGGTAGGCCCGCCACAACTCCAGTGCCCGCACGGCGTATTCGCGGAAGCGGTGGCCCTCCGCCGTCAGCGACACCCCGCGCGGTCCCCGGTCGAACAGCCGGTGGCCCAGGTCGGCCTCCAGCCGCTGGACGGTCCGGGTGAGTGTCGCCGGGCTGACATGGCAGTCCAGGCTGGTCCGCCCGAAGTTCAGCGACTGCGTCAGATGGAGGAAGAGCCGCAGCTCACGGTGATCGTCCCGCACGCCTGTGACCAGGTCCTTTCATGATCCGCAACGGTACGCTGCGAAAGTTGCGCTTGCCGCAATACTCGCCGGGACCCTACAACTCGACCATGACCCTCACGAGCACTCACACCTCCCGTGTCTTCGCACTCGAAACCATGGACGTGCCCGGCGGCACGGAGACCATCCTGCGCGGCGGCCGGCACCTTTTCCCGCTGCTGCCCCAGGCGTTCGCCGGGGTCGGCAGGATCGGAGTCCTCGGCTGGGGCCCCCAGGGTCGCGCCCAGGCGCGCAACCTGCGCGACTCCCTCGCCGGTACGGACATCACGGTCGCGGTCGGGCTGCGCCCGGGCTCCGCCTCGGCCGCCGACGCCCGCGCGCACGGCTTCACCGAGGAGAACGGCACCCTCGGCGACTGGCTCGCCGTCGCCGCCGACAGCGACCTGCTCCTGCTGCTGATCGCCGACGCCGCGCTCGCCGCCCACCACGAGGAGATCTTCGCCGCGCTCAAGCCTGGCGCGGTCATCGGGCTCTCGCACGGCTTCCTGCTCGGCCATCTGCGGGAGACCGGCGGCGACTTCCCCGCCGGGCACGGCGTGATCGCCGTCTGCCCCAAGGGCATGGGTGACTCCGTGCGCCGCCTCTACGAACAGGGCGCCGAGATCAACGGCGCCGGGATCAACAGCAGTTTCGCCGTGCACGCCGACCCGGACGGCCGGGCCACCGACCTCGCCCTCGGCTGGTCGGTCGCGCTCGGAGCGCCGTACACCTTCCGCACCACGCTGGCGAGCGAGTACCGCTCCGACATCGTCGGCGAACGCGCCATTCTGCTCGGTGCCGTGCACGGCATCGTGGAGAGCCTGTACAGCCACTACCGGCTGGCCGGGGACGACGAGGTGACGGCCTACGAGCGGTCCTGCGAGAACGTGACCGGTCCGATCGCCCGGACGATCTCCCGGGCCGGACTCCGGGCCGTCCGCGAGGACCTCGACGCCGCCGGGCGCGAGGTCTTCGACCGCGCGTACACGGCGACGTACGGGCCGGCCCGTGAACTCGTCGCCGAGATCTACGACGAGGTGGCCGACGGCACCGAGCTGCGCAGTGTCATCCTGGCCGAACGGCGGCTCGGGAAGCGGGAGATGAGCCGGATCGGCGGCTCCCCGATGTGGGCGGCGGGGGAGCGGGTCCGCGCCCGGCGTGGCGAACGGGAGTTGTCGGTCGAGCCGTTCACCGCCGGTGTGTTCGTCGCCGCGATGATGGCGCAGATCGACGAGTTCGCCGAGCGCGGCCACCCCTGGTCCGAGATCGTCAACGAGTCCGTCATCGAGGCGGTCGACTCACTGCTGCCCTACATGCACGCCCGGGACGTGGCGTACATGGTCGACAACTGCTCCCGCACGGCCCGCCTCGGCACCCGCCGCTGGGGCCCCCGCTTCCAGGCGTCCTTCGAGCAGATCGCCTACCCGAACGCCGAACTCCCTGCCGACCAGACCCTGTTGACCAACTTCGACACCCACCCGGCCCACGAGGCCCTGTCCGCCGCCGCGAAACTCCGGCCGTCGGTCGACATCTCGGTCGGCTGACCCCAGTCGACGGCGAAGGCCCGGTTTACAGAACGCCAACCCTGGCGGGAGCAGCCCCACCCCCGCCGTGTACTCCCCGGGAGGTACGGCGACTGCCGCCGGCCGCACGACGACCCGGACCCCTCCCCGGAGCCAGTCTCGATGCAACACACCGAGACCTTTCGGCAAGGGAGTTGAACCGAGATGGAGACCCTGGCGAACTGGGACGGCGGGCCCGGCCCGTGGATCCTGTTCTTCCCGCTGATCTGGGCGGCCGTCGTGATCGGCGTCGTCACCGTCCTGCGCCGCACCGCGTGGCGCGGGCGCGGCGGCCCCTGGCGCCCGGCGGACGCCGGACGCCCGGCCGGCGACTCGCCGCTCGCCGTCCTCGGCCGCCGCTTCGCCTCCGGCGAGATCGACGAGGACGAGTACTGGCGGCGACTGTCCGTTCTGGAGGAGCAGTTCGGCCGCATCGGCAAGGGCGGCGCGGCATGACCACGACCACCGAGGTACGGGCCGCGGCCCGGGTCATGGGCGCCGTGAAGACGTACGGCTCCGGCGACACCGCCGTACGCGCCCTGGACGGCGTGGACGTGGCGTTCCCGGAAGGACGCTTCACCGCCATCATGGGCCCGTCGGGCTCCGGCAAGTCCACCCTGATGCACTGCGCGGCCGGCCTCGACACCCTCACCTCGGGCACCGCCTGGATCGGCGACACCGAACTGGGCTCGCTCGACGACCGGCGGCTGACCCTGCTGCGCCGCGACCGGATCGGCTTCGTCTTCCAGGCGTTCAACCTGGTGCCGACGCTGACCGTCGCGGAGAACATCACCCTGCCGCTGGACCTGGCGGGCGGGCGCGGCGACCCGGAGTGGATCGACGCACTCGTCGAGGTCGTCGGGCTGCGCGACCGGCTGCACCACCGCCCCAGCGAACTCTCCGGCGGCCAGCAGCAACGCGTGGCCGTGGCACGGGCGTTCGCCGGCCGCCCGGAGGTCGTCTTCGCCGACGAGCCCACCGGCAACCTCGACTCCCGCTCCGGCGCCGAGGTCCTCGGCCTGCTCGGCGACGCGGTACGGCGGACGGGCCGCACGGTCGTCATGGTCACCCACGACCCGGTGGCCGCCGCCCACGCCGACGAGGTCGTCTTCCTCGCCGACGGGCGCCTGGTCGACCGCATGGAGTCCCCGACCGCCGACACCGTCCTGGACCGGATGAAGGCCTTCGAGGTGCGGTCATGAACGCGTCCGTACGACTGAGCCTGTCCTCGCTGCGCGCCCACCGGCGCCGGTTCGCCGGCACCTTCCTCGCCGTGTTCCTGGGGGTCGCCTTCCTGGCCGGCACCCTGGTCATGGGCGACACCCTGCGCGCCAGCTTCGACTCGATGTTCGGCGAGGCCACCAGGGGCACGGACGCCGTGGTGCGCGGCGCCGACGCCATCACCACACCGGGCGAGGCCCAGGGCGTACGACAGCCCGTGCCGACCTCCCTGGCGCGGACCGTCGAGCAGGTGCCCGGCGTCGCGGCCGCCGCCCCGGACATCCAGGGCGCCGGCCAACTGGTCGGCGCCGACGGCAAACCCATCGGCGGCAAGGGGCCGCCCACGCTGGCCGGCAACTGGATCACCGACCCGGGGCTCAACTCCTACCGGATCGCCGAGGGCCGTGCCCCCGCCCGGTCCGGAGAGGTCGTGGTCAACCGAGGTGCCGCGAAGAAGGGCGGCCTGAAGATCGGCGACACGACCGTGCTGCGCACCCCCGACCCGGTCGAGGTGACCATCGTCGGCCTCGCGACCTTCGGCGGCGAGGACGGCATGGCCCAGGTGACCTTCACCGGCATGACACGGGCCGACGCCGAGAAGTACCTCACCGCCAGGCCCGGCGAGGCTGCGGGCATCCTCGTGCGGGCCGGACCGGGGGTCGGTCAGCAGGAGCTGGTCGACCGGCTGACTCCGGTGCTTCCCAAGGGAGTCGAGGCGATCACCGGCCAGGAGTCGGCCCAGGAGAACACCGACATGATCTCCAGCCGGTTCCTGACCGTCTTCACGACCCTCCTGCTCGTCTTCTCCGGGATCGCCCTGCTGGTCGCGACCTTCTCCATCCACAACACCTTCGCCATCGTCGTCGCCCAACGCACCCGGGAGAACGCCCTGTTGCGCGCCCTCGGCGCCTCCCGCGGCCAGGTGACCGCGACGACCCTGACAGAGGCGAGCGCCGTGGCCGTCGTGGCGTCCGCCGCCGGGCTCGCGGGCGGCATCGGGATCGCCGCCGGGCTGCAGGCGCTCTTCCCTGCGATCGGATTCCCCTTCCCCGGCGGCGACCTGGTGGTCAAGGCGTTCTCGATGGCCCTCCCGCTCGCGGTCGGTGTCGTCGTCTGCCTCGGCTCCGCGTTGCTGCCGGCCGTACGCGCCGGACGCACCGCCCCGCTGGCCGCCCTGCGCGAGACCGCCGTCGACTCCTCGGGCGCGTCCGGCCTCCGTGCGGTCGTCGGAGCCGGCCTGGGCGCCCTGGCCGTCGCCTTCGCCCTCACCGGCGTCCTGGCCCTTCCGTCCGTCTGGCTCGCGGGACTCGGCGCGCTGCTGGCCCTGGTCTCCTTCGTGATCCTGGGCCCGGTCGCCGCCACCACGGCCGTACGCCTGCTCGGCGGCCCGCTCGGCCGGCTGCGCGGAGTGACCGGCGCGCTGGCCCGCCGCAACGCGCTGCGCAGCCCCAAGCGGACCGCCGCCACCGCGAGCGCACTGATGATCGGCGTGGCCGTCGTCTCGCTGTTCACCGTGTTCGGCGCGTCCCTGAAGGCGACCATGGACCAGACGGTCTCCCGGTCCTTCGCCGGCGACCTCGCCGTCAGCAACCCGTCCTTCGGCGCGGGCGGCAGCGGACTCAGCCCCCGCCTGGCACCGGTGCTCCAGCGCCTCCCGGAGGTGGACACCGCCGTCGGACTCGGCCGCGGGGTCGCCGAAGTGGAGGGCAGGGGACGGGCACTGACGGTCACCGACCCCGCCGCCCTCGCCCGCACCTTCGACCTCGGCACCGTCCAGGGTTCACTCACCCGGCTCGGTACCGACGGCATCGCCCTCACCCGGACGGAGGCCGACCGGCAGCACCTGCACACCGGCGACACCGCCCGGCTCACCTTCACCGACGGCAAGCGGCAGGACTTCACCGTCCGCGCGGTCTACGGCCGGTCCGAGCTCGCCGGTGACTACGTCATCACCCGTGCCGCCTGGGCCCCGCACCGCATCCAGGACTCCGACACCCTGGTGGCCGTCACCCTCAGGCCCGGAGTGAGCGCCGCCACGGGCAGGGCGGCGGTGGCGAAAGTGGCCGCACGGTACGGCAACCCGCAGGTGCAGACCCGGGACGAGTACGCGCAGTCCTCGGCCGGCGGCATCGACATGATGCTCACCCTGGTCTACGCGCTGCTCGCACTCGCCGTCCTCATCGCCCTGCTCGGTATCGCCAACACGCTGACCCTCGCGATCCACGAACGCACCCGGGAACTGGGCCTGTTGCGGGCCGTCGGCCAGACCCGCCGCCAACTGCGGGCCATGGTCCGCTGGGAGTCGGTCCTGGTCGCCGCCTTCGGCACGGCCGGCGGGCTCGGCCTCGGCGCCTTCCTCGGCTGGGTCCTGGTGAGGGCCTCGGACGGCACGAGCGACACGGCGTTCGCCTTCGCCGTCCCGCCCGTCCAGCTGGCCGTCGTCGCGCTGGTGGGCGTGGCGGCGGGAGCTCTGGCTGGCCTGCGCCCGGCCCGGCGGGCGGCCCGCCTGGACGTGCTGCGGGCCATCGCCGTGGAGTAGCGCCCGGAAAGGAAACTCACCGCCCGCTCAACTGGCGACAGCCGAGCGGGCGGGAGCGCGTGCGGTGTCAGGGGCACCGGCGGTCGCGGGTACGGCAGCGGAGGCTCCGGCGGTCGCGGGTACGGCAGCGGAGGCTCCGGCGGCCGTGAGTGCGGCAGCGGAGGCACTGACGCCGACCGGTTCGGTGGCGGGGGCGCCGGCGGTCGCGTGCCCGGCAGCGGGCGCACCGGTGGCCACCGGACCCGCCGCGACGACATGCCGGGTTGCCGGCTCGGCCGTACGGCGCTGCGGGCGGTCCGCCTTCGGTGTGGCGGTCGGCGCGGGCAGGGTGAACCACACGACCTTGCCGTCGTCGTGCGGCCGTACTCCCCAGCTCTCGCTGACCGCGGCCACCATCGCCAGGCCCCGGCCGCAGGTGGCCATCGGCGCGACGTCCGTGCCGTCCTCGACCACCGGCAGACGGGGATCGTGGTCACGGACCGACACCGTGAGCCGGTCGAGCTGGAGCTCGATCTCCACGGTGCAGTTCTTGTCGGGTTGGGCGTGTCGGTGGACGTTGGTCAGCAACTCGGTCACACCGAGCGCGGCCCGGTCGATCAACGGGTCCAGATGCCAGTAGCGCAACTGTGCAGATACGATTCTGCGGATCTGTCCGATCCGCGCGGGCAGGGCTTGGAGCTCCACCGAGCAGTGTCTGCTTGGGTGTTCGATCACGACTGCGACTCCCCGACGTGAGGTCCGGAAGAACACGGAGAACGGATCCAGCAGGGCGCCGCCGTCCATGGGGCCGCCTGCTGTTGTGGCCGGCGGGCTGGTTCGCAGCGTTATCGCCGGTAAACCCAGAGTGACGTGAGACAAGCGTGACCCAATGCGCATGGTCCCGCAACTCGCCGTGGTTCAGTGGTCACGCCCGGCGGCCCGCCGTACCGCCTCGATGAAGCGGCGCGCCGCGGGCGGCCCGGGCTCGCCCGGCGCCGGATCGTGGTCGCCGAGGGTGAGGGAGTAGCGCTGGCCGTTCAGGTCGGCCAGAGCCCGGTCCTCCGACGCGAACCACGGCTTCGAGGCCCGTACCGCCTGCACGGGCGCGCTGTCGATCTCGCTGCCGTAGCTGGTCAGCAGTTGCAGCCTGCCGTCCCTTATCCGGACCTGCCCGGCCCGGGTGAGCGAACGCAGCCGCTTGTCGATCCGCACGCCCTTCGCCGTGAACTCCGGCTCCGCCATTCTGCCCCGCCCCTTTTCGAGTACCTCGGTCACCGGCCCGCGAGCTTGTGGCCCCGGCCGGCGCGCTCCGGCTCGTGTACGTGATCCAGTGTGCGCCCCCGTTCGGGACGTTCGTCCCGTCCGGTGGCAGTCTGCCCGCCCTCGACGAGGAGCACCAGTGCGCACGGGCCGCCGGGCAGGGGGCGCCCGGAGCACTCGCGGCAATGCGCCCCCCGAAGGATTCGAGCCACCGTGCCACAGGGGGCCTTTGAGGCGCTCAAAGATGCGTTTATGCAGGTGAGAAGCTGTGTGAAAGGTGTTTATGATCGGTGTGCCGGCCGCGCTCGGACGCCGTCGGCGCCCAGCGTAAGGAGCCCGCCGTGAGCACCACCCCGCAGATCCGCACCGGCGCCACCCTCGACGTCGACCACAGCGACGCCGGGTACCGCGACTGGCTCAAAGAAGCCGTCCGCAAGGTCCAGGCGGACGCGAACCGCTCGGCGGACACCCACCTGCTGCGCTTCCCGCTGCCCGAGGCGTGGGGCATCGACCTCTACCTCAAGGACGAGTCGACCCATCCCACAGGAAGCCTCAAGCACCGGCTGGCCCGCTCGCTCTTCCTCTACGGTCTGTGCAATGGCTGGATCCGGCCGGGCCGTCCCGTGATCGAGGCGTCCAGCGGCTCGACGGCGGTCTCCGAGGCGTACTTCGCCAAGCTGATCGGCGTGCCCTTCATCGCCGTCATGCCGCGGACCACCAGCTCCGAGAAGTGCCGGCTCATCGAATTCCACGGCGGCCGGTGCCACTTCGTGGACGACCCCCGGAAGATGTACGAGGAGTCCGCGCGCCTCGCGGTGGAGACCGGCGGCCACTACATGGACCAGTTCACCTACGCCGAACGGGCCACGGACTGGCGCGGCAACAACAACATCGCCGAATCCATCTTCCGTCAGCTGGAGTTGGAGCGGTTCCCGGAGCCGGCGTGGATCGTCGCCACGGCGGGGACCGGCGGTACGTCCGCGACCCTGGCGCGCTATGTCCACTACACCCAGCGCGATACCCGGATCTGTGTCGCCGACCCCGAGAACTCCTGCTTCTTCGAGGGCTGGACCACCGGCGATCCGGACGTCACCTGCGACTGCGGGTCCCGGATCGAGGGCATCGGCCGGCCGCGGATGGAGCCCAGTTTCGTGCCCGGGGCCATCGACCGGATGATGAAGGTGCCGGACGCGGCGAGCGTGGCGGCGGTGCGGGCGCTGGAGCGGGCGATCGGGCGGAAGGCGGGCGGTTCCACCGGGACCGGGCTGTGGAGTGCGCTGAAGATCGTCTCCGAGATGGTGGCGGCGGGGCGCACGGGGAGCGTGGTGACACTGCTGTGCGATCCGGGGGACCGGTATCTCGACAAGTACTACTCGGATTCCTGGCTGGAGGAGCAGGGGCTGGACATCGCTCCCTGCGCGGCTGCGATCGAGGCGTTGCTGGCGACCGGGGTGTGGCCGGAATGAACGGGCGTGCCGCGCCGCCTGAAGCTGTGGGCGCTGTGGACCGCGGCGTTCACAGCCTCCTGTCCAAGGCCCGTATCCCCTCGCGGATCGCCCGGCCCATGCCCGGCGCCGCCAGTCGGCACATCGCCCGGAACAGCGCCGTACCGTCCAGTGCGAACGTCATCCGCACCCGCGTCCCGGTGCCGGACGCTATGAGGCGCCACTCCTCCAGCCATGCCCTCGCGCCCGGTACGTTCGCCACGTCGACCCGGTAGACGTACACCTCGGGCGCCTTTGACGCGATCACCGTCTCCTCGAAGCGCACGCCGCCCTGGAGCCGGACTTCACGGCCGTGCTCCGTCCGGCGGGCCGACTTCACCCCGGTGAGCCACTGCGACCAGCCCGGCACGTCCTCCGCCAGGGCCCGGAAGACCGTCTCCGGCGCTGCCGTCATCTCCCGCCCGAACACGAGCCGTACGGGTGCGGTCTCGACGAAGTCGAGTCCCACCGGGCGCAGTTGGTGAGCCACCGGGCCGACCTCCTCGTGAGACGCTGTCCCGAAAAGGTAGCTGACGGCCCGTCAGCTGTCTGCACCCTCAGTCGGTTTCGCCCGCCACCACCAGGCGGCGCAGGTGTTCGGAGATCTCCGCACGCGCCGCGGCCGGCAGCCCGGCGTCCGTGACCAGTGTGTCGACCTGCTCCAGCTTGGCGAACGAACTCAGGCCCACCGTGCCCCACTTGGTGTGGTCGGCGACCACCACGACCCGTCGGGCCGACTGCACCAGGCGCCGGTTGGTCTCCGCCTCCGCGAGGTTCGGCGTGGACAGGCCGGCCTCCACCGATATGCCGTGCACCCCGAGGAACAGCAGGTCGAAGTGGAGTGCCCCGATCGCCTGGTCCGCCACCGGGCCGACCAGCGAGTCCGACGGGGTGCGCACCCCGCCGGTCAGGACGACGGTCGCCGCTCCCTGCCGCTGCCCGGAGACCCGCTGCGCCGCGTGGAAGACGTCCGCGACCCGCACCGAGTTCGTCACCACGGTCAGATCGGGGACCTCAAGGAGTTGATGGGCCAGCGCGTACGTCGTCGTACCGCCGGACAGGGCGATCGCCGTGCCCGGTACGACCAGTTCGGCGGCGGCCCGGGCGATGTCCTCCTTGGCGGTCAGCTCCAGCCCCGACTTGGCCTCGAACCCCGGCTCGTGGGTGCTCGCCTCGACCACCGGTACCGCGCCGCCGTGCACCTTCTCCAGCACGCCCTGCCGCGCCAGCGCGTCCAGGTCCCGGCGTACGGTCATGTCCGAGACGCCGAGCTTGCGGGTCAGTTCGTTGACCCGAACGCCACCCCGGCGCCGGACCTCGTCCAGGATCAGGGCGCGGCGCTGCTCCGCGAGGAGGTTCTGGTTCTCGCTCACGTACGCTCCGGTCCTCTCGCCTCAAGCCGTCCGACACGCCCTGCGTACCGGCTCCGACCAGGACATTCCGCCCGGCTCCGGTGCGTGGGCGCCCCATCCTTTCACGGGACCACGCCGGTTGCGCCACTCCCTGTGTCGGTGCGCACATGTCATTCGGTCACCACGTGTTCCACCGGGTGTCACACACAACGGGGAGATTCCGTGGCGAGTGGTGTGCGTCACACCGGAATCGGAGATCCTGGAACCCGCACGGACACAGACCATCGGCGCGTCACGGGGGAAGTGCGAGAAGAGTGGAACGCGCGCAGGAACGTACTGCCGGCGACCTCGCGGAGCGGCCGGCGGCGACGGAGACCGCACCCGCCCAACCGCCCGGTGCCACGCCGGGCGACCCGGCCGAGCGGCCGGCGGCCGAGCGGCTCGTGGTGGAGACGACCGGTCAGGCCGGGCGGTTGACGGCCGAGCAGGGTGGTTCCGTCCAGCGGCTCACCGGCGGGGAGACCGGCTCCGTCGGGCGGTTGGCCGTACCGGAGATCGACCTGGAACTGCTGGTCCACGGGGTCGGCGGCAGCACGCCGGAGAAGATGCTCGGTGACCCGCGCACGGTGCGGATCACCGGCGACGACACGGCCGCCGTCTTCCGGCGCGCCGAGGACGTCGACGCGGAGTCCCGGCCCGGCGACTACCGGGACCGTCCGGTGCCCGAGGCGTACGTCTGGTGCAACCTCACCTCCGGCAACGCCTCCCGGGCCCTGTGGCTGCTGCTCCTGCCGTTCATGGTGGTCAACCTCGCCCACTGGATGCGCCCCGCCGCCCAGGACCGGCCGCGCACCGTCCGCTTCTACGGCCTGCTGGTCCGGCTCGCCGGGCTCACCCTGACGGTCCTGCTGGTCGCCGCCGCCTGCGAGGTCGCCCTGGACCTGGCCGCCTGGCAGTGCGCGGGCGTCACCGCCTGCGCCCGCAGGCACTCCTGGCTCGGTTTCCTCTCACCCGCCGGCTCCGACGGCGGCTGGTGGAGCGCCCCCGGCCGCCGGCTCGCCCTGGCCGCCGTGGTGCCCACGGCGCTGACCGGCCTGCTCTGGTACCTCTCGCACCGCACCTGGAGCGCCTACGAATCCACCCGCCCCCTGGCCCACGATGCCGAGCCCGGGCACACCTCCCTCGGCAGCCCCGGCTTCTGGTACGGGCGCCGGCTGGTGGCCCGGCTGCGCGCCGCCCACACCACGGCGGGCCTGCTCACGGTCGCCGCCGCGGTCCTCGCACCGGCGGCCGCCTTCGACCGCCGGGCCGGCGGACCCGCGGTACTCGACACGGCAGGGTGGCTGCTGTTCGGTGCACTGGCCGCCCTGGCGGTCGCCGCGGTGTGGGTGGTCTGCCGCCGGGGCCGCAGCGAGAACCTCCTCGACCAGGAGCTCGACCGGCATCTGGTACGACGCCTGCCGCTCGGCGCGCTCGCCCTGCTGATCCTCGTCGCGCTGTACGCCGGCTGGTCCCGGCCGGGTTGGCGCTCCGTGGGGCGGCTCGCCGGGGACCCCGCCTTCGGCGGCCTGGCCCTGGCCCAGGGCGTGCTGGTGATCGTCCTCGGGGTCGTCGCGCACGACCTGCACCGCCGGCTCCCCGATCCGCGCGCCGCGATGCGCGGTCTGGGCGGGCCGGCCGTCGCGCTGCTCGCCTGCGCGCTGGGCGGGGTGATCTCGGGCGGGGTCGCCCAGCGGGTCTCCGACTGGCTGGACGGCACCGGAACCTCCCTCGCCGGGCCGCCGGTACTGCTGACCTGGCAGGCCTCGGTGATCCCGCCCGTCCTCGTGGTGCTGCTCGCCGCGGTCGCCTGGCTCTCCTGGCGCACCTCGCGGCTCGGCCACGCCGAACGCGCCGCCGTCGCCGTCGGCCACGCCGGCGAGCCGGAGGACACGGCACGTACCCGCCGTATCGCCGGGGTCCGTGCCATGGCCGCCCTCACCGACCGGACGCCATTCGTCGTCACCGTGCTCTGCGCGGCCACGCTGGTGCTGGGCGCCGGGGCGCTGGTGGGCGCGCTCGCCACCGGCAAGACCCCGGACGCGGCCGCCGACCGGACCTACGCCCTGGTACACGGCGCGGCCCAGGCCTCCCAGGCGCTCGGCTCCTGGCTGGTCGGGCTCGGCTTCATACTCTTCGTCACCTGGGGCCGGCGCGCCTACAAGGACGCCTCCGCCCGGCGCACCATCGGCATCCTCTGGGACGTCGGCACCTTCTGGCCGCGCGCCGCCCACCCCTTCGCGCCGCCCTGCTACGCCGAGCGCGCGGTCCCCGACCTGACCTGGCGCATGGACACCTGGACCCGCGGCACCGGAGGCCGGCTGGTCATCTCCGGCCACTCCCAGGGCAGCGTCCTCGCGGCCGCGGCGGCCTGGCAACTGACCCCGTCGGTCCGCAAGCGCGTCGCCCTGCTGACGTACGGCTCCCCGCTGGAGCGCCTCTACGGCCGCTGGTTCCCCGCCCACTTCGGTCCGGCCGAACTCGGCTTCCTGCACCGCGAGGTCGCCTGCTGGCGCAACCTCTACCGCCTCACCGACCCCATCGGCGGCCCTGTACGGATCCCCGGTGACGGCGGCCCGGCGGTCGACCACACTCCCCTGAAGGACCCTCTCGCCTACGGACGTACCCCGGGGCACCCGCTTCCGGCCCCGATCCTGGGCCACACCGACTACCAGGCGGACCCGGTCTTCGCCGAGGAACGGGAGGAACTGCTGGCGCGGCTGCGCCCGGAACTGCCCGGGCAGCGCCCGCAACCGGCGGGCTGATCAGCCGAGTTCGGGGAGGTCCTCCGCGTACAGCAGGGTGAGGTCGTCGGTGCTCGGGTCGCTGAGCTGGGCGACCCGGCTCGCGTGCCGCTCGACCATCGCCTCGAAGGTCTGCCGGGCGGTACGGCCGTTGCCGAACGCGGGGCCCTTGGGGAGCACCGTGAAGTACGTCCGCAGCGCCTCGAAGGCGCCCGGCGCCAGCCGGTACTCGTGCTCGTCGGCCTGCTGTTCCACGATCCGCAGCAGTTCGTCCGGGCCGTAGTCGCTGAAGGTGATGGTCCGGGAGAACCGGGACGCCACCCCGGGGTTGACCGAAAGGAAGCGCTCCATCTCCTCCGTGTAACCCGCGACGATCACCACCACGGCGTCCCGGTGGTCCTCCATCAGCTTCACCAGCGTGTCGATGGCCTCCTTGCCGAAGTCCCGCCCGGCGTCCTCCGGCGACAGCGCGTACGCCTCGTCGATGAACAGCACACCGCCGTGCGCCCGTTGGAAGGCCTCCTGGGTGCGGATCGCCGTGGAGCCGATGTGCTCGCCGACCAGGTCGACCCGGGACACCTCGACCAGATGGCCCTTCTCCAGCACCCCGAGGGAGGCGAGGATCTCGCCGTAGAGCCGGGCGACCGTCGTCTTGCCGGTGCCGGGGGAGCCGGTGAAGACCAGGTGCCGCTTGACCGAGGCGGCCTTCAGACCGGCCTGCTGGCGGCGCCGGCCGACCTCGATCATGTCGGTCAGCGCACGCACCTCGCGCTTGACGCTCTCCAGGCCGACCAGCGCGTCGAGTTCACCGAGCACGGCCTGGGAGGTGCGGGCCGGCTCCTGGGGCGCGGCCGGGGTCAGGAGCGGTTCCTGCTCGGTGCTGCGCTGGCCGGGGATCGCACCCAGCAGGCCGGGGGTCTGGTGTGCGGTCTGCACGACCGGCTCGTGTGCCGCGGGCGGCCGCAGGCTGCCGCTCTCGTCGCTGGTGCAGTCCTCCACCACAGGGCCGGTGCCCGAGCCCGCGTCCGGGCCGCCGTCCGCGAACTCGTAACCCCCGCGCGCACACCGTTCCGTACGGCACTTGCGCAGCGTCGTACGGCAGCCGTCGATCACATGGAACCCGTAGCCGGCGCTGCCGGTGACCCGGCAGTTCTGGAAGGTGCCGCGGCCGCCCGCCGACACGTAGAAGCCCGCCTCGGCCGGGGAGTCCACCGTGCAGCGCTCTATGGTGGGGTCGGCGCCCTTGGTGACGATCACTCCGGTCTGGGTGCCGTCCACCGTGCAGTTGTTGAGGGTGCCGCCGCTGCCGTGGTCGCGGAACCAGGCGCCGGTGGCCGCGTCCCGGATCCGGCAGTCGTCCAGCTGCGCGGTCGCCCCGTCGCTCACCGACACCGCCGTGTTGCGCACCTGGGAGAGGTCGCTGTCGACGACGTCCGCGCGGGAGCCGCGGTCCAGCACGAACAGCGCGTCCGGCACGTCGTGCACCCGGCAGGAGTCCAGGACGACGGTGGCGCCGTCGCTCACCCACACCGCCGGGTAGTCGCCCGTGCTGTCGAAGATCTCGCACTGGTTGGCGTCCACGCGGGTGCCCGGGTCCCATACCGACAGCCCGTTGCGCCCGAACTGGCGCACGGTCGTGCGTGTCAGCGTCAGCACCGAGCGCGAACGCAGGTCGACCGCGTTCTCCGGGATGTCGTGGATACGGCAGTCGGCGAGGGTGAGCACCGCGTCGGTGTCGAGCGTCACGCCGTCGGCGGTGGTGCGGTGCACATCGCAGTCGGTGAGGTGCGCCGTGGCGCGCGCGGTGACCTGCACACCGGAGCCGCGCACCTCGTAGATCTCGCATCCCACGGCCTCCAGCGCGGAGTTCTCGCCGGTCGCCGTCACCCCCGTCCCCGAGGCGTGGTGGATCCGGCAGCGCTCCAGCCGCGGGTGGCCGCCGCCGCGCACCGCCACGCCCGCCTGACCGGCCGCGACGACCTCACACTCCTCGAACACCCCACCGCCGCCGTCGAGTACGGCGATGCCGATGCCGGCCGGGTTGTCCACGGTGCACCGCCGCACGGTCGGCCGCGCCCCGCCGCGCACCTCGATGCCGACGGCGGAGCGGGTGACGATCCGCACGTCCAGCAGCTCGGGCGTGCCCTCCTCGACGAGCAGCGCGGGCGCGGCCGCGTCCTGGCCCTCGACATGCAGGTCCTGTACGACCGCCGAGGCCCGGACCGTCAGCGGCACTCCGTCCGCGGGCGCGATGCGCACCGAGCCGGGCGAGCCCTCCGGGCCGCGCAGCGTCACCGAGCGCTGGACGACGAGGTTCTCCCGGTAGGTGCCGGGCGCGACCGTCAGGACGTCACCGTCCGCGGCGGCCTCCAGGGCGGCGGCGAGCGACGCGTACTCACCCGTGCGGCGCCGCCACCTCGATGTGCCGGTGTGCGTCACCTGGACCGTGCCCTGTGCCATGGCGTTGCTGAGCCCCCACCTCGTCGTACAGATCGCTTGCTCGCCTTCGGGTCGGCCACCTCGGAGGATGCCCGGCCCCTGCGGTCCGCTCGCGCGCGGGTCGATACCGAATGCCCTTCGGCCGGTCCACCGTAGCGTGCGCCGAGGTGGTGCATTGACCAGAGGGACAAAGGCTCTCAGCTGCCGGTGCCGGCCTTGCCCCAGTCCGGGCCCGCCCGGTCCCAGGCCTGGTCCCAACGTGCGTATCTGCGACGGACCATACGCCAGACGATCATCTTTCTGGCGCTCTCGACCAGACCCGCGGTGAGCAGGGTCGCGCCGAACCCGGCCAGTACGGCATGGGTCGTCGCGGTGGCGGAGTCCAGCGGGCGCGCCGTCAGTAGGCCGTGCCCGTCCGTCCAGACGCCGAAGTGGTCGCCCTCGTGCGGTGACTTGAGGGCCGTCAGGGCCGCGCCGTGTTGCCGGGTGCCGTCCGGTGCGGTCCAGTCGGCGAGGACGCGGCTGCGGGTGTCGTGGGCGCTGGTGGCGTCCGGGTCGGGCTCGACCAGGGAGCCGCTCAGCTTCCGTACGACGGTGGCGGTGACCAGATGCCGGTCGTGCTGCTGCTGCCGCACGGACCGCTGGAGGGCGTCCTGGGCGGCGGCGCCGACGAGCGAGCCGAGTACGGGCGCGGCCACCACGATCAACAGCAGTGCCACCAGGGCCACCCAGGCCTCGACCAGATCGGTCGCGCGGCGCAGCGGATTGCGCCGCCAGCGCCACAGGCCGCGGATCGCTCGCACCGTCCACCACCCCCTTCCGCTCCGTGATAACCCCCGCCCGAGCCGTTCACCCGCGAGCCCGGCCGAAGAGAGAGCGAAATCACCCCGGCCAGGGCTCTCAGGAACTTCTCACGACCCCAACGACCGGGCCGAGGCCTTGGGTTCCCGTGGGAGCGGAGATCACTCGAGTCGAAGTCGAAGGCGGCTCGGGGGAGGTTGAGCGGGAGCGGGCCCTCGTCGGCGTGACCGTCCCGCGCCATGAGGGGAGTCGCGGGCGTCGAGCGGAGCCTGTGCGGTGTTCGGCAGGGGGCAACCGTCAACGAGGCGCACGGTCTCGCCCGGCAACACGTAGGCCGGGTCGATCGGGCGGCGGGGGCGTCCGTGCGGACGCGGCGGGCGTCGGTTCCCAGGTGGTCGTCGCACCACGCGTGCGTGGTCCGGGCCGGGAGAACCGATCCTGCTGTGTGCCATGGACGACCGCAGGCACTGCGGCCGCCGGCTCCGCCATCGGGGCCTGCCCGGGCGGGGGCAGGCGCATGCCGCCACCGGACAGCAGCTCGGCGGCGGCCGGTGCGAGACGCGGCTGTGCGCGCCGGGTGACGACCTTTCCCCCGTCGTCGATCAGAGCCCGGCGGTGGACACCGGCCGGCCCCCAGGGCTCCACGACGGCCTGCCGGGGCGGGAGGCCCCGGAGCGTCTTGACCGGGTGAACGTGCACCGACCGTGGTTCGGCGATCCCCATGACGCCATCGTGCCGGGCGGCACCGACATCAGGGGATGCCGATCAGTAGCCGCGGTACTGCTGCTGTTGCTGGTTGTTGTACGGGTCCTGGTACGGAGCCGTCGGCGCGGGGCGCGGAGCCGCCGGGCGCATCGCCTCGTACCCGGTGCCGCCCATCATCGGGCGCGGCTGCTGTGGCTGCTGCTGCCCGGGGTAGCCGCGCGGTGCCGTCGCCTGCTGGGGGATGTACGCCGTGGGCGCCTGCTGCAGCGGAGCGGGCTGCTGCATCTGCGGGTAGCCGTAGCCGGGGGCCGGCTGGGAGGGGCCCGCCGGGAGGGCGGGCAGTGCCGACGGGAGCGCGGGCAGGTTCAGGCTGCTGGGCGCGTCGTAGGCGGGAGGGACCCGGATCGGGGCGATCTGCGGGGTGCCCCGCTCGGCCACGAGGGAGTCGTAGATCGGAGTGTCCGGGAAGGAGGCGGAGTAGTAGCCGCCGCCATAGGTGGAGCGGGGGGAGGTCATGGCACATAAGTTAAGCCCACGATGTGCTGGTTGGGGAGACCGATAAGAGGGTTGTTTTCCGTGTCGGCAGTGACGCCGGATCCCCAATCCGAGCGAACTCGGCAAAAAAGGACGGCAATCAACGTTCTGATCGTGTAAAGGCCGAGTTCCGCGGTGGTTACCCGCAGTTGGACAGGGATCTTCCTGTGCGGCTGATGGGACTTCCCTGTCCCCGGGAATAGGTTGTGCGGGTAGGGATGATCTGGGACCGCCGGGCGTGCCCGGCATGCCGACGCGATGGGGGCGGACATGACAATGCCGAAAGGATCCAATACGCCGGTGCCGACCACGGCGCTGCGTGTCGAATTGGGCTGGCGCTCCGGTCCCGGTGCCCCCGACGCGGACGCCTCGGCGCTGCTGCTGGTCGCCGGAAAAGTGCGCTCCGACGACGACTTCGTCTTCTACAACCAGCCCGCGCACGCCTCGGGCGCGGTTCGCCACGAGGGCAAACGGCACTCCGGCGACCAGGTCACGGACACCCTTTTCGTCGACCTCGCGCGCGTGGAGGCCCCGATCGAGAAGATCGTCCTGGCGGCCTCGGCCGACGGCGGCACGTTCGGCCAGGTCCCCGGCCTCTACATCGAGGTCCGCGACGCGGCGAACGGGAATGAGCTCGCCCGGTTCGACAGTAACGGCGCCACGGTGGAAACCGCTTTCGTCCTCGGTGAGTTGTACCGGCGCCAGGGCGGCTGGAAATTCCGTGCCGTGGGACAGGGCTACAGCAGCGGGCTCGAAGGACTCGCCACCGACTTCGGGATCACGGTGGACGAGCCACAGGATCCGGCGCCGCCGTCCGCGCCCCGCTCCACCCCGCCGGTCACGCCCACGGTGACCGCACCCCTAGCCGCCTCGCGGGCACCGGCCCCGACGCCCCCGCCGCCCGGCGGTCTCCCCTTCCCGCAGCCCCCGGCGCCGACCGCCGGCGGCCTGCCCGTCCCGCCGCCCCCGCCGGTGCGCCTGTCCAAGGTGACGCTCACCAAGGCGGCACCCTCCGTCTCCCTGGCCAAACAGGGCGGTACCTCGGGCACGCTGCGCGTCAACCTCAACTGGCAGGTCCGCAAGCAGTCCCCGGGCTGGGGCGGCCGGTCCGGCGGGTCCGACCTCGATCTCGACCTGTGCGCCCTGTACGAACTCGCCGACGGTCGCAAGGGCGTCGTCCAGGCGCTGGGCAACGCTTTCGGCTCGCTCGGCAGGCCGCCGTACATCCATCTCGACGGCGACGACCGCACCGGTGCGGTGGCCGACGGCGAGAACCTCACCGTCAACCTCGACCACAAACAGGACTTCCGGCGCATCCTGGTCTTCGTCACGATCTACCAGGGCGCCAGGTCCTTCGCCGACCTGCACGCCACCGTCACCCTCCAGCCCCAGCACGGCTCCCCGATCGACTTCTCCCTGGACGAGTGCACGGTCCCCTCGACCGTGTGCGCGCTCGCCCTGCTCACCAACACCGGCGGCGACCTGGTCGTGCAGCGCGAGGCGCGCTATCTGGTCCCGGAGCGCGGGGTGAGCCCGCAGCGGACCGTCGACCGTGCCTACGGCTGGGGCATGAACTGGACGCCCGGCCGCAAGTGACGGTGCGGGCGGAGGTCAGCCCTCGTCGGCCACGGCGTCGGGACGCGTGTACGTACGGCCCTTCCAGGCCGCCCCACGCCCGCGGTAGTGCTGCACCGCCGAGTCGACCGTCATCAGGAGATAGAGGAACGCGGTGAACGGCAGCAGGGGGGCGAGCCACAGCGGCTGCCGGTAGTAGCGGAGCATCGGCAGGTACGTCGCGGTCATCACCAGCCAGGCCGCCGCCCCGACGAGCGCCGCCGCCGGACTGCCGGTGACCGCGCCCGTCAGCACCGCGGCCGGGGGGACCAGGTACACCAGCGTGAGACCGGCGACCGTACCGAGGAGCAGCAGCGGGCTGTGCTGTAGCTGCGCGTACGCGCTGCGGGAGACCATGCGCCACAGGTCGTGCAGCCGGGGATAGGGCCGCACGCTGTCCACCCGGTCCGCCAGCCCCAGCCAGACGTGCCCGCCGGAACCCTTCACCGCACGGGCGAGCGCCACGTCGTCGATCACGGCGTGCCGGATCGCGTCCGGGATGCGCGCCTTCTCCGCCGTATCGGCGCGCAGCAGCACACAGCCGCCCGCCGCTGCCGCCGTACGCGACCCCTTCCGGCCGATCCGGCGGAACGGGTACAGCTGGGCGAAGAAGTAGACGAACGCGGGGACCACGAGCCGCTCCCACCGGCTCGCCACCCGTAGCCGCGCCATCTGCGAGACCACGTCGAAGCCCCCGGCGCGCGCGGACGCCACCAGCAACCGCAGGCTGTCCGGCTCGTGTGCGATGTCCGCGTCCGTCAGCAGCAGGTACTCGGGGCCACGCGCGCGTGCCAGAGCGATGCCGTGCCGTACCGCCCACAGCTTGCCCGTCCAGCCCGCCGGCGGCTCGCCGGGCGAGGTCACGGTCAGCGGCAGCCCCCCGTGGCGCGCGGCCAGCTCCCGGGCCAGCTTCCCGGTGCCGTCCGTGCTGCCGTCGTCGACCAGGAACACCTCCGCCCGCCCCGGATAGTCCTGCGCCAGCAGCGACGGCAGACTCAGGGGCAGTACGGCCGCCTCGTCCCGGGCCGGCACGACCACGCACACATCCGGCCACTCCCCGGGATCGTGCCGGGGCGGCAGCCGGACGTCGGTGCGCCAGAAGAAACCCTGGCAGAGCAGCAGCCACAGCCAGGCGGCGAGGGATACGGCGGCGGTCCACACGATGGCGCTCACCCGCGCAGTCTGCCCCATGGGACCTGCCCCCAACGGCCCATCGTCTATCGTGGCCGGGTGAAGATCGCGCTCATCGACTCCGGCATCGGTCTGCTGGCGGCCACGGCAGCGGTACGGCGGCTGCGCCCCGACGCGGATCTCGTCCTCTCCTTCGACCCCGAGGGCATGCCCTGGGGACCACGCACCCCCGAGGGCATCACCGAGCGCGCCCTGGCGGTCGCCGAGGCCGCGGTCGCCCGCCGCCCCGACGCGCTGATCGTCGGCTGCAACACGGCGACCGTGCACTCCCTGCCCGCACTGCGCGCCCGCCTGGAACCCGGCATCCCCGTCATCGGCACCGTCCCGGCGATCAAGCCGGCCGTGGCAGCCGGCGGCCCGGTCGCGATCTGGGCGACCCCCGCGACCACCGGCAGCGCGTACCAGCGGGGGCTGATCGAATCCTTCGCCGACGGCGTGCCGGTCACCGAGGTGCCCTGCTGGGGACTCGCCGAGGCCGTGGAGCACGCCGACCAGGTGGCCGTCGACGCCGCCGTGAGCGCGGCGGCCGAGCTCACGCCCGACGATGTAAGGACCGTCGTCCTGGGTTGCACCCATTACGAACTTCTGGCGGAACGTATCCGCGCCGCCGTGCAGCGTCCCGGCGGCGCGCCCGTCGTCCTGCACGGCTCCGCCGGAGCGGTGGCCGCCCAGGCGCTGCGCCGGGTCGGTGCACAGCCCGCCCCCGACGCGCCCGCCACCGGCACGGTGACGGTGCTGCTCAACGGCCGCGAGGGCGAGCTCCCCGAGGCCGCGCTCGGCTACGCCGAGGCCCGCCTGCTGCGGACGGCCAGCCCCGCCGCGTCCCAGTGAACCCTCCGGGCTGCGGATACCGCCGATATACCGCCGATATGAGCAGTCACCCTCCGCAACGCGGTGCCCGCGCAGCGAAACCTGAGTAATCTCGTAGATATGAGGGACCACCCCCACGACCGCTCCCTGGACGAGAAGGACGCCCCGCACCCGGATGTCTGGACGGGGCGGGCCACCAACCGGGTCCAGTGGCTGCTGGCGCTGGTCGGCGCCGCCTGCATGGCGCTCGGCGTCGAACTGGCCGTGGACTCCGCCTGGACCTCGGGGATCGCCCCGCTGGTGATGGCTGTCGTGGGCTGCATCGCAGCCGGGCTGCTGGTCCTCTTCGGCACCCTCGCCTTCGTGCATGTCGACCTGAAGCTCGACAAGGAGTGCCTCGAAGTCCGGTGCGGCCATATAGGGGTACCGCGCCGCCGTATCCCGCTCTCCCATGTGGTCGGCGCCGACTTCACCCCACAGATCACCCCGCGTCACTGGGGCGGCTGGGGTTACCGCTGGCGGCCCGAGAAGGGCACGGCCGTCGTGGTCCGCCGCGGCGAGGGCATCGTCCTGCGGCTGTGGGACGGCCACACCTTCACGATCACCGTGGACAACGCCGAGTCGGCGGTCCGGGTCATCAGGGAACGCCTGCGGACCATCACGCCCGGTACCGCGCACTGAGGTAGCCGACGGGGCTGTGTGGCTCGGCCACATGGGTGCGGGACATATGGACGTCGGCCGGACGTCGGCTGGACGCCGGTTTCAGCTCTGGTCGGTTTCAGCTCTGTGGGACACCCGCCACCCATGGCCGGGCCGTCGCCAGGCCCGCCAGCAGGCCCGCGCCCGCCGACACCGTCGTGAAACTCAGCGCGTCGCCGACCGCGGCGACCGCGGCCAGTGCCGTGAGCGCCGCGCCCGCGGTGAGCACGACCGGCGTGGAGCGGGCCGAGCGCCACAGGGCGTAGAGGATCCAGCAGAACGCGGCGGCCAGCAGGAGGGCACCGACCAGCCCCTGTTCGGCGACCTGCTGGAGCGGCGCGGAGTGCGGCTTGCCGTCGGGCAGCAGGGCCTCGGACGCGGTGCCGCTGAGCTCGTCGAACCGGCCGGGGCCGACGCCCAGGGTGCTGTTGTGGCGGGCGAGATGCAGGGCGTCCCGCCACAGCCGGACGCGGCGTTCGGTGAGAGGGCCCGACAGGGCGGTGGTCAGGCCGGCGGGCAGGACGTTCGCGGCGACCGCCCAGACCGTGCCGGTCACCACCGTGGCCGCCAGGGCCAGCCCCGCGATGCCCGGGCCCCGGCGGCGCAGCCGGCCGGCGGCCAGGGAGCACAGCAGCACGGCGGCACTGGCCGCGCACCCCATCGCCGAGCCCATGGCCGCCCCGGTCACCGTGATCCCGGCGGCCAGCGTCCGCAGCCCGAACCGCAGCGCCGGAATCGGTGTCGCCCAGGCGGCACAGCACACGCCACCCGTCGCGAGAACCAGCAGCGCCGCGACGGCACCGGCATGGCCGACCGGCGTCGTGAACTGAGGGCCCGCGGCCACCTCGGGCGTCGCCACCGCCAGGGCCAGCCCGGCCAGCGCGCCGACGCAGGGCGCGGCCACCGGCCACAGCGACCCCGACATCCGGCCCGCGGCATAGCCCGCGGCCACGGCGAGCACCGCCAGCAGCACGCCCTCGGGCCGTCCGTCCCGCCCGGCCGCCGAGAGCAGCGGCCATACGGCGCACGCCCCGAGCACCACGACGCCCACCGCGTCAGAAACGTTTCGTCTGTCGTTGTCCGCGTCCGTCCCGGCAGCGGACGTCATCCCGGTCGACCCCACCGTCGCCCCCCGTACCCGGTCCCCCGACCTGTGGCAGGCCCCGCCGCCCGCCTCGGCTCACCGTAACCGGTGATGCCCGCTTTGTGGACGACTTGCGCGGGAACGGTGTGATTCCTGCGTGCCGAGACCGCGCTGTCGGCCGCGAGACGGCCGCCGTACACTCCCGGAGTGACCGCCACCGCAACTTCCGTCGACCAGTCGGACCAGCTCACACCGCGCCTCGCGCCCCGCGACCGCGGCCTGCGGCTGCTACGCCGTCTGGTCCCGGCCGCCGCCTCCGCGCTCAGCGGAGTGCTGCTCTACGTCAGCTTCCCGCCGCGCACCCTGTGGTGGCTGGCCCTGCCCGCCTTCGCAGGATTCGGGTGGGTGCTGCGCGGCCGCACCTGGAAGGCGGCCCTCGGCCTCGGCTATCTCTTCGGACTCGGCTTCCTGCTGCCCCTGCTGGTGTGGACCGGCGTCGAGGTCGGCCCCGGGCCGTGGCTCGCGCTGGTGGCCATCGAGGCGATCTTCGTCGCCCTGGTCGGTGTGGGCGTCGGCGCTGTTTCCAGACTGCCTGCCTGGCCGGTGTGGGCGGCCGCCGTGTGGATCGCCGGTGAGGCGGCACGCGCGCGTGTACCGTTCAGCGGCTTCCCCTGGGGCAAGATCGCCTTCGGTCAGGCGGAGGGCGTCTTCCTGCCGCTCGCCGCGGTGGGCGGCACCCCCGTGCTCGGCTTCGCGGTCGTCCTGTGCGGATTCGGTCTGTACGAGGTGGTGCGCCTGGCCATCGAGGGGCGCCGCACGCGTGAGATCCGGCGCGGGGCGGCGGCCGCGGCCCTGCTGAGCGTGGCCGTCCCCGTGGTGGGCGCGGTCGCCGCCCGGACGCTGGTGAGTGACAAGGCGGAGGACGGCTCCGTCACCGTCGCGGTCATTCAGGGCAATGTGCCGCGGGCCGGCCTTGAGTTCGCGGCCCAGCGGCAGGCCGTGCTCGACTACCACGTCAAGGAGACGCTCAAGCTGGCCGCCGACGTCAAGGCGGGCAAGGTGGCCAAGCCGGACTTCGTGCTGTGGCCGGAGAACTCCTCCGACGTCGACCCGTTCGCCGATGCCGACGCGGCCGCCGTGATCGACGAGGCCGCCACGGCGATGGGCGTGCCCATCTCGGTCGGCGGGGTCGTCGAGCGGGGCGGCAAGCTCCTCAACGAGCAGATCCTGTGGGACCCGGTCAAGGGCCCGACGGCGACGTACGACAAGCGGCAGATCCAGCCCTTCGGGGAGTACCTCCCGTTGCGCGGTCTGGTCGGCGCCATCAACAAGAACTGGACAAGCATGGTCCGGCAGGACTTCAGCCGGGGCACCAAGCCCGGTGTGTTCGACATCGACGGCACCAAGGTCGGCCTCGCCACCTGCTACGAGGCAGCCTTCGACTGGGACGTGCGGGACACCGTGACGCACGGCGCTGAGATGATCTCCGTGCCGAGCAACAACGCCACGTTCGACCGCAGCGAGATGACCTACCAGCAGCTCGCCATGTCCCGGATCCGCGCCGTCGAGCACAGCCGGACCGTCACCGTGCCGGTGACCAGCGGCGTCAGCGCGATCATCATGCCGGATGGGAAGATCACCCAGAAGACCGGCATGTTCGTGCCCGCCTACCTGGTCCAGAAAGTGCCGCTGCGCACCTCCGAGACCCCCGCGACCAAGCTGGGCATCCTGCCCGAGATCGCGTTGGTGCTGGTCGCGGCGGGCGGGATCGGCTGGGCGATCGGGTCGGGGCTGCGCTCCCGGCGCGCCGGTGGCGCGTAGCCGTACACCCGCTGTACGCCCCGTGGCCTCGGCCGGTTCGGGGGAAGCAGGCGGTTAGGGTCGGCGCATGGCCACTCCTGACTTCATCCATACGATCCGGGCCTCCGCCGGCCACCAGCTGCTGTGGCTGCCCGGGATCACCGCCGTCGTCTTCGACGACGAGGGCAGAGTGCTCCTGGGCCGTCGGACCGACACCCGCAAGTGGTCGGTCATCGGTGGCATTCCTGATCCCGGGGAGCAGCCCGCGGCCTGCGCCGTGCGGGAGGTCTTCGAGGAGACGGCGGTGCGCTGTGTCGCCGAGCGGGTGGTCCTGGTCCAGGCGCTGAACCCCGTCACCTACCCGAACGGCGATGTCTGCCAGTACATGGACATCACCTTCCGCTGCCGTGCCGTCGGCGGCGAGGCCCGCGTCAACGACGACGAGTCGCTGGAGGTGGCCTGGTTCGACGTGGACGCCCTGCCGGAGCTGAACGAGTTCGGTGTGTTCCGGATCAAGCAGGCCATGTCGGATGCACCCACATGGTTCGACGCTACGGCTTTCAGCTGAAGTATGTGCGCTGAGCCTATGTGGTCTCGGGGGAGGGCCGCCTAGGGTCGGATCATGAGTTCGCCCAGCGCCCTCCCCGGCCCCCACCCGCCCTCCCTCGACCTGCGGGGTCGTACCGCCCTGGTCACCGGTGCCGCCGGCGGCATCGGCCGCGCCTGCGCGCTGCGCCTCGCGGCCGCCGGAGCCGAGGTGAGAGCCGTGGACCGGGACGCGGCCGGGCTGGCCGAACTGACCGAGGCGGCCGGACGGGCCGTCGGCCCGGCGGCCGGCGCCGTCGAGCCGTACGTCCTCGACCTCACCGACCTGGACGCGGCCGAGCGCGCCGCCGCAGGCACCGACGTCCTCGTCAACAACGCCGGCATCCAACTGGTGCGCCCCATCGAGGAGTTTCCGCCGGACGTCTTCCACACCGTGCTGACGGTGATGCTGGAGGCCCCGTTCCGGCTCATCCGGGGCGCGCTGCCGCACATGTACGGGCAGGGCTGGGGGCGGATCGTCAATGTGTCCTCCGTCCATGGACTGCGCGCCTCCGCCTTCAAGTCCGCCTATGTGGCCGCCAAACACGGTCTGGAGGGACTCTCCAAGACGGCCGCCCTTGAGGGCGCACCCCATGGCGTGACCTCGAACTGTGTGAACCCCGGCTATGTGCGCACCCCACTGGTCGAGAAGCAGCTCGCCGACCAGGCCCGGGCGCACGGCATCCCCGAGGAACGGGTGCTGTCCGAGGTGCTCCTGACGGACACCGCCGTGAAACGGCTCGTCGAACCGGAGGAGGTCGCCGAGGCCGTGGCCTATCTCTGCGGCCCCCAGGCGTCCTTCGTCACGGGCACCTCGCTGGTGCTCGACGGCGGCTGGACAGCCCACTGAAGCGCCGGGCTGCCACCGGTCCGCGAGTTTTCCACAGGCCCGACGGGCCGCGGTCGCGATGCGGAATCCTGTGACCATGTCGCGCAATCACGTGCAGTCCGCCAGGTGGCCGGCCCCGGCAGAAGCGGCCGGCGCCCTCGGCGAGGGTGCCGAGCTGGTCTCCGGCGCCGATTCGGCGTACCTCGAACTGCTGGCCAGGGGCGCCTCGGCGGAGGCCTACGAGCAGCCGCTGCTGGTCGCCCGTGCCGAAGGCAGGCCGCCCGAGCTGATCGCCGAACTGGAGCGGGCCAGACTCCTCGCGCTGCGGGTCCGCACCGAACTGGAGGGCAGACGGCGGCGCGAGGCGGAGCTGTCCGCGCTCTTCGAGACCGCGCACGACCTGGCGGGACTGCGGGACGTGGACGCCGTACTCCAGGCGATCGTCCAGCGCGCCCGCTCCCTGCTCGGCACGGACGTCGCCTACCTGAGCCTCAACGACCCGGCACGCGGCGACACCTACATGAGGGTCACCGAGGGCTCCGTCGCGGCCCGCTTCCAGCAGCTGCGGCTCGGCATGGGGGAGGGGCTCGGCGGGCTCGTCGCACAGACCGCGCGGCCCTACGTCACCGACGACTACTTCAGGGACGACCGCTTCCAGCACACCCTCACCATCGACACGGGGGTGCGCGACGAGGGCCTGGTCGCCATCCTCGGGGTGCCGCTCATGCTGGGGCCGCACGTCATCGGCGTGCTGTTCGCGGCGGACCGGCGGGCGCGTGTCTTCGAACGGGAGCAGATCGCACTGCTCGGCTCCTTCGCCGCGCTGGCCGCGGCCGCCATCGACGGGGCGAACCTGCTCACGGAGACCCGTGCGGCCATGGCCGGCCTGGAGCGGGCCAACGAAATCATCAAGGACCGCAGCGCGGTCATCGAACGGGCCTCGGAGGTCCACGACCGGCTCGCCGAACTCGTACTGCGCGGCGGCGGAGTTCATGACGTGGCCGCCGCCGTCTCCCAGGTCCTCGGCGGCACCGTCGAGTTCACCGACACCGCTGACGCCCGCTCGCTGGCGACCTCGCGCGCGGAAGGGCACGCGGTCCGGCACGGCGACGACTGGATCGCCGCGGTCGCCGCCGGCGGCGAACTGCTCGGCGCGCTGGTGCTGCGCGGCCACCCCGGCCTCGACCCCGTCGACCAGCGCACCCTGGAACGCGCCGCGATGGTCACCTCGCTGCTCCTGCTGGCCCGCCGCTCCGCCGCCGAGGCCGAACAACGGGTGCGCGGCGAGCTGTTGGACGACCTACTCGACGCGCGCGACCGCGATCCGCGCCAACTGCTCGACCGAGCCGCCCGGTTGCACGCCGACCTCGACGCCACCCATGTCGTGCTCGCCGCCCGGCTGGGCGGCCCGGCGGCCGGTGCCGAGGAGGAGGCGGCTGCCCGCCGCCGGCTCTGGTCGGCCGCCTCCCACCTCGCCACCACCGGGCACGGCCTGGCCGCGGCCCGTGACGGCGGCACCGTCCTGCTGCTGCCCCTGGACCCCGGCGACACCGCCGCCGACGTGGCCAGGCGCACCGCCCGCCAGCTCGGCACCGCCGTCCACCAGCCGGTGACCGTCGGCGCCTCCGCGCCCGTCGCCGACCTCACCCTCCGGCCCGACACCGTGGCCGCCGGGTATGCCGAGGGCCGCCGCTGCCTCGACGCGCTCCACCTCCTCGGCCGGGGCGGGGACGGCGCCGCCGCCGAGGACTTCGGCTTCCTCGGCCTGCTCCTCGCCGGCGAACGGGACGTCACCGGATTCGTCGAACGCACCATCGGCCCGGTCGTCGCGTACGACACACGACGCGGTACGGAACTGCTGCGCACCCTCGACGCCTACTTCGCCTCCGGGATGAGCCCGGTCCGTACGAAGGACGATCTCCATGTCCATGTGAACACGGTGGCCCAGCGGCTGGAGCGCGTGGCCCGCCTCCTCGGCGACGACTGGCAGAGCCCCGCACGCGTCCTGGAGATCCAACTGGCCCTGCGCCTGCACCGGTTGGCGGCGCTACCGGAGAGCCGCTGATCCCCGGGGACCAGCGGCGCACGCTCACCCGGTGTGTGCGTCGGCCCTGCTGCTCGCCGCGTCGGTCCCGGTGCCGTCGTCGGCCAGGTCCCGCCGCCGGGTCTCCTTGGCGGCGGCCACCGCGACCAGGGTGAGCAGACAGGCCGCGATCACATACAGCGCGATCGGGGTCGAACTGCCGTAGTCGGACAGGAGCGCGGTGGCGATCAGCGGGGCCGGTGCCCCGGCGGCGACGGAGGCGAACTGGGCACCGACGGAAGCGCCGGAGTAGCGCATCCGGGTCGCGAACATCTCGGCGAAGAAGGCGGCCTGGGGCGCGTACATGGCGCCGTGCAGCACCAGACCGACGGTCACCGCCAGCACCAGGTATCCGAACCGCCCGGTGTCGACCAGGGCGAAGAACGGGAACATCCACAGCCCGATCCCGACCGCGCCCAGCAGATAGACGGGCCGCCGTCCGACCCGGTCGGACAGCGCGCCCCACGCCGGGATCACGGCGAAGTGCACGGCGGAACCGATGAGCACGGAGTTCAGGGCGGTCTGCTTGGAGACGTCGGCGGACGTGGTGGCGTACACGAGGATGAAGGCGGTGATGACGTAGTAGCTGATGTTCTCCGCCATCCGCGCGCCCATCGCCACCAGCACATCACGCCAGTGGTGTCGCAACACCGAGACGAGCGGCGGCTGTTCGGGTGTGCCGGCACTCCGCCGGGCCTCGGACCGTGCCAACGCCTCCCGGAACACGGGTGATTCGTCGACGGAGAGGCGGACCCACAGACCGACGGCGACCAGGACACCGGAGAGCAGGAACGGGATCCGCCAGCCCCAGCTCACGAAGGCGTCGTCCGACAGCACGGCGGTGAGCAGCGAGAGCACACCGGTCGCGAGCAACTGCCCGGCCGGCGCCCCGGTTTGCGGCCACGACGCCCAGAACCCGCGCCGGCGCGCGTCCCCGTGCTCGGACACCAGCAGGACGGCGCCGCCCCACTCACCGCCGAGCGCGAACCCCTGCACCAGCCGCAGGAGGGTCAGCAGCACGGGCGCGGCGCCGCCGACCGTCGCGTGCGTCGGCAGCAGTCCGATGGCGAAGGTCGCACCACCCATCAGCAGCAGACTCAGCACCAGCAGTCGCTTGCGCCCGAGGCGGTCCCCGTAGTGCCCGAACACCAGTGCCCCGAGCGGCCGGGCGGCGAACCCGACGGCGTAGGTCAGGAACGACAGCAGTGTGCCGACGAGGGGGTCGGACCCGGGGAAGAACAGCTTGTTGAAGACGAGGGCGGCCGCGGATCCGTACAGGAAGAAGTCGTACCACTCGATGGTGGTGCCGATGAGGCTCGCGGCGACGATGCGGGGGAGGCTGGCGGAGGGTGGGGGAGCGGTGGTTCCGGGGGCCATGTGCGCCACTTCCTTGTGTGCGGTGGGGACGGGTAGGTGTCGGCACACGGTAGGAAGATGCAGGTCAGGGGCACATGTGGTGGGGCAACATAGTTCGGGGGTTGGCTATGCGTGCGGCCACCATGCCGGTCCACGGAAGGGCGGTTCATAGGCTCGGAGATGGTCGAAACGAGTGCTGTCCGAGACGCGTAATTCGAGGTGATTTGACGGTGCGGTGCTGACTCCCGTGCTGGTTTGGTGCTGACTAAAAACCCACGTCATCACCCGTCTTCACCTGTCCCGTGCTGGTTTGGTGCTGACTACGCTCCGTTGAACTCGGGCATCTGGGATTGATCGGCTCGGAGTCGTTGCGTGGTAGGTGACCGGGCTGAGAGACCGAGCCCGGCCTTGTCGCTCAGCCGCCGTGGGCATGGGAAAGGTGCTGCGCCTGGGCGCGGTGCGCGTTCGTCCCAGCCCATTTTGCTTGCCTCTCCATGATCTCCGGACGACGCTGGCTCACGGCAGGGACAGCGCCACGGACGACGACGAGGGCGGGCACCGCCATCGAAACACCCCCACGTCGGCGGGGACGACACTTGCTGACCTGCGCATCAGTGGCCGGCTTGCCGTTTCTTTGCCCGGCTCGGTCGTGCCGCGGGAGTCAAGTGCTGTTGCACGGAGCGACCGTAGCGGCTGTCCTTGTTTTGAGGGGTTGTCAGTGGGGCGTGGTTGGGTGATCGGCTACTGGGTGTATGGCTGTGGGAGGTCCTGGGGTGAGGGGAAGGCCGTTGGGTGGGGTGGATGAATCGGCGTGGGGGAAGGTCCGGGGGCTGGATCCTGCGCTGCCGCCGTATCCGCTGGTTCGGCATTTGCTTGATGCGGCGGCCGTGGTTCCTGTGGGACCGGTATCTCTCGGAGGGACAGCGTCGGTGTATTACGCGGGGGTTGGGGCTGGCGGACGATCCTGGCCGGGCGCGCGCGGGGGTTCGCCGCGTTGTGTGCGGGGCTGCATGATCTGGGAAAGCTGTCGGGGTTCCAGTTGTGTGTGACGGGCGGGCCCGTGAGCGGCTGAGCGGGGCGCTGCGCGGGGACCGGGGGCGTATCGGTGTGGAGCGGACGCGGCACGAGGTGGCAGGGATGTACGTGGCCGCTCAAGTTCTGGCGGCGCTCGGTTTCCGGAACCACCAAGGCGTCACCCGCCGGCTTCCGGCTCCGCGAGTTGGGGTGTGATCCCTCTGCGAGAATAGCTTCCACCCACTTGCCCGGAGGCGGACCTTCTGGATGCTCCATGTCTCTGAGCGCGGCGACGATCGGATGAGGAGAAGTAAGCCGCGCGGGAACCGGAGGAGCGGCTCGTCATGACCTCGATGGCCGCTCGCAGCTGCTCGCCGCCTACGTTGTCGAAGTAGACGTCGATGCCGTCGGGGGCGGCTTCGCGCAGTCGATCGAGGACAGGGCCGTCGTGGTAGTCGAAGGCCGCGTTGAAGCCGAGTTTCCCGGTCAGGTGGGCTACCTTTTCCGGCGAACCGGCGCTGCCGATCACCCGGGCCGCTCCTTTGAGCCGGGCGATCTGGCCGTCCGCCGGTGTTGAAGGTGGCCGGCGCGTTGCCCGAGCAGCCGACCCGCCGCACGAAGGCACTCCCCGGTGCGAAATACTCTCCCGATGAGTTCACGCACTTCTCCGATCAGCCGGCCGATCACGATACGGAGGGCCGTCGCGCTGGATGCCAAACGGCTCACGCGGCTCGTGCGTGGCTCAGGCGCCTACGAGGGTAAGTACGCGGCCGCAGTGGCGGGCTACCGGGTCGGTCCTGATTACATCGAGACCCACCGCGCCTTTGTGGCCGTCGGCGCCGACGAGCATGGAGGCCGGGTCCTCGGGTTCTACTCGCTCGTCCTCGCTCCACCGGAGCTCGACCTGCTGTTCGTCGCCGACGAAGTGCAGGGACGCGGTATCGGACGGCTGCTCGTTGCGCACATGCTGTCCGAGGCCCGTGCCGCCGGGCTCGACCGTGTCAAGGTCGTGTCGCATCTTCCTGCCGAGGACTTCTACCACCGCGTTGGTGCGGTGCGGACCGGGACCGCGTTCGCGAAGCCGCCCGCCGTGCCGTGGGACCGTCCCGAATTCGAGTTTCGCATTCCTTCGGAATAAGGTCCTGCCGTCTCCTGCGTCATTCCGGCCGGGCTCTCGGTGCTTTCCCTCGTCTCGCTGATCTCGACGTGCCGCGGTTTTGCGACGTCGGCCTTGGGGACGGTGAGGCTGAGCACTCCGTCCTGCATGTCGGCCTTGATCTTGCGGGTGTCCAACTCTCCGGGCAGCCGCAAAGGGTACTCGAAGGCTCCGACGCGGCGGGTGCTGCGGCGCAGGACGCCCTTGCGTTCCCGCTCCTTGATCTCTTCGGTGACCACGAGTTCGGGACCGTTGGCCTCGACGTCGATGTCCTTGCTCTTCACGCCGGGGAGATCTCTATGTGGAACGCGTCCTCGGACTCCGGCACGTCCGCGAGAGGCGTCCACGCAACCGCGGGTGTTGCGCCCACGGTCGACTCCAGCAGGCCGCTCATCTGGTTGAGCAGTTCGTCGACTCGACCAGGGGATTGAGAGGGGTGGGTGCCCAGACGGGTCTTTCCTGCAGACCGCCACCGCGGTAGCGCCGCACGGGGATGGTCATCGCCTCCTTCTTCCGTCTCGTGATCCCAGCGTCCGTCATTCGTCATGCGAGCCATGCGGACTCCTTGTGACGTAGGCGAGGGGAGACGTCCGAGCCGCCCGCGGCAGCGGACGTGCCCGTGGTGCCGGGCGCGGCCGAGTGCCCCAGGTGCCGGTGCACGAAGTGGATGGCCATCGCGCCCTCACCGGCCGCCGAGGCCACCCGCTTCACCGAGCCGCTACGGACGTCCCCTACCGCGAAGACCCCGGGCAGGCTGGTCTCCAGGGTCATGCACGAGCGCCCGCGGCCGTGCCACACCTCGGGGTAGGCGCAGGCTTCCTGGGCCTCCGGGCCGGTGATGACGAAACCGCGGGAGTCGAGGGCGATGATGCCGGCGAGCCACTCGGTGTGGGGGTCGGCGCCGGTGAAGACGAACAGGCCCCGTACCGCGAGTCGGCGGTGCCCGCCCGTGCGGTTGTCGACCACGTCGAGCTCCTCCAGCACCTCCTGGCCGATGACCTCGGTGACCTCGGTCTGCAGCATGACCTCCACCCGCGGATGGCGCTCGACCTGGTCGACCAGGTAGCGGGACATGCTGGCCTCAAGGCCGGGTCCTCGGACCAGCAGGTGCACCTTTGGCGCGTACCCGGCGAGGAACAGCACCGCCTGGCCCGCCGAGTTGCCTCCGCCGACGACGGCAACCGGGCCGGTGCGGCACTGCTGGGCCTCGTAGAAGGTCGCCGAGTAGTGGACGCTCGTTCCCTCCAGGCGTTCGATGCCGGGCACCTGAAGCCGGCGGTAGCGGGCACCCGTGGCCAGGACGACGGCGCGGGCGGCGATCTCGCTGCCGTCGGCGAACGCCACCACGTAGTGGTCCTCGCCCTTGAGAAGGAGACCGGTCGCCTCCACCGGAATGCTGATCCTGGCGCCGAACTTGTCGGCCTGGAGCACGGCGCGTTCGGTGAGTTCGGCGCCGGAGATGCCGGCGGGGAAGCCGAGCAGATTCTCGATGCGGGACGACGTGCCGGCCTGGCCGCCGGTGGCCATCGCCTCCACCACCGTGGTGCTCAGGCCCTCGGAGGCGGCGTACACCGCGGCAGCAAGGCCGGCGGGTCCCGAGCCGACGATGAGGACATCGCCGTGACGGTTTCCGGCGGGTAGTGACGGCAGGCCGATGAGCCGGGCCAGTTCCGCGTTGCTGGGGTTGCGCAACAGGGTGGTGTCCCGCCAGATGACGAGCGGTGTCTCCTCCGGGCCGACGCCGAAGCGGCGCAGCAGGTCCTCGGCCTCCTCGTCGGTCTCCAGGTCGATCCAACGGTGCGGCAGCCGGTTGCGGATGGCGAACTCGCGCAGCCGCCGGGTGTCGGGGGAGTAGCGCGAGCCGATGATACGGAAGCCGGCGCCCTGTCCGACGAGCAGCGCGCGACGGCCCAGACAGGCGCGCAGCACGACGTCCCCGATGGCGGAGTCCTTGGACACCAGGTGGCGCAACTGGTCCAAGGAGACGACGAGGACCTCGCCCGGCTCCCTGGCGACAGCGGTGTAGAAGGCCACCTGTCCGTGCAGCAGACCGAGTTCGCCGACGAAGCGACCGGGGCCGTGCACGCGCAGCACGTGCTCCTCGGGAGTGCCGTAGTCCTCGACGACGGCGACGGTACCGCTGAGGACGACGAAGAACGTCTCGCAGCGCTCCCCCTCCTGGATCAGCACGTCGTTCGGAGCCATGCTCCGGCGTTGCCCGTGCTCCGCCAGACGTGCTGTCTGGTCCTCCGCAAGGCGCGGATACGCGCCGTAGATGTCCGGGGTCTCCCAGAAGACAGCCTCGCTCGCTTCCTGAGGCACCGGTTCTCCGCCCGGCAGCGACTGGTCGCCGGACATCAGACGAACGCCTCGTGAACGTAGCACCAGCGCCAATCCTCGCCGGGCTGGAACGACTGCACGATCGGATGGACGACGGCAGCTGCGTGCCTACGCGCGTGCTTGTTCGGCGAGGAGTCACAGCAGCCGACGTGCCCGCAGGTCAGACAGAGCCTCAGGTGGACCCACGAGGAGCCGAGCAGCAGACACTCCTGACACCCCTCTGGGGTCAGCGGCTGGACCGGCCGGACAAGCGCGAGGTGAGGGTCCGCGTGCAGGGTCATCCGGATCACCCTTCCCGGGCCGTGATCGACTGTTCCACCCACCGGCGCAGAGCGGGGGCGGGCGCCGCCCCCGCCTGCCGGGCGACCGTCTCGCCCCGGTCGAGGACGAGAAGTGTCGGTACCGCCCGGACCTCGAAACGCTGCGACAGCCGCGGGTTCTTGTCGACATCGACCTTGACGAGTTTGATGCGGCCGGCGAGATCGGTGGCGACCTTCTCCAGCGCGGGGCTGACCATGCGGCAGGGGCCGCACCAGGTGGCCCACAGGTCGACCACGACGGGGACGTCGGCTCGCTCGGCGACCTCGGTGAAGTCGTCGTCGCCCGCGTCCGCCATCCACGGTAGGGGCTGCTTGCAGTGGCCGCACTTGGGGCGGCCCTCCGCGGCCACGGGCACTCGGTTGGTGCGTCCGCAGTGGGGACAACTGACGGTCGTCGCCTGCATCGTGCTCATGCCGCCCGCGCTCCCTTCACGTCCTCGGGCTGGTCGTAGGTGACCACCAGTTCTCCGTGCTCGGCGTCGACGCGGACCGTCGCGCCGTCCTGGACGTCGCCGCGCAGCAGGGCGCGTCCGACCAGTGTCTCGACCTCGTGGGAGATGTAGCGGCGCAGTGGTCGGGCCCCGTACACCGGGTCGTAGCCCTGGTGGGCGATCGCTTCCCGGGCGGCGTCGGTGAGTTCGACGGTGATGCGGCGTTCGGCGAGCCGCTGGCGCAGTTCGTCGAACTGCAGCTCCACGATCCGCTCGATCTGCCGCTCGCCGAGCGGTTTGAAGAGCACGATGTCGTCGACGCGGTTGAGGAACTCCGGGCGGAAGTGCCCGCGCAGCTCGCCCATCACCAGGGCGCGGGCGTCGGGCTTGATCTCACCTTCGGCGGTGGCGCCGTCGAGGAGGTGCTCGGAGCCGATGTTGGACGTCATGATGATCACGGTGTTGCGGAAGTCGACGGTGCGGCCCTGCGCATCGGTGATGCGGCCGTCATCGAGGATCTGCAGCAGGGTGTTGAAGACATCGGTGTGCGCCTTCTCGATCTCGTCGAACAGCACGACCGAGTACGGCTTGCGGCGTACGGCCTCGGTGAGCTGGCCGCCTTCCTCGTAGCCGACGTATCCGGGCGGTGCGCCCATGAGCCGGCTGACGGTGTGCCGCTCCTGGTACTCACTCATGTCGAGGCGGACCATGTTCTCCTCGGAGTCGAACAGGGTCCGGGCGAGGGTCTTGGCCAGCTCGGTCTTCCCGACGCCGGTGGGGCCGAGGAAGATGAACGAGCCGATGGGGCGGCGAGGGTCGCGGATGCCGGAGCGGGCGCGGATGACGGCGTCGGCGACGAGCTTGACGGCTTCGTCCTGGCCGATGACGCGCTCGCGCAGGATCTCGTCGAGGCGCAGCAGTTTCTCCCGTTCGCCCTCCTGGAGGCGGGCGACTGGGATGCCGGTCCAGGCGGCGACGATCTCGGCGATCTCCTCCTCGGTGACGACCTCGCGCAGCAGCCGGTTCTGCCCTTGTTTGGCGGCCAGTTGCTCCTCTTCCGCGGCGAGTCGGCGCTCCAGGTCCTGGAGGCGGCCGTAGCGGAGTTCGGCGGCGCGGTTGAGGTCGTAGGCGCGTTCGGCCTCCTCTGCGTCGTGGCGGACCTGCTCCAGTTCCTGGCGCAGCTCCTGCACGCGGCGGATCGCCTGCCGTTCGGCCTCCCACTGGGCGTGTTTGGCGTCGGCCTCGCCGCGCAGGTCGGCCAGTTCCCTGCGCAGCTCCTCCAGGCGGGTTTTGCTGGCGGGGTCGGTCTCCTTGGACAGGGCCGCTTCCTCGATCTCCAGGCGGGTGACGCGGCGGGTGATCTCGTCGAGTTCGGCGGGCATCGAGTCGATCTCGGTACGCAGCCGGGCGCACGCCTCGTCGACGAGGTCGATGGCCTTGTCGGGCAGGAACCGGTCGGTGATGTAGCGGTGACTGAGGGTGGCCGCGGAGACCAGCGCGTTGTCCTGGATCTTCACGCCGTGGAACACCTCCAGGCGTTCGCGCAGTCCGCGCAGGATGGAGATGGTGTCCTCCACGCTCGGCTCGTCGACCAGGACCTGCTGGAAGCGGCGTTCGAGGGCGGCGTCCTTCTCGATGTGCTTGCGGTACTCGTCGAGGGTGGTGGCGCCGATCATGTGGAGTTCGCCGCGGGCGAGCATCGGCTTGAGCATGTTGCCCGCGTCCATGGCCCCTTCGGCGGCGCCCGCTCCTACGACGGTGTGGAGTTCGTCGACGAAGAGCAGGATGCGCCCCTGGGCGGCCTTCACCTCGGACAGCACGGCCTTGAGGCGTTCCTCGAACTCGCCGCGGTACTTGGCGCCGGCGACCAGGGAGCCCATGTCGAGGGCGAACACCGTTTTGTCGCGCAGGCCCTCAGGGACGTCGCCCCGAACGACGCGCTGGGCCAGGCCCTCGACGATGGCGGTCTTGCCGACGCCGGGGTCGCCGATGAGGACGGGGTTGTTCTTGGTCTTGCGGCTGAGGATCTGGGTGACGCGGCGGATCTCCGCGTCACGGCCGATGACCGGGTCCAGCCGCCCGGACCGAGCCTCGAGGACCAGGTCGCGGCCGTACTTCTCCAGAGCCTCGTAGGCCACTTCGGGGTTGGCGGAGGTGACGCGCTGGTTGCCGCGGACCTGGGTGAGCGAGCTCAGGAACGAGTCCCTGGTGATGCCGGCCTGTTTGAGCAGGCGTCCGGCGGCGGTCGAAGAGCTCTCCTCGGCCAGGGCGAGCAGGAGGTGCTCCACGGACACGTACTCGTCCTTGAGGCGTTTGGCCTCCCGTTCGGCGGCGTCGAGCAGGCGGCCGAGGCGCTGGGTGACGAAGACCTGGCCGGGTGCCGCGCCGGGGCCGGTGACCCTCGGGCGGCGGGAGAGTTCCTCACGCACGGCCGCGCGCAGTTCCTTCGGCTCGGTGCCGGCCTGCTGCAGCAACCGCGGGATCAGACCGTCCTCCTGATCGAGAAGTGCGAGCAGCAGGTGTTCACCGTCGACCTCGGTGTGCCCCATGCCGACGGCCGCGGTCTGGGCCTCCTGGAGGGCTTCCTGGGACTTCTGGGTGAGACGGTTCATGTCCATGGGGGTGTTTCACTCCTCGTGCCGCGGCCGCGCAGGGCGGCTTCGAGCAGGCTGATGCGGTCGAGCAGGTCGAGCACCAGGCCGATGGATGCGTAGTTGAGGCAGAGTCCGGTGCGCAGCCGCTGGATGCGGGCGAGAACGGCCGGGGCCGTGGGGTCGAACACCAGGTGCCCCGCGGCGTCGCGCTCGGCGTCGACAAGGCCGAGGGCGACGAACCGGCGGATCAGATCGGGGTGGAGGCCCGAGCGACGGGCCACGGTGTCGAGGGAGAGCCTGGGGGCGGGCACGAGCGCGTACCGGACAGCCGTCGAGGCGGTGATGTCGACGCCCGTTCGTACCGGACGGGCGCCCCCGCCGGCCCGGCCGATGCCTGCGGTTCCCGCGGGTCGGTCGTTCATCGCGTCCTCCTGGGGTCGAACGAGGAAGTGGCGGCGAGCTCCTCGAACAGTTCGCGCTCCCGGTCGCCGAGGGTGGGCGGCACCATGATGCGGAGTTCGGCGTACAGGTCGCCGTTCGCGCCGCGCGAGTTCGGCATGCCCTCGCCACGCAGCCGCAGCCGCCGGCCGCTGGACGAACCCGCGGGCACCGTGACCTTGGCCGTGCCGCCGCCGGGCGTGGGCACCGGCACGGTCGCACCCAGGGCCGCCTCCCAGGGGGCGACCGGGACCTGGATGTGCACGTCGCGGCCGTCCAGCCGGAACCGGGGGTGGGGCTGGACACGCACCCGCAGGTACAGGTCGCCCGCGGCGGCGTCACCACTGCCCCGGCCGCCCTCGCCCGCCAGCCGGATGCGCTGCCCGTCGGTGACGCCCGGCGGCACGTCGACCTCGTACCGCCGCGGCTGCCCGGTGGGACCGGCGAGCGTGACGGTGCGACGGCCGCCCCTGTATGCCTCCTCGACGGTGAGCGGCAGCTCGGCCTCCTGGTCCGCTCCGGGGACGCCGCCTCGGGTGGCGCCGGCTCCGAACATGGAGCCGAACAGGTCCTCGATGTCAATGCCCTCCGCGCCGAAGTCGTCGCCGAGGCCGGTGGCGTACCGGACGCGAGGACCGCCCGCGCCCGCGGTCCTCCGACCGCGGAAGCCGCCGCCCGCTCCGGCCGCGACCCGTTCGTCGAAGTCCTCGGGGATCTTGCGGAAGTCCTCGCCGAAGCGGTCGTAGCGGGACCGGGTCTTGGGATCGGACAGTACGCTGTGTGCCTCGTTGAGGTCCTTGAAACGCTCCTCCGCCCCGGGGTCCTTGTTGACGTCGGGGTGGTACCTGCGGGCGAGTTTGCGATACGCCTGCTGGATCTCGTCCTGGCTCGCGCTCCGCGACACGCCCAGAACCTCGTAGTAGTCCCGTGCCATGACCGGTCACTCCCGCTTCGCGACGGTCACCGCGGCCGGCCTGAGTTGCCTCTCGCCGTTCCCGTAGCCGGGGCGCAACACCTCGACGACCGTGCCCGGTGGGGCGTCGGGGTCCTGGACGACGCCGACCACCTCGTGCCGGGCCGGGTCGAAGGCGACGCCGGTCTCCGCGTGCCGCGGGTAGCCGAGCAGTTCGAGGACGTTCACCGCCTGGTCGCGTACGGCCCGGATGCCCTCCATGATCGCGCCCGGATCGGCGCCGGCGTGGGTCAGGGCGAGTTCGAGGTTGTCGAGGACGGGCAGGAAGGCGGCCGCCGTGCGGGACCGCTCGACCGCCCGTTCGCGCTCCAGTTCCCTGGCGTGGCGCTTGCGAAGGTTGTCGAGGTCGGCGAGTGCGCGCCGCCAGCGGTCCTCCAGTTCCTGGATCGCGGTCGTGTACTCGTCCTCGGCAGTCACGGGGCCGGCGGCGTCGGGTCCCGGTTCGCCGTTCGCCGCTTCCGGCCGGGTCGGCGGGCCCGGTTGGGGCAAATCCGCGCGCGGAGGGCGTACGCCGCCTTCCGGGACCGGTTCGACCCGATCCGACGCTGCCCGGTCGGGTTCCTGGGGGTGGGTGGGCATGGCGCGCCTCAGCCCTTGTCGAATTCGGCGTCGATGATGTCGTCGTCACCGCCACCACCGCCGGTGGGACCACCGGTTGCGGCGTCCTGGCCGGGACCGCCCGTGGCAGCGGCGCCCTGATGGGCCGCCAGCCCGGCGAGCACCTGCTGGAGTTCGGAGGTCAGGGGCCGCACACGCTCCACGCCCGCCTCTTCCTTGACCGCCGCCCGGGCGTCGGACACGAGCATCTCGGCGCGTGCCTTCTCGTGCGCCGGCGCTGCGTCGCCCAGTTCGGCGAGGCGCTTCTCGACCTGGTACGCGATGGCGTCGAGTTCGTTGCGGGCGTCGACGGCCTCGCGGAGTGCATGGTCCTGGCCCTGGTTGCGCTCGGCCTCCTGGACCATGCGTTCGACCTCACTGCGGTCCAGGTTGGAGCTCTCGCTGATGGTGATGCCCTGTTCCTTGCCGGTGTCCCGGTCGCGGGCCTTGACGTTGAGGATGCCGTTGGCGTCGATGTCGAAGGTGACCTCGATCTGTGGTTCGCCCCGCGGTGCCGGCCGGATGTCGGTGAGCTGGAACCGGCCGAGCACGCGGTTGTCGGCCGCGGACTCACGCTCGCCCTGCAGCACCACCACATCGACGGCCGGTTGGTTGTCCTCCGCAGTGGAGAAGGTCTCGCTGCGGCGTACCGGGATGGTGGTGTTCCGCTCGACGATCTTCGTCATCACTCCGCCGCGCGTCTCCACGCCCAGCGACAAGGGTGTGACGTCGAGCAGCAGGACGTCCTTGACCTCGCCCTTGAGCACCCCGGCCTGGATCGCGGCGCCCAGGGCCACGACCTCGTCGGGGTTGACGCTCATGTTGGGTTCCTTACCGCCGGTCAGTCGGCGGACCAGGGACTGGACCGCCGGGATACGCGTGGAACCGCCGACGAGGATGACCTCGTCGATGTCGCTCTCGCCGACCTTGGCGTCGGCCATCGCCTGCTGGACCGGTCCGAGGCAGCGCTCCACCAGGTCGCCGGTGATCTGCTCGAACGTGGACCGCATGATCGAGTCGGTGAGGTGCTTGGGGCCCGAGGCGTCGGCGGTGATGAACGGCAGGCTGACCTGCGTCTGCGTCACCGAACTGAGCTCGGTCTTGGCCTTCTCCGCCGCCTCGAACAGTCGTTGCAGCGCCTGCGGGTCCTTGCGCAGGTCGATGCCGTTCTCCTTCTGGAAGTCGTCCGCGAGGTAATCCACCAGACGCCGGTCGAAGTCGTCGCCGCCCAGGTGGCTGTCGCCGGCGGTGGAGCGCACCTCCACCACGCCGTCGCCGACGTCGAGGATGCTCACGTCGAAGGTGCCGCCGCCCAGGTCGAACACGAGGACGGTCTCGTGCTCCTTCTTGTCCATGCCGTAGGCGAGGGCGGCCGCCGTCGGCTCGTTGATGATCCGCAGCACCTCCAGTCCCGCGATCCGTCCGGCGTCCTTGGTGGCGGTGCGCTGAGCGTCGTTGAAGTAGGCGGGCACCGTGATGACCGCCTCCGTGACCCGCTCCCCGAGTTGCTTGGAGGCGTCGTCGGCGAGTTTGCGCAGCACCTGCGCGCTGATCTCCTCAGGCGCATAGAGCTTGTCGCGCACCTTGAAGCGAGCCGCCCCGCCGTCGCCTTCGACGACGTCGTACGCGACCGCCCTGGCCTCCTCGGAGATCTCGTCGAAGTGCCGGCCGATGAACCGCTTGGCCGAGTAGATGGTGCCCTTCGGGTTGAGGATCGCCTGGCGCCGGGCCAGCTGGCCCACCAGACGTTCCCCGGTGTCGGTGAAGGCCACCACGGACGGTGTCGTGCGGTTGCCCTCGCTGTTGGGCACGACTGACGGCTCGCCGCCCTCCCACACGGCGATCACCGAGTTGGTGGTGCCCAGGTCGATGCCCACTGCCTTGGCCATGAGGAACTCCTCCCGGTACGACGCCTGCGTCGACTCTCCGGATCACGTTCGCTCAGGTAGAGGCGGGATCTCCGCCGGTTTCCTGCCGGTGCGCGCGGAGGGTCTCGAGCACTCCCCAGGGTGGCGAACCGGGTGGCTCCACGCCTGCGCCTGGCGAGTCAGGAATGCCCGGGTCCGGTCGCCCCACGAGGACGAGAGAAAGCATCCGGACATCTCGGATAAGCCGGGCCGGAAGCGGGTATACGAAATACCGCTCGCCTCCCTGAAGGCTCGGGGAGAACGGAGTGATCCCATGGCCGGCAGTCGGGCGCACAGCCCGTACCACCGCTGCCCCGACCGGGCGGGCAGCCTTTCGCGGGGCAGCGCCCGGTGGCACCCCACGGCCGCGCGCAGACAGCCCCGCCCACCCGCTCGCACCCCAGCCGACCATGACCCCCGCGACCTGATGGTGCTCTCCCGCACCCTGTTCGACACCCCGGACGAAGACGAGATCCTGCGACTGGCCATGGACCACATAGCCGCCGCGGGGCCATACCGCGCCGAGGCCGGATACCTGAAGATGGACGACGACCTGGTCCCCAGCCCGAAAAACGGGCAGACGCATGCTTTGGCTTTGGGCCGGAGGGTGCGGGAGCTGGCCGGGCAGGACGGCCCTGTGACCGTACCCGGCAGGCCCTGGGGCCGGGCCCTGGGGCTACGCGGACCGGAGGGACCCCACGGCTACCTCGTGGTGACGTCCTGCTCCCGGCCATCCGAGGCCGAGCTATTCCGGCTCGCCACGATCGTCCGGCACACCGCTGCTGCACTGTCAGTCGCCTTCGCGCACCGCCACCAACGCGAGGACGCGCTGGAGCTGTACCGACTCAGGGACGAACGCACAGCCCTCCAGCGGCAGCTGATCTCCGTCGTGGCTGAGCTCGGGTACCAGCGGGCCGTTCACGCGCTCATGGCCGACGTCGCTGCCTCGAGCGGCGGCGAGGAAGCCGTCACCCGCGCACTGCACAGGCTCACCGGACTCCCCGCGCTGGTCGAGGACCGCTTCGGTCGGCTGAGGTCCTGGTCCGGCCCCAGCCGCCCCGACCCCTATCCCGAACCGGACCCCGTGCGCCAGGACGAAATGCTGCACGCCGTCGCCCGGGAGGTCGGGCCGGTGCGGATAAAGGACCGGCTGATCACTCTGGTCCGCCCGCACGGCGAGATCCTGGGCGTGCTGGCCCTGGTCGATGCCCGGGACGAGGCCGACGAGCACACCGTGCTGGCGCTGGAACACGCCGCCGCGTCGCTCGCCCCGGAGCTGGCGCACCTGCGTAATCTGGCCGAAGTGGAGCTGAGGCTGCACCGCGAGCTGGTCGACGACCTCCTGGCAGGGACGGACGAGGCGAGCGCCTACGCCCGGTCCGAGGCAGTCGGACACGACCTGCACCGCAGCCACTACATCGTCGTGGTGCAGTGGCCGAACCGGACTGCGGACGATTCCTTCGCGCAGACCGTGGGACGGGCGGCGTCTGCCGTGGGTATGCGCTCGCTGCTGACCCGACGTTCCGACCACGTGGTCCTGGTCGCCGACGACAGGCCGCACCCCCGCGCGCTGTACGAGGCGCTCGCCCGGGAGACCGGGACACGGTCCGGGACGATCGGGGTGAGCGCCCCTTGCGACTCTCTGGACGAGATCCCCCACCACTACGAGGAGGCGCAGCGTGCCCTGGAAGTGCGCCGCCACTCCCGCGAGCGCTACGGCACGACGTTCTTCGACGAGCTCGGCCTCTACCGCATCCTGGGACCTGGCAACGATTACCGGGAACTGGAGACGTTCGTCCACGAGTGGCTCGGGCAGCTCATCGACTACGACTCCCGGCACCACGCGGCCATGGTGGAGACCCTGTCCCGGTACTTCGACTGCGGCGGCAACTACGACGAGACCGCCGAATCCCTCGCGATCCACCGCAGCACGTTGCGCTATCGGCTCCAGCGCATCCGCGACATCAGCGGCAGCGACCTCGCGAACGTCGAGGACCGGCTGAACCTCCAGGTGGCGACCCGAGTGTGGAAGATCGTGCTGGGCGGCCCCGGCTGATACCTCACTAGAACTTTCGTGCGATCGGCGTCAGCAGCAGTTGGGCGGGCCGCCCTGCTACAGCGCTGCAGTGGGTGGGTCGCCCTTCCTCGGTTTGATCCAGCGAGGTCGCGTCGCGCCAGAAGATGGGGGCCTTGTGGTTCATCACCGCCATCGCGATGATCGGCGGGGCGTCCGAGGGGTGCAGCCCCGCCGTTGGCTCGTCGAGCAGGTAGAGCGCGTGCCCGCGGCGGGCTCGCTGCAGTTCGGTGGCCAGTTTGATGCGTTGTGCCTCACCACCGCTGAGTTCCGTCGCGGGCTGGCCCAGCCGCAGGTACCCAAGTCCCACCTCGCGCAACGTCTCCAGACTGCGGGAGGCGGCCGGGACGGCGGACAGGAACTCGGCGGCGGAGTCGACGGACAGCGCCAGCACTTCCGCGATGTTCTTGCCGCGGTAGGCGACTTCCAGCGTTTCGGCGTTGTACCGGGCGCCCTCGCAGGTCGGGCACGGCGCGTAGGTGCCGGGCAGGAACAGCAGTTCCACCGCGACGAATCCTTCGCCCTGGCAGGTCTCGCACCGCCCTTCGGGCACGTTGAAGGAGAACCGTCCGGCCGAGTAGCCGCGCGCCCTGGCCTCGTCCGTCGCCGCGTACAGCTTGCGCACCGCGTCGAACATCCCCGTGTACGTGGCCAGGTTGGACCGGGGAGTTCGGCCGATGGGCCGTTGGTCGACCCGGACCAGCCGGTCGAACGACTCGACCCCCGACGCGTCCTGGACGTCGACCTCCAGCTGCGCCTCGTCGGGCTCCTCGGGTGCGAGTCCGAGGTGGCCGCGGACGACCTCGGCGAGCACCTGCGTCACCAGCGTCGACTTTCCGGAACCGGACACGCCCGTCACCGCCGTCAGTACGCAGAGCGGTACGTCGACGGACACGTCGTGCAGATTGTGGCGGGAGACGCCGCTCAGGTGCAGCCAGCCGTGCGGTGTGCGCGGGCGGTGACCGAGCGGCTGGGCGTGCCCGAACAGGTACTGGCTCGTGGCCGACTCGCCGACCCGCTCAAGACCGGCGACCGGGCCGCTGTACAGCACGCGTCCGCCGCCCTCGCCCGCGCCGGGGCCGATGTCGACCACCCAGTCCGCCCGCCGTACGACGTCCATGTCGTGCTCCACGACGAACAGCGAGTTGCCCGCCGCCTTGAGGCGGTCCAGCACGTCCAGCAGCGGTTCGGCGTCAGCCGGGTGCAGGCCCGCGGAGGGTTCGTCGAGGACGTAGACGACGCCGAACAGCCCCGAGCGCAGCTGGGTGGCGATCCGCAGGCGCTGCGCCTCGCCGGGCGACAGGGTCGTCGAGCGGCGCCCGAGGCTGAGATATCCGAGGCCCAGGTGGAGCAGTACGTCGACCCGCGCGACCAGATCGCCGCAGATCCGGACCGCGACCTCGGTCGTCTCCCCGGATCGGGCGGTCGACGTGGTGGCGTCGGCCTCGGACCGCCCCCCGACGGGCCGCAGCAGCGCCACGACCTCGGTGAGCGGCATCGCGTTGATCTCGGCGATGGAACGTCCGACGAAGGTCACGGCGAGCGCCTCGGGCCGCAGTCCGCTGCCGTGACACTCCGGGCAGGGCACACTCCTGACGAACCGGAGCGCCCGTTCGCGCATCTTCTCGCTCTTGGAGTCGGCGAGGACGTGCATGACGTGCTTGCGGGCGCTCCAGAACTTGCCCTGGTAGCCGTAGTCGACGCGGTCCTCCTCCGGCTCGATGTAGACGGAGGGCTGCTCGTCCGTGTACAGCAGCCAGTCCCGGTCCTTCTTCCTGAGCCTGCGCCACGGTCGGTCGATGTCGATCCCCAGGCCGCTCACGACACTGCGCAGGTTGGCGCCCTGCCAGGCGCCCGGCCAGGCGGCGATCGCCCCCTCGCGGATGCTCAGCGAGGGGTCCGGGACGAGCAGATCCTCGGCGACGTCGTGCACGACGCCCAGTCCGTGGCACTCCGGGCAGGCGCCGGCCGCGGTGTTGGGTGAGAACGACTCGGCTTCCAGCGGTGCGGCCCGGGGCGGATAGGTGCCGGCGCGGGAGTACAGCATGCGCAGCAGATTGGACAGCGTGGTGATGGTGCCGACCGTCGAGCGGGAGCTGGGCGATCCGCGTCGCTGCTGCAGGGCCACGGCCGGTGGCAGTCCGGTGATTTCCTGCACGTGCGGTGCGCCGACCTGTTGCAACAGCCTTCGGGCGTACGGTGCTACGGACTCGAAGTAGCGCCGCTGGGCCTCAGCGTAGAGCGTGCCGAACGCGAGCGAGGACTTGCCCGAACCGGAGACGCCGGTGAAGGCGACCATCGCGTCCCGCGGAACGTCGACATCGATGTTCCGCAGGTTGTTCTCACTGGCGCCCCGGACATGGACGAAGGGATCGGGCGCGTCCTTGTTCACCGTTCCTGATTACCTGATCGCGCCGGGAACCGCGCGACAGGCGCCGTCACCGGGCCCCGCTCACACGAGCATCCGGAGAATCCCGGTATGAGCCGCTTCCTGGGAACATTCGAGGGTGCTTCACCGTTGATGCGTATGTGGACGTGAAGGGAACTGTGTCCCCGGGCCTCACCCTTTGCCCATGAGGACGATCGTTCGGCTGAAGCCTTATGGAGCCCCCGCCGCGAGGCGACCGCCCTTCGCGCCCACTCTCGATCGGCCCCGGCTGGGGATCCCCCGAACCAGTCGGGGCCTTCGCCTGCCCCCCACCGGCGTCCTTCGGCGAACGCGGTGGTTCGCCTCCCGGTGGCGCACTCGCCCCGGCGGCTCAGCCCCAGGTCGCGAGCATGCGCCCCATGGCGGCCGTGACCGAGGGCTCGACCCGGTAGGAGACCCACGTGCCACGCCGCTCGGAGGTGAGCAGCCCGGCCTCCTCGAGCTTCTTCAGACGGTGGGAGACGGTCGGCACGGGGTGGACGAGGAGTTCTGACCTACCGACTGCACTGCTGGCAGGGGCCAGCGTGTCACGCGGTGTCGGCGATACCCCGGGGGCATCCTGTGGGCACGGGCGATCGCGGGGGCAGCAGACGAGAAGGAATCATGCGGGTGTCGTCTCAGGGCGTTACGGTCGTGGCTCTCCTGGCCGATCCGGACGCGCCCACGGAGATCGCGCAGCGCATGGCCCGGATACTTCCTGCTCGGCTCGCCGACAAGTCAGGCCAAGGGGCGACGGTTCGACGTGGAGGTGGTCAGTGAGCCCTTCACCGCAGGGACCGAGGACCCGTCTACCCTGATGCGCCGAACCATGGACCGCGGAAGTGCGGAGAACTGGGACATCGTGGTGGCCCTCACCGACCTGCCGCTGCACTCACACGGGCGCAAGCTCGTGGTGGACCTGAGTCACGAACACGGCTTGGCGCTGCTGTCTCTTCCTCCGCTGGGGGGCTTCCGGCTGCAGACAAGGACCCGGCAGGCCGTGGAAGAACCATCCGGGCCAGGTCGGTGAGGAGGAGATCGCCGACCTGCGGTACGTCGTCAGCGGGCCGCGCGGTCACCTGAGGGTGCTCCTCGGTATGGTTCGCGCCAACCGGCCGTGGCGCCTGGTGCCGGGCTTGTCGAAAGCCCTGGCGGCCGCACTCGCCACGGGAGCAGTCGCCACGGTGAACTTCACCATCTGGAGCCTGGCCGTGTCCCTGAGCACGCCGCGCCTAGTGATCGCCATGGTGGGCTGAGGGGCCTCCGGGAAGTCAGCCGCTGCGGGGCCCTTCACCGGTCGTCTCGCGCCTGCTTCGCCGGAGGCGAGGAAGAGGGCGGCTCTCCACAACGCCTCGGACGGTCGTGACCGTGGGTATCGGGGTGCTCGTCTGCTACGTGGGTTTGATGGTCATCAGCTTGGTGTGGGCGCTGTTCATCCTCGACGACCGAGTGTTCGCTTCCATGACACGGACCCCGCTGCACGGTACGGAGTACTGGACGTTGTCCTGGTTCGTCGCTTCGGTCGCCACGGTGGGCGGCGCGCTGGGATCGCGCTTGGAGAGCGACGAGGCGATCCGGGCAGCCGCCTACTCCAAGCGCGAACAGGAGCGTCGCAGCGTGCTGCAGGGCGACCACGGTGACTAGCTGGTGACCTCGGTCGGAGATGTGCCGTCGGTTGGTGGTCGTCCGGGTCCGGAGATCCGCTGATCGGTCCGTGCGTGGTCGTTTCGCCTTGCGGGCCGACGGGGACCCGGAAGGCACGCCGTCGAGCGCCGAGGCTCCGACGGGCAGGCCCACGGCGGCATCACCGGTCCATCTGAAACCGGGTGGACGGCCCACAGAGGCATACCGAAGTCATGGTTCCCGTCGCACCAACTCCCGGGAGTCAGGCTCTGTTTACCGTCTCCATCGCACCTGTGCTGCGGTCCTGCCGCGGCACTGAAGGAAGCGATCATGAAAGCAGCGGTATATGAAGGACCGCGAACGGTCACAGGGAAGGACGTACCGGACGCGAAGATCGAACACCCCTGCGACATCATCGTCAAGATCACCACCACCAACATCTGCGGTTCGGACCTGCACATGTACGAGGGCCGCACCTCGTTCGAGTCCGGCCGCACCCTGGGACACGAGAACATGGGCCAGGTCGTGGAGGTCGGCTCGGCCGTCCGCAAGGTCCAGGTCGGCGAGTATGTGGTTCTGCCCTTCAACATCGCCTGCGGCTTCTGCAAGCAGTGCGAGCGGGGTCTGACCAACTACTGCCTGACCATGCAGCCGGAACCGGCCCTTGCCGGAGCCGCCTACGGATTCGCCGACATGGGCCCCTACCAGGGCGGCCAGGCGGAACTTCTGCGCGTGCCCTACGGCGACTTCAACGCGCTGCGTCTGGGTGGGGACGCCGCCGAGCGGCAGACCGACTATGTGATGCTCGCCGACATCTTCCCCACCGGCTATCACGCCACCGAGAGGCGCACGTCAAACCGGGTGACCAGACGATCGTCTTCGGGGCCGGCCCCGTCGGGCTGATGGCGGCCTACTCCGCCCTCCTCAAGGGCGCCGGGCGTGTCTGGGTGGCTGACCACCAGCCCGACCGGCTGCGCAAGGCGGAGGAGATCGGGGCCATCCCGATCAACCCCGCCGAGCAGAAGCCGGCGGAGGTCGTCAAGGAGGCCACCCTCGGTCTGGGCGCCGACAACGGCTGTGAGTGCGTCGGATACCAGGCGCACGACCCCGAGGGACACGAGGACGCCAGCCTCACGCTCAACGGCCTGATCGACTCGGTCAGGTTCACCGGCGACATCGGCGTGGTGGGCGTGTTCCTGCCCGAAGACCCCGGCGGCGCGGAGGCCCAGGGGGAGCTGGAAGCTCAGGGCAAGGTCCCGATCGACTTCGGCATGATGTGGTTCAAGGGCCAGCACATGGGCACCGGGCAGGCGCCGGTGAAGAGGTACAACCGGGCGCTGCGGGATCTGATCGCCGGAGAGAAGGCGAAGCCGAGCTTCGTCGTCTCCCACGAACTCAGCCTGGACGAGGCCCCCACCGCCTACGAACACTTCGACGCCCGTGACGAGGGCTGGACCAAGGTGGTCCTGCATCCGAACGGACACGGGAACGGCCACAAGCGGTAGGCGACCCCGGGCCGTCGTCCCGCCTGGTCCCCCGGACCGGTCCGGGGGACGGGTGGCGATCTGCCCGTCCTCCGGCCGGGGCTGGGGGCAATCGCCTGCGCTTCGGTCGGACCCGAACCAACGGCGGTTGCCCGCGCTCCGGCCCGGAAGACGGACTGGGACGCTCAGCAGCGTCCGCAGTGGCAGCACCCCGTCCCAGCGGCTGCGGCCGCCAGCATGTTCCCGGGCCGTGTGAGAGGCTTCCTTGCCCGCCGGCTGCCGCACCTCAGCCCGGCCGACGCGACCCGGCAGGGCGTTCCGGCTAGGCTCACACCCGTGACGTGGCTGCGGACCTTCGGGGAGGTCGTGCGATCCGGGCTCACGATCGAGGAGACGCGGCTGGAGCCCCTGCTCGCGCTGCGCACGGCCGCTGGGGTGGCGATCGTCGTCGGGCCGGCGCTGTGGTTGGTCTCCCCTGCGTATGCCGCGTCCGCCGCCCTCGGTGCCTACTCCGCGGGTGGGGCCACCTTCCAGCGCACCTGGCGTCCACGCAAGGTGATCGCGCTCGGCGCGGGCGCGGGTCTGGCGCTCAGCACCTTCGTGGGCTACCTGGCGGCGGGGCGACTCGTGACGTTCCTCCCACTGCTTGCCGTATGGGCCTTTGTCGCGGGGATGGCGTGGGCCGTCGGATCCACCGCTGGGATCGTCGCAGCCACGACGGTCGGCAGCATGCTGGTGACCATCACCCTGCCCACGAGCGTCGGGCGAGCCCTGGAGCACGCCGGGGTCATCGCGCTCGGAGGCGTGGCACAAGCCATGCTGATCCTGCTGTTCCCGATCCGCCGTTGGGGGGCGCATCGTGACGCGCTTGCCGACGCCCTGGCCGCCGTGGCGGACTACGCCCGCCGGCTGCGGCACGACCCGACCGCCCCGTTCGACCCGGAACCGCTGATGACGGCCCGGGACGCGGCCGCCGTGACACCGTCACAGGCCCGCACCCGTCCCTCCGTCCTCCACGGCCCCCGGGGACTCGCCGAGCGCATCCGGCCGGTCGTCGCCGCGCTCGCCGACCCGGACGTCGGCGCCCCGGCGGAGGGACCCGGGCGGGACCGCGCTCGGGAGCTGCTCGACGCGGCCGCCGACGTCCTGGACGCGGCCGCCCGTTCGATCCGCCGCGGCACTCCCGCCGATGTGCCGCCCGGGAGCACGGACGTCCTGCGCGTCGACGAGGAGCACGAGGTACTGGAGGGCCCCGCGCGGCAAGCCGCCGAGCGGCTCGTGGAACTGCTCGGCGAGGCGTTGGAGATCGCCAGGAGCGGCGGCGCGCGCGGAAGGACGCCCATGCCGCCCGGCCCCGCCGGCGCCCAGTTCCTGGTGCGCCCGACAATGCTCCGGCTGGTCCCGGTCGTCGTCCGGGCGGTCCGCCGTGAGTTCCGCCGGGACTCGCCCGTGTTCCGGCATGCCGTACGCCTGGCGGCGGTGGCCACGCTCGGCTATCTGATCGCCGCCCGGCTACCCCTGGGCCACGGCTACTGGGCGCCCATCGCCTCGGTGATGGTGATGCGGCCGGACTTCCACCGGACGTACGCGCGTGCGGTGGCCCGTCTCGCCGGGACCCTGGCGGGGGTCGCACTCGCCACCGTGATGGTGCGGGCCCTGGGCCCGGACGCCCATGTGTTCGGCGCGCTGGCGGTGGTCTCGGCGTGCCTGTCGTACACGCTGATCCGTACCGGCTACGCCTACTCCCAGTGCTTCACCGCCGCGTACGTCGTCTTCCTGCTCGGCATGGGCGGCCAGGCATGGGAACAGACGGTCCTGGAGCGGGTGGTGCTCACCCTGCTCGGCGGGGCCCTGGCCATGCTGGCGTACGTGGTGTTCCCCGCGTGGGAGACACCCCGACTGCCGGGCCGGCTCGCGGAGTGGCTCGCCGCCAACGGCCGCTACGCGGCCGCGGTGCTCCGCAGCTACGCCGAACCGACCCGGGAGCATCGCGCCGACATGCGCAGGGCACTGCTGGGGAGCAGGGAGGCACGTGCCGCCTGGCAGGAGGCATACGACCGGGCAAGGCAGGAACCGGTCCGTCCCAGGGGTCTGACGTCGCGCGAGGCGGAGGAGGCGCAGGAGGCGCTCAAGGGGTTCGGCCGGGCGGCGATGCTCATGGAGAGCCACGTCCCGCGGGCTGACAGCCGTTTCGTCCCCGAGGCGGAGCGGTTCGCCGAGGCCCTGGAGGCGGACACCGAGCAGGCGGCAGTCGACGTGCGCGAGCACAGAAATCCAGACTGGGGGCGCGTGGAGGAGGCGCTCCACGCGTGGGAGGGCGCCGCCGCGGACCGGGACCCGGTGGTGCGGCGCGAGGCGGAACTGCAGAAGCGGGCCTTGGAGGACCTCGCGACGGCCGTGAGCCGCACACCCCTGGAACGGGACGTCGGCTCCGCTCGCGAGGAGCAGCGGGTGCGGGCGGCCGTGGCGGCGGAAGGTGACGGATCAGGACCCGCGCCCCGGTGTGGGTGACGGCGCTGGCGGCGGGGAGCGCCGTGCCTCCTGGAGCGGGAAGTAGTCTCCCGGCCGTGTCGAGCGCCGCCACACGTACGCCGCTGTCGCCATCACGAGGATCAGCCCCGCCAGGATGAGCAGTTCGACCCCCTCGACGTTCCACCGGAAGGACTTCTCCGCCTCGGCCGTCACGATGAGCACCCTGCGGATGCCGGCAATCAGGCCGACGACGAGGAACGGCTCCGCGTCGAGGGTCTGGTTCCTGATGGTGAGGCGGACGGTGTGGAGCAGCTCGGCCACGATGAACAGCACGAGGCCGTTGTCCAGGGCGGAAAGAACTACCGTCTCCTCTCGGTACGGACCCTGGATCGACCTGATGACGTCGTGGACGACCCCGACGGTCAGGAGCCCCGCGAGCAGTACGAGGAGCGCAGCGACGACGAGGTGGATGCCGTCCTCGATGAGCTGCAGGAAGCCCTGTACCCGGCCGCCCTCGATCTTCGGGAGATTGGGTCGCACAGTCAGCATGCTAGGGGTGCCCCGGCCCACAGTCGCGTCCTGCTGCCGAACGGGTGGACGAGGGGATCCCTCCCCGTGGTGACAGCCGGGGAAGCGGCGAGACGCGACATCACCGTGAAATTCCAGGAGCGGCGAGTGGAACTGGAGAAGTTGATCACCAGTCGACTGGACTACTTCCTGTATCGACAGGCGAAGGGCGACTCACTTGAGCCGGAGAACTACCGCGGCAGGGACATCGAAGGGCTGTAACTCCCGGGGCCCTCCCCCGGCATGGTTGAGTGAGCGCCTTCGGATCACTTGGCTAACCGGCGACACCGCGCTGTATTGCTCCGCCTCGAAGCTGTCCGGGCCGATATACGTCCACTCGTGTGGACCGGCTGTCGCAGCCCGGGCCCGTTGCCTACTGCTCTCTCCAGCAGGAAACGCCTATCCAGTTCGGCGCCGTGACTGCCCCGGCCTTCCGCGACTCCATCGGCAACGGCACCCACGCCTGGACCACGCTCCAGAAGCCAAGCCACCCACGCCTCAAAGCGGCGTAACACAGGAGTACGTTCTTGAAGTTGTCCACACGGTGGCCCTGGCCTGCGACGATGCGAGGTTGGGCGCCTCTGGCCTGCGTAGATGAGTCTTGCCGAGTCTTTCAGGATCGTGCCGCGTTACGCGGTCGGTTCTCCCCACGCGCTCCCCAGGGCGTCGAGACTCCCCGAATTCTCCCCAGAGAGAACGGTGAAAGGCACGGTCTCTTGGCGCCGATGGGCTGAGAGCGTACGAATTCAGTGGAGAGTGGCAGCTGCTCCCAGGAAGAGTCTCTGTCGTGGCTCCGACGCCGACGCACCGTCGTGGACTGGCGCCCAGCTTCTCGAACGCCGGTCCGCTCGCCGGCACGGCGCCGACGGTCGGCGTACTCGGGCTCTTCTCCCTGCTTCCCGAGGAGCAGGTGGCCGTTGTGGACGGTGGAGGGACGGTGACCTGAGGGTCGCCGAACTGGCTGTCGGGGGAGGAGGAACGGGTGCCGACTCCGGTTCCTCTCCCACCGGTGTCCCGTGTCAGGGCCGGACCAGGGGGCCCGTCCTGATGACCGGCTCGGTGTGCTCGACGGTGAATGCGTGGACGGCTGTCACGACCGTGTGCTGATCGGCGACCAGGTCGGCGACATGCTTGGACGCCAGGATCTCGGCCACGGCGGCGCGGCTGTCGGCTCCGAGGACGACACATCCGTGGTAGCGGCGGTTGGTCGGATTGTCGTGCGAGATGCCGGGCGTCGGGTGCGGAAGCGAGGTCCAGGGCAGGAAGGTGTATGTGCGGAGGTCACGCGCGCCGGCCTCATGGAGCGCGGGGCCGATGCGGTCGTGGACGTACCCGCGGAACGCGCGGCGGCTCACTCCGCGACGTTGGCGCAGCAGAAGGACGGTGCGGTGGCCGACGTCGGCGTCGTGGCCGTCGGTCCACCAGCGGCCTCTTCGTGGGCCGGTCAGGTTTCCGAGAACCCGGTCGAAGACGTTCTGCCGGCACCGTCACGGCGATCGTGTCCGTGTCCACCCCCGGCACCGGCTTCCTCACCGACCCGGGCGAGGCCGCCGGCCTGACCCGGCAGCTCAACGACTTCGCCGCGTCCCTCGTCGCCGAACACACGGACCGTTTCGGGTACTTCGCCACCCTGCCCATGCCCGATGCCGCCGCCTCCGCGATCGAAGCCAAGCGGGCCCTGGACGAGCTGGGGGCCGACGGGGTCATCCTGCTCGCCAACAACCAGGGCGTCTACCTCGGCGCGGGCGGCCAGGACGAACTGTGGCAGACCCTGAACGACCGGGGCGCCGTCGTGTTCGTCCACCCCGCTGACCTCCCGGCACCCGCTGTCGACGGGATCCCGCCGTTCGCCGCCGACTTCCTCCTCGACACCACCCGGGCGGCATACCTCCTGGTCCGCAACAGCGTCGTACGCATGTACCCGAACATCCGGTTCATCCTCAGCCACGCCGGCGGCTTCGTGCCCTACGCCTCCCACCGCATGGCCGTCGCCATCGCCGGCGACACCGGACGCAGCCCCCTGGACGTACTGGACGACTTCCGCAGCCTCTACTACGACACCGCGCTGTCCTCCAGTTCCGCCGCCCTGCCCACGCTGCTAGCCTTTGCCCGCCCCGGACACGTCCTCTTCGGCAGCGACTGGCCGTTCGCCCCCGCCATCGCGAGCCAGTACTTCGCCAACGGCCTCGACAGCGGTGTCGACTCCGGTGTCCTCCAGGCCGTCAACCGCACCAACGCCGAAATCCTCTTCCCCCGCCTGGCAGGCACTCCCGCACAGACTGCCGTCCGCCCGGCCCCGGTGCGCCTGCGTCAAACCGCCCAACGGGCCGCCGCCCGCCTCGTCTTCAAGCTCGTCCGACCCAGCACCGATCAACACAGGTCCCCAGGACCATGACTCCACGTCCGGAGTCCGAGGAAGCACGACTTCGAGTTGCCGGCGACGCCAAGCGGCCCAGCTGGGCGCGGAGGGCAGTGGTGCGAGGCGAGGCACTGTCTGGAACTGTTCGATGGGAACACCACTTTCCCAACCGCCTTGGCCGCAGCAGCTTGACGGCTTGGGGTCGTGAGGTGTCTTCCTCGGCCTTGGATGTGCGCTCATCTGCCGGCGGCGACTGAGATACCTCCCAGTTCGTCAGGAGTCCCAAGAACTCCCAATGGAATCGCCACCCCGCACTCCACAGGTCTTCTAACAAAATAATCATCGAAATTGTTAACAATCCTGAGGCTCCTTGCCTACAGTCTGGGACTCGAATGAGCCGCACAGCCCGACCTGCCCGCGGTGTCGCCGGGGCGGTGCGCAGGCACGGCCGTGGCCACGTAATCCGATGTACAAGGAGATCTACGGGTGGACATCAACCGCAGAACCGTTATCCGGGGCGCCGCAGCCGTAGCCGCGTTCGGAATCGCTGAGGGCACGGCAGGCGCGGCTTTCGCCGGCACCTCATCGTCGCGCAGTTCGTCGAGCACGACCTCGGCGTACTCGCTGGAGTTCGACTCCACCGCCTGGTCGTACGACTCGACCAACGACGTGTACTACCAGATCGGGAAGGTGTACGTCGCCAACCCGGCCACGACGGACTACGAGAACCTGTCGATCTATGTGCCGGGCGCCTATCTGACGGCCACCGCGAACAGCGATGGGACCACGTACACCGCGACGGTCAACCCGAAGGGCACCGTCGGCGACTACTCGGGACGCACGGCGCCGATCGTGATCCCGGTCAACACCCCCGGCTACGCTGGGCAGAAGCCGGCCACGTCCTACAGCTACAGCAGCGTGTCGCAGTACCTCGCGGCCGGGCACATCTACGTGTGGCCGGGCCTGCGCGGCAGGGACGGCTCGACCAGCACCCGCTCCGACGCGGCGCCTTGGGGCGTGACCGACCTCAAGGCCGCGATCCGGTTCCTCCGGTACAACCGGAGCGTCCTGCCCGGCAGCACGGACGACATCGTCCTGTTCGGCATGAGCGGCGGCGGCGCCCAGGACACCGTGGCGGGCACGTCCGGTGACAGCCCCCTGTACTACCCGTACCTGCGCACGATCGGCGCGGCGATGGAGGACGCCAAGGGCCGGCCCCTCAGCGACGCGGTCGCCGGGGTCATGGCTTGGTGCCCGATCACCAGCCTGCACGAGGCCAACCTGTCCTACGAGTGGAACATGGGCCAGTTCGCCTCGGCCGGCACGCGCGCGTCCGGCACATGGACCAGCGCCTACTCGACGGACCTCGCGAAGGCGTGGCCCAAGTACATCAACCGCCTGGGTCTGCGCGACGAGCAGGGCAGGCGCCTGAAGCTGACCGAGTCCAGCAGCGGCATTCACCTGGCCGGCAGCTACTACGACCACCTGATCGAGGTGATCACCACCTCGCTGAACCACTTCCTGTCCGACAACACCTTCCCCTACACCATCACCACCCAGGGCGGCCCGCCCGGATCGGGTTCGACGGGCACCTCGACCACGTACGAGACGGTCGCCGACTACATCGCCTACCTCAACACCGACAGCACCTGGGTCACCTATGACGCCGCGACCAACACCGCCACGGTGTCCGGCCTCGAAGGCTTCGTCAACAGCCAGAAGACCGCGAACAAGCCGGTCGGCGCATTCGACGGATACTCCCGCGGGCAGGGCGAGAACATCGTCTTCGCGATGGGGCTCGACGCTCCGTCGCACTTCGCGCCGCTCACTCGTGACGTCATCAAGGCGAACGAGACGACCTACGCCTCGTACTCCGACTGGGACTCCGCCTACGGCGCCTCGGCCTACGACAGCGACTTCGCCAAGAAGGACAGCGTCGGTAAGGACATGGCCTGGCGGGCCGACGCGTACAACCCGCTGTACTTCCTCTCACCCGCCTTCGGCGGCTACCGGCGGTCGCAGGTCGCGCGGCACTGGCGCATCCGCACCGGCATCATGCAGGGTGACACGGCCAACACGACCGAGATCAACATCGCGCTGGCCCTGCAGAACTACGGCATCCGCGACGTCGACTTCGCCACTGTGTGGGCCCAAGCACACACACAGGCCGAGCGCACCGGCAACTCCACGGCGAACTTCATCAGCTGGGTGGCGTCCGTCACCAAGAAGTGACCACCGGCCCGGGCTCCTGACCGACCAGCCTCGACCAGGCGCCCGCCACCGGAGCGGCGACGCTCTCGGCGGCGCAACCTCCCGCACTGCCCGGTCCAAGGTCACCAAGGCGATTCTGCCAGGAGTTCAATGGCCGACCCATGAACCAGGAGCCGGCCAAGGGCAATGGCCCGATCAGTCTGCATGCTGGTCGGGCCATTGTGATTGCGGCCTACTGGTCGAACTCTCCAGCCTTGACGCCCTGGATGAAGGCCGACCACTCGGCGGCGTTGGGGAAGCCATCGCAGGATCATCAACGGGGTCGCGTACCGGAACCGGACTGGGGGTCCCGTGGCGAGATCGGCCTGCCCGGTTCGGCAAGTGGAAGACCGTGTATGAGCGGCATCGGCGCGGGTCAGCGGATGGCACGTGGGAGAGACTCTGCGCGGCTGTTCTGATCGACGCCGACGCGGAAGTCCGCATCGACCGGTCGATGGTGAGCGTGGAGCCCACCTCCTGCCGGGCCCACCAGCACGCCGTCGGAGCACGCAAGAAGCCCCCGCGCCTGCCGGGGCAAGACGCACGCCCCGGCAGCACCGTCCCGACGAGGGCTGGAACGCTCACGGGGCGGCCTCACCGGTCGAGGTGGCGTGGGCCGAGGAGGGGCTCGCGCTCTTGGATGACCTAGAGAAGAAGGGTGTGCCGCTGCGGGGTGAGCAGGACGGGTGACGTAGCGGGTGCCCCGGTTCGTAGGGATGGGCAGGCCGAGCCGGCGCCCGTGGCGTATCTGCGGGCGGCGGCCGGTATCGGCTTCACGCCCTGGGACTGTCCGGCCGTGGAGGACTCCCCGAACGGCATCCGCTCGGCCGCCGCCGACATGCGTGTACTGGCCGTATCCCGCGGCGGCACGGAACTACCTGCCCACGTCGCCCACCTGCCCGTGGCACAGGCGCGCGGCGCCTGCGCCGCGCTGTCGCTGCTGACCCGGCTCTTCACCCCCGGGCCGCGACCGCGGCCGGCCGCCGGCGGCGGTGCGATCGGTTCGCGGTCCGCGCCCCCCTGAACGTCCTTTCTCTTCTGGAGCGTGCACGGGAGTCGGTCAGTGACGGTCACCACCGCGCGGTCCGCCGGCCTTGCGCGGACATTCGGCGTCGCTGTCTTCTTGTGTTTGTGAGGATGCTGTGGGTGACAAGGAAGAGGGCTTCCGGCCTCCGGAGCCCCTCTCTACCCTCCAATGCCCATGACAACAGAACACGCGCACCAGTCCCAGGGGCACAACGGACACAGCCGCAGGCGCTTCTTGACGGCGACTGGGGGAGCGGTCGCCGGAGTCGTCGGTGGGGGAGCGGTCGGCGTCTCAGTGGCTGCCGGCAGCGCGGCGGCGGCCTCCTCCGGCAAGCGCGTCGCGGTCCTCGGCGGCGGAGTCTCCGGCCTCAGCGCCGCCCAGGAACTCGCGGAACGCGGCTACGAGGTCACGGTCTACGAGTACTACGACGCCCTCGGTGGCAAGGCCCGCTCCATGGACGTCCCCGGGAGCGGAACGGGCGGTCGTAAGCCGCTTCCGGGCGAGCACGGCTTCCGCTTCTTCCCCGGCTTCTACCGGAATCTGCCGGACACCATGCGCCGCATCCCCTTCCCCGGCAACGCGAACGGTGTCCACGGCAACCTCCGCAGCGGTACGGAGGAGTTGTTCGCGCGCGGCTCGGGCCGCCCGGACCTGCACTTCCCCCTCCGCCGGGTCACCACCCCGCCCGCCCCCGGCGACCTCACCCCGTCCTGGATCCGCGACCAGATCCTGTCGGTGCTGGATCTCGGCACTCACCTGCCCGCCCACGAGGCCGCCTACTTCGCCGATCGCCTCCTGGTACACCTCACCAGTTGCGACGCCCGCCGCGAGGGCCAGTGGGAGAAGGTCCCCTGGTGGGACTTCATCCGGGCCGGCGAGATGAGCCGCGAGTACCAGGTGCTCCTCGGTATCGGCCAGACCCGTAACCTCGTCGCCACCCGCGCCGAGATCGCTTCCACCCGTACCGTAGGCCGCGTCATCATCGAGGCCCTCATCCTGTGGGGCCTGCTCGGCCGCGGCATGGACGGTGACGCGGATGTCGACCGGGTGCTCAACGCCCCGACCAGCGAGGCGTGGATCGGCCCCTGGGAGAGGCATCTGCGCTCCCTGGGCGTCGAGTTCGTGCTCGGCACCGAGGTCCGGGAGGTGGCGTACGGCGGCGGCCGGGTGACCGGCGTACGGGTGGCGGCGCGCGACGGCAGCCGGCCGCGTACCGTCACCGCCGACCACTACGTCTCTGCGCTCCCGGTCGAGCATGCGCGCGTGACCTGGGGCCCGGCCCTGCGGGCCGCCGACCCGCAGCTCGGTCGGTGCGACGCGTTGAAGACGGACTGGATGACCGGCGTGATGTTCTACCTGCGCACGCCGACCCCCGTCGTGCACGGACACATAAACTGCCTCGACTCACCGTGGGCGGTCACCGGCATCGGTCAGACGCAGTTCTGGGACGTACGGGACTTCGCGCGCGACTACGGAGACGGGCAGGCCCACGAGTGCCTGTCCACGATCATCTCCGAGTGGGACAAGCCCGGCATCCTGTACGGCAAGACGGCCCGTGAGTGCACCAAGGGGGAGATCGTCGCCGAACTGTGGGCCCAGTTGAAGGACGGCCTGAACGACTCCGGCAAGGCGACGCTCAGGGACGAGGACCGGCTCGGCTGGTTCATGGACCCGGCGGTGACGGGCCTCGGCGGCCCAGCCCCGCAGAACCGCGAACAGCTGCTCATCCACCCCACCGGCACCCTCTACCACCGCCCGTCGGCGAGGACGGCGGTGCCGAACTTCTTCCTCGCGGGCGACTACGTCCGAACGGATGTGGACCTGGCGACCATGGAGGGCGCCAACGAGTCCGCGCGGCGCGCCGTCAACGCACTGCTGGACGCAGACGATTCGGGCGCCGAGCGGTGTCACGTCTGGGAGTTGTTCCGGCCGCCGGAGATGGAGCCCCTGAAGCGGGTCGACGAGGTGCGCTATCGGCTGGGGCTGCCCAACACCTTCGACCTGGGGTAGCACGCGATACCGAGTCGTGATCGGCGCGTTGTGCCGGCTGAGCGAGCGGGCATGGGAGCTCCTGGCGGCGGGCGTCACGCCGCAGGGACGGTGGGAGGTCATCGCTCCCGAACGTGCCGGGCACGTCGGCACGGTTGATTGTGTCGGGTGGGAAGCGGCAACGCCTGACGGTGAGTTCCGTGAACGCTTGGTCCTGATCGGTTGCAGAGATGTCGGTGAGTTTCAGCAACACTGCCGAGCAGCTGAGCCGTTGCAGGGCCGGACGTCGAACACAGCGCCGTGAGTCGAGCCTGAAGGGACGGCCGCGGCTTGAGCAAAGGCAGCTGATCGCCTGGTGGGGCCGATGGCGTGCCGCCATGACCGATCGTGCAGAGCCCTCGACGCCGACATCGCCGCTCTTCTTGCCGCCAAGGCGGATGACGGCCGGCAGCTTGGTGAACTACCCCTCGCCTGAACGTGATCGTCCCGTTCTCCGAGCCGTCGGACGCCAACGGGACGGCTCTGCCCTGCCGAGTCCAACGGGCCCAGATCTGCCGCCCATTCAGGATCAGACTTCGGCGTCTTCGCAGCTCAAGCGGTATGTGCGCGCAACGGGCACGCAACGGTACCGTGCAACCGGCGCAACGCCCGGAACCGTTGCGGCCCTCTTCGGCGCAGCCCTAGCGTGACTGGCCAGGCGCCCAGCGCGACCGCGCCACGTAAGGCTCATCTGCAGATGGACAAGACGTCTTCCGGCGCGACCTTCTCCACCGGCGTGCGCCTGCGCCAATGGCGTGCCGAGCCGACGGTTCAGCACCTCATCGGACCCGCGGCCCGGCAGTTCCACAGCCCGACCACACGGATTCGCGGATCACCCGCGACCGAAGAGGGAGAACTCGATGACCGCTACCGCCGGAACGACCCCGGACACCGGCCTGAAGGCCGGCATGCGCCCGGACGCCTCCGAGCCGAAGCTCGGGATGCGCCCGGACGCCCCCGTGCTGAAGGCCGGGATGCTCCCCGACAGCTCCCCCGTCGTCGCCTGACCTGCGGCTGAACCACCCCTCGTCCGGCTCCGGCGCGCCCGCCCACGGCAGGTCGCCAGTGCACTGTCCGACCGCGGGCGCGTCGGAGCCGGGCACATCCCCACCCGCACCGCATCCGACTGGAGGACCTGATGGGCAGCCCCGCCGCCGGCAGGACCCGCAACGGCACCGGAGCCTCCGGCCCCGTCCGCAAGGCCCTCGGGCAGCAGCGCATCGCCGACCTGGAGAAGCTCCGCGGACGCCCGACCATCGGCCTGTGGGACGTCGGATGGGATCTCGTCGCGATCGCCGCCGCGGCGATCACCGGCCACCTCGTCGGTCGCGTCGTCGGCTCCCTGCTCGCCGTCTGCTACATGGGGAGGGGAGAGGTCGGACGGTCCTACGGCCGCAAGGCTGAGAAAATCAGGTCCCGGGCGTAGGACCAGCGCTGCACGAGGTCAGCGCGACGGCTCAGCCGCGCGCAGATGTGCTGGGTGCCGAAGAACGCGGAGACCAGCGTGTGAGCCGCAGCGGAGGGCGAGACCCCCTCGCGCAGCTCCCCGGCCTCCGCCGCCTCCACCAGCAGCTCCGTCAGCAGGCTGATCCAGCCGACGTACGGCTGCGGCAACAGGCCCTCCGGCAGGGGCTGCTCCATCTGCAGCCGCGCCCCGCCCTGTACGACCACGTCGTCCTGGAAGGCCACCGCGGTCTGGTCGAGCAGTTCCCCCACGGTGTCCAACGGGCCGAGCCCCTTGGCCTGGGCGGCTTCGAGGAGCACGGGCCAGCGGTGGTAGTGCGCCTCGACGACCGCGATCGTGAGTGCTTCCTTGGTGGGGTAGTGGAAGTAGACCGCCCCCTTGGTCATCCCCACGTGGTCGGCGACGTCCTTGACGGACGTCTTGCCGTACCCGCGCTCGTCGAAGAGCTGCGCGGCAGCGTCCAGGATCTGCTTGCGGGTGTGCGCGGCCCGTTCCTGCTGCAACTCCGGGCTGCGGCCGTGAAGGGCGATGCTCCCCGCGCTGCGCTCGGGTACCGGGAACGTGGCCCGGCTCTTCTTCAGTTCCATGATGTCTCCGCTCACGGTTCGTCTCCAGCCCCCCGTTGCAATATACCTTCTCGCAGGTATATTTTTCCCCGAGCAGCCGGTGACCAACCACCACGCAAGGTCACCGCGTTTGCGGCATGGCCACTTCCGGAGGGGGACAATCATGAATGACACCGACATAGCGCCCGGCGACACGACCGCCGGGCACTGTGCCGATGCACAAGTTCCGCGCGCTCTGGTACACAAGGCCGCGGACCGGGAAGTCCTGTTATCGGCCGTTCGCCCGCTGGGCGGGGATCGCTTCGCGGTCCTCGTGCGCTGGCCGCACGACCATCTCCTGCACCACCGCGCCGCCGACGGGACCCGGGACTCCCTGGTCGTCGTCGAGACGATGCGTCAGGCGGGGATCTGCCTCTCGCACCGCTTCCACGGTGTCCCGGCGGACCACATGTTCGTCCTGCACGGCTTCGACTTCCACCTCGACGCGCCGCTGCGCGACAGCGGCGACGGGGCCGACGTCTCCTTCCACGTCACCGTGCGCCGCGTACCCGGCAGCCCGCGACGCTTCCGTCTGACGTCCGAGGCAGACCTCCTGATCGACGGCCGCACGGTGGGCCGGGCGAGTATGCGCTGGGACGCGCTCCCGCCTGCGCAGTACGCCCTCGTGCGCAGCCGCAGCGCCGCCGCGGCGGCCCCGTTCGACGTCACCGACCTCACCGTCGAGGCGCGGACCCTTTCGCCGGCCGCCGTCGGCCGTGACCGCGACGACGCCGTGCTGCTCGCGAGCCTGGGTGACGCGTCGGCCGGATGGCAGCTCAGACCGGACACGGGACACCCCGCACTCTTCGACCATGCCAGTGACCACATCCCGGGGATGGTGATCGTCGAGGGGTTCCGGCAGGCCGCCCTCGTGCGCGCCGCCCAGGACACCCCGGGCGCCTGGGCCATCGACTCCCTGCAGGCGTCGTTCCTCTCGTTCGGCGAACTCGGGCAGCCCGTCACCATCACCGCGGAGCCCGAGGGCGCCGGCGCCTACCTGCTCGCGGCCCGCCAGGGCACGCGCACCCTGGCCACCGCGCTGGCCGCCCGCGCCGCCGCCTCCCCGCTCGGCGGCCTCCTTGCCGGGGTCGGTGCTGCCGCGTGCTGAGTGACCTGGGCAAGACGCTGGACACCGCCCGCGAGGACCGCATCGTCCTGGACGAGACGTGCCGGCTCACCGACCGGTTGGCGGACTCCCTGGTCGAGAACGGATTCGCCCGGCACTTCGTGCCCGAGCGCTGGAACGGCGGCGCCGGTACCTTCACCGCACTCCTGGACGCAGTCTCCGAGCTGGCCGAGACCTGCGCGTCCACCGCCTGGTGCGCCGCGCTGTACGCGGCACACGGCAGGCTCGCCGGCTATCTCCCCGAGGCCGGACAGCGCGCGATCTGGGGCGAGGGTCCCGACGTGCGGGTGGCCGCGTCCGTCGTGCCGCCGCAGGGCTGCGCCGTCCGGGTGGACGGCGGCTGGCGGCTGACCGGCAGGTGGGCCACGGCCAGCGGTGTCGACCAGGCAGAGTGGATGCTGCTCGCCTCCTGGGCCGCGCAGCACGGCGACCCTGCGGGCGAGACGCGGGAGCACCGGATCTTCGCCGTGCGGCGCTCGGAGATGAAGGTGCTGCACACCTGGCGCCCTGTGGGACTGCGCGGCACCGGCAGCAACACCGTGGAGGGCGACGTCCTGGTCCCCGACCACCTCACCTTCACGCTGAGCGACCTCGGGCGCGTTCAGCCGCACGCCGCCCGCTGCCACACCGTGCCGTTCTCCCTGGTGGCCACCCTCATCTTCGCGGCGCCGGTGCTCGGAGCCGCTGAGGGAGCGCTGCGCACCTGGTGGGAGACGCAGACTCAGCGAGTGCGCCCCGACGGCGGCACCGCCGTCCAGCCGCTGGTGCTGGCCAGGGCGTCGGCTCACATCCAGGCCGCGCGACTGCTCCTCGAGCGGGTCGCGCAGCGCGCCGACCACGCGCCCGTGACGCCCGTTCTCGTCGCCGAGAACCAGCGGGACGTCACCGTGGCCGTGGAGCTGTGCGGCGCGGCCGTCGACGAGCTCTTCCGTACGGCGGGGCTGCGCGCACTGGAGGAGGACGACGCACTCCAGCGCCGCTGGCGCGACATCACCGCGGCACGCACCCACGGCACCCTCAACTTCACTTCGGCGGCGACCAGTTACGCCAACGCTCTGCTGGAGGCGCGAGCGGGGGAGGAGGCCCGATGACCCGGCGCATCGCCTTCTTCGACGTGGACGAGACCCTGCTCGCGGGCAAGACCCTGCCCGAGTTCTGGCATGCGCATGTCGCTCGGCTCGTGGGGGAGGGGCGGACGCCGGGCGTCCTGCGCACCGCCGGCGCCGACCGGGAGACGCTGAACCGTGCCTACTTCGCGCATTTCGCCGGAGCGCGCCGCTCGTCGTTCGACGAGGCGGCCCGCCAGTGGTACGCCCAGTTCAGGAGCGGTCCGCACGCCTATCTGACCGAGACCCTGGATGCCCTGCGCCGCCACCAGGGCGAGGGTGACGAGGTCGTCCTCGTGACCGGCTCGGCGGTGGCTCTGGCCCGGCCGGTCGCCGAGGACCTCGGCGTGCGCCATGTGCTGGCCACCGAGCAACTCGCCGACGCCGCCGGGGTGCTGACCGGTGAGGTCCGCCGGCCGATGATCGGAGCGGCCAAGCAGGACGCCGCGGCTGCCCTCATCCGCCGGCTCGGCGTCCGTGCGCGGGACTGCTGGGCCTACAGCGACCATGAAAGCGATCTGCCGTTGCTGTCCCTGGTGGGCCATCCCGTGGTGGTCGGCTACGACCCGGTCCTCGCTGCCCGGGGCGTGGCGCAGGGCTGGCACTTCCTCGGCACCCGGACGGGTCCGCGCTTCGAGCGGAGTGCGCTGCTGCAAGTGAGCTGAGTCGTTCCCTCCCCGGTTGGCCGAGGGCCGTCCGGGGCGGGACACGTGAGCAAAACATACCTTCGGGAGGGTTTTTTGTTGGCCAGGAGCAGAGACGACGACCCGCCATCGGCATCCCCAGCCCCAGTACATCCGTTGTAGGAAGGCAGCAGACGGACATGAGCGCACCGAGCATCGGGCCGCAGGCCCTGAGACTCTTCCAGTACGCCTCGGCCCGCAGCGACTGGACCGTCCGCAGCGCCTGCGAGCAACTCGACACCACCGTCGACGAGATCGAGCGCGCCCGCCGCCAACTGATCGGCCTGGGCCTGCTCGTCGAATCGTCCGACGGCGAACCGACCGCCAAGGCCACCGCTCCCGAGGCCGCGCTGCTGCGGCTGCTCACCGCCGAGGAGGAGGCCACCGCCCGCCTGACCGACCAGATCCGCCGCACCCGCGAGCAGATCCACGCGATGCGCGACGTGTTCCTGCCGCTGCACGTCGCCCGCAGCGGCACGCTCAGCGACGAAGTGATCACCGGCGCCGACCGGATCGCGCGAGTGCTCGGCGACACCGCCGACATCGCGACCTCGGAGATCCTGAGCATGCACCCCGGTCCCGTCCGGCCGTCGGAGGTGCTCGCCGAGGGGCTGCTGCGCGACCTGCAGGTCCTGGAACGCGGTGTGACCATGCGCAGCATCCACCTGCGGCCGATGACCCGCATCGTCCACTCGATGAACCATCTGCAGGAACTGAGCTCCGCGGGCGCCCAGGTCCGGATCGCCAACATCGTGCCGTTCCGTTTCATCCTGGTCGACCGGGTGCAGGCCCTGGTACCCGCGCTCCACACCAACGCCGGCAACGCCATGATGGTGCTGCGCGGCGAGGCCGTCACCGCCCTGCTGGTCAAGGTCTTCGAGATGTGCTGGGCCTCCTCGGTGCCTCTGGAGGACACCGGCGCCGGCAAGGAATCCGGGCTCACCTCCCAGCAGCTGTGCGTGCTGCGGCTGATGTCCACCGGACGCAAGGATGAATCCATCGCCCGTGAACTCGGCGTCTCTGTAAGGACGTTGCGTCGCGTGATGGCCGACCTGATGGCCCAGCTCGGCGTGGCGAGCCGCTTCCAGGCAGGGGTCACGGCCGCGAGGACGGGACTTCTCGACTAGGACCTGTCCGGTCGATCACGGCGCAGACGCGGGGTGTGGCACGCTCCCCCAGAGGGGACACCCCATCCCTGGAGAGGGACCCCAGCGGCGTTGTCGTCGGTTGCCGACTGCCCCACTCTCGGCTCGCTCGAGCGGGGGAGCCCCATCGCGTCGACGCCCTCCTCCGCCTTGCAGCTGCACGCTCCCCCACTCTCGGCTTCGCTCGAGCGGGGGGACCCCCATCACCCCGCTCACCGGCACCGATCAGGCGACCTCCACCCGGCCCGCGCCGCTCACTCCTGCGCCGCACCGCGCCCCGCCGCGCGGCTCCGCATCCTGCCCGGGTCGCCCTGTCCGCTACCGGCCACGCCGCAGGGTGCCGCGCCTGCTGTCTGGCGGCCCACCGCTGCCGCTCACACGATGGGGTTCCGGCTGAACGCCCGCGAGTCAGGAGCCCTCGTGTTCGACCCCGCACTCCTCCGATCCCTTACGGGTACCCCGATGCAGGTCCGGGGTGCCGTCCTGCCCGCCAGACTGTCCCCCGCGGGTGCCGAACCGGGCGCGGGCGGGTGGGCCGTACTGCGTGTGACGGTGCGCAACGCGGGCAGCACCGGACAAGGCGAGGCGGCCCTCCAGCCCGCGCTGGACACACACGGACCGGACGTCCTGCGCGACCAGTTCGCCTCCGCCAGGGACGGCCTGGAGCGGATGATCAGTCCCGTCCAACTGCCCGGGCTGTTGTTGCCGGGCCCCCTGCGCAGCGCCCTCGACTCCGCCCTTTGGGACTTGCTCGCCAAGCGCAGCGGACAGCGCGCCTGGGAGCTGCTGGGCATGCCTCCGCCACGACCGGTGCCCGCCGTCCGCACGGTTTCCCCGGTGGCGACCGAGCTGCTGGAGCAGGAGCTGAAGGACGGTGAGGACTTCGCCTCCCTCAAGCTCAAGCTCGGCGCGGGCGACCTCGACGACGACCTCGCCCGGCTGACGGCTGTACGCCGGCTGCGGCCCGACGCCTGGCTGATGGTCGACGCCGACGGGGCCTGGGACGCCGACCGGCTCCACGTGATGCTGCCGATCCTCCACGCCCACGGCGTACGCATGCTCGAACAGCCACTGCCGCAGGACCGGTCCGCGGCTCTCGCCACACTGCCGCGCCCCTTCCCGATCATCGCGGACCTGACCTACGAGCAGAGCACCGACCTGGGGCGCCTCGGGGACCGCTACGACGGCATCAACCTCTCACTCGACGCCGTGGGCGGCCTGACGGCGGCCCTGGGCATCATGGAACAGGCCGGACAGCGGGGCCTTGCGGTGCTGCTCGACTCGCCCCCGGCGACCGCCCTGTCCTGCGCGCCCGCGCTGCACGCGGCGCCGGGCGCCGACCACGTCACCCTGCCGCGGTGGCTGGACGCCTCCGGAGCGGGTGCTCCGACACTGCAAGGGGAGGGTGGGATGCTGGTCCCGCCCTCCCCTGCGCTGTGGGGATAGACCCTCACCCGCGGGCCGCTCCTCAATCCCAGATCAGATCGTCGTCGCTGAGGCAACGGATGGCAAAGGCAGTCGGTTCGGTCATGGAATTACGCATCAGGGATGCCCCTTCGTTCGAGAAGTCCGGACGCGTTGCAGCGCCTTCGCCAAAACTTTCGCATTCCACCTCCACCCCCCGGCAAGCGGTGGAGCTGACCCAGAAGTGACGTGGCCCGAACCGGCCACGGGCCACCGTTCCGGTGATTCCCGGCGGCCTGCACGACTCATACGGGTCATGGCCCCCAGAGGCCAGCGCAACCGGCCCTCGACGGCAACGAATCCGCCTAGCCTCACCGGTGTTGCGCTGCGCGAGCAGCATCGGGCGAGGAAGAGGACACGATGTCAGCGAAAAGGGAATCACGCCGGGTGTCTATTTTCGACACCACCCTCCGCGACGGTGAGCAGGCACCCGGAAACGCGATGACCCCACGTCAGAAACTCGATATAGCACTGCGCATAGAAGCACTCGGTGCCGATTACATCGAATCCGGGTTCCCCGCCTCCTCGCCCAGCGAGTTCCAGGCCACCCGGCTCATTTCCCGGAACCTGACCTCCGCGCGTTTCACCACGTTCTGCCGGGCCGTACGGTCCGACGTGGACACGGCCGTAAAGGCGGGCGGCACCGAGCGCCACCAGGTGCAGGTCATGGCCACGGGCAGCGACCTGCACCTCGCCCACAAACGGGGCATCAGCCGCGACCAGGCCGTCCACGAGGTCGCCGACACCGTCGCCCACGCCTACGCCCTCGGTGTCGAGGAGGTGTCCGTCGGCATCGAGGACGCCAGCCGTGGCGAACTGGACCTGCTGCGCGCCATCGCCCTGGGCGCCGTCGAGGCGGGGGCCGTGTGCTTCGCCGTCGCCGACACCTCCGGATGCCACCTCCCCCAGGAGTACGGGGCGCTGATCACCGAGTTCCGCTCCTGGCTCCCCGACGGCGTCCGCGTCGCCACCCACTGCCACGACGACTTCGGGCTCTCCCTCGCCAACGCCGTCGCGGGCCTGACGGCCGGCGCCGACGAGGTGCAGGTCACGCTCGGTGGCGTCGGCGAACGCGCGGGCAACACCCCGCTCGAGGAAGTGGCCGCGCTGCTGACCTACAAGGGAGCTCTGCTCGGTCTGCACACCGACATCGACGTGGCCGCCATGTACGAGGCGTACACGGCGCTGCGGGCGGCGATCGGACTGGAGGAGCCCCGCAACAAGGCGATATTCGGCACCTACGCCTTCGGTACGGCGGCCGGCATCCACCAGCAGGGCATGCTGCGCAACCCGGCGACGTACGAGTACGTGGAGCCCGCCCGCTTCGGCCGTGAGCGGTCCCTGCTGATCGGACGGCACTCGGGCCGGGCCGTGCTGCGGCACATCCTCGACGAACTCGGGCTCGCCGTGAGCGAGGAGGACCTGGCCGGGCTCTACCGGACGCACATCGCCGAGCGCACCGGCGGCGACTGCGAGGACATCTCCGTCGTCAAGGCCCGACTGGCCCGCGAACTGACGACACGGCAGCCGGCCGTCGCCTGAGCGACGCACGGACCGGGGCCCGCCGCACGCCGGCCCCGGTCCGCCTGTCCGTGGCGCAGGCTGTCCAGTGAGAAAGGAGACAGCGCGTGGAGATGACCGTGCGCGGCACCGAGAACGGCCGCGTCCTGCTGTACGAGCCGGAGGCCTCCGACGTCAGCGTCCTGCTCGCCGACGCCGATCCGGTGTCCCGGCACGTTCTGGCGGGGGCATTGGACGGAGCCGACCGGATCAGGGTGCTGGGCACCGCCGACAGCGGCCGGCCGCTGCATCGCTGGCCCCTGGACGGAGTGGACGTCGTCGTGCTCGCCGACGCCTTCCGGCCCCGGCCGGCCTCCCTCGTGCCGGACCTGGTGCACAAGGGGGTGCGCGTCGTGCTCCTCGACACGCGGTGGACGGCGCGCACCGTCGGGGACGCGCTGGCCGCGGGCTGCGCGGGGGTACTGGTCAAGGACGCCGCGATCGGACGGCTCGCGGCCGCCGTGCGGGCGGTGGCCGTCGGATACGTCGTGGTGTCGCCGGAGTTGGTGGGCCTGTGCCCGCCGGCGGGTCGCGCGACCACGACCGCTCCCGCGCGCCCGCGCGGCGACCGCTCGGTCGGCCTGCGTCTGCGCTCCCTGACCGAACGTGAGCGCCAGGTGCTCACGGTGCTCGCGGAGGGCATGTCCACACGCGAGGCGGCCCGGCGGCTGAAGGTCACGCCGGCGACCGTCAAGAGCCATGTGTCTCACGCGCTGACGAAACTGTCCGTGCGCAACCGCCTGGAGGCGGTCCTGCTGATGCGCCAAGCGCTCGACGAGGACCGCCCACCCTGGTCGTGAAGGCGCGACGTGGACCGGCGCGCCCGGGACGTCAGTCGCCCACGCGTCCGCGCGCCCCGTCCAGCCAGCGGTCCGCGTGCCGCTCGGCGGCGGCCTCGTCGCGGAAGGCGTACGTCTTCAACAGCCAGCGCTGCCGCGCCCGCGCCGCATCGTTGATCTCCATCTTGTCGCGGCTGTGCAGCCCGTCCTGGTTGGCGAAGACGAACAGGTCACCGGTCCGGATGCGGTGACGGGTCTTGTCCGCGCGCACCAGCGCGTCCTTGAGCGCCAGCAGCGCGTCCTTCGCGGACTCGGGAGCGCCCGGCGCGGCCGTCGTGCACGTGTCCAGGTAGCGGAAGCTGTGGTGGTTCTCCAGGATCGGGTGGACCTCGGAAACGGTCAGTTCCTTGTTGTTGTCCCGCGAGAACACGTCGAACGGCGTGACGAACTGGGCCGTCCTGAGCTGTCGCTGTTCCTCGTCCGTCAGATGCGCGAGCAGGTCACGACCGTCGACGAACCCGGTGTAGATGAACTCGCCTTCGGGGCAGTACATGCCGAGCAGCGAGATGAAGTCCGCCCGCACGGGATGGGCCGTGCGGTCGTTGTGGTAGACGAGTTCGCTGTCGCTGAATCCCGTCTGCATCCCGCTGTAGCGGTTGATGGCGACGACGTCGGTGAAGAAGTCCCCGTTGAAACGGGTGGCGTAGGACAGCAGCGGCGTCTTCACCAGCTGGGCGAAGAGCTCCAGGAACGCCTCGCCGATGAACGTCTTCTTCCGCGCGTGCTTGTCCGCGACCGGGTCGTCCAGGTCCAGCAGCGGGATGTCCTCGTCCAGCGGGCAGTTGCGCAGCACGTGCGCGTCGGAGGCGCCCGTCGTCCGGTCGTGGTGGATGCGGGCACAGACGTCGGCGAAGAAGGCGGGCACCTCGCCCCGTGCGATCAGGTCGCCGACGGCACGCGAGAAGCCCTCGTAGTCCTCGTACGGGTTCTTGGCCACGGAGCGCAGCACCGCGGTCAGTTGCTCGCGCTCGGGCCCGGACAGCTCGTAGATGGGTTCCATACCCCGAGCCTCGCCGCCGCGCCGCAGCCGCACATCGGCCTTCGGAGGAGGCTCCGTCCACCGCGTCCGCCGATGTCGTACCGCGCCTCCACCGAAGTGGAGGCCGGGCCCGCTCACCCGACCACGAGCCCCAGAGTCCGCTCCAGGCCGACGGCGCCCTCGTCCGTCAGGTGCACCACGCGCGGCGCTGCGCCCCAGCGCACCCAGCCGAGGTCGAACAGACGCGCCGTGAGGGCCGCGCCGAGCCCGCCCGCGAGGTGGTGCTGGTGCTCGCTCCAGTCGACGCAGTAGCGGACCGCAGGCCGGCGCGGTGGCAAACGGCTTGTGTCCACACCCAGTTCGGCGAGGATCGACGGGCCCTCGTCGGAGAGTTCGTAGACGATGTCGCGGCCGTACGACGACGGCCGGTCCCGTACGGCCTCGGCGGGCCGGTGGATGCCGTCGTGGCCGGTGAGCACCCCGAGGTCGAGCAGTGACTGCATCAGGGCGACGCCGAGCCGTCCGGCCAGATGGTCGTAGCAGGTGCGGGAGCGGTGCAGGGCGTTGGTGCGACTGCTCTGCTTGAGGGACGTGATGGCCAGCGGCGGGGCGATCAGGGCAAGGGCCTCCAGCGCGGCGCTCACGTCCGGCCCGAACAGTCGGTAGTAGCGGTGCCGGCCCCGCGCCTCGACGGTGACGAACTCTCCCTCGACCAGCTTGGCGAGGTGCGCGCTGGCCGTGGCGGCGGTGATCCCCGCCTCACCGGCCAACGCGCTCGCCGGCAGGGCGCGGCCGTCGGCCAGGCACTTCAGGATGCGGGCGCGCGAGGGATCGGCGATGAGGGCCGCGGCGCGGGCGATGTCGGTCTGGTGCTTGAGCGGCGCACCGGGGTGTTCATCGGATGCGGGGCCCGGGCGCCGTGACGCGCCCGCGCCGCGGGCGGACGTCCCCGTGGTACGGCTGGTGTTCGGCATGACACCACCGTACGACAACGACACTTCGTCGTGTGGCGAAGTATCCGGCGTCGAAGCTGGTGCCATGACCACCACCGACCTCACTCCCGAAGACGGGCGGGCCGTCGCACCGCGCGCCGCTGCCGTCTCCTCGCCCGCCCCGGCCGGCCGGCCCGCCCTCTTCCTGCCCCCGCTGATCGCCCTCAGCCTCGGCTACTTCCTGGTGATGCTGGACGTCACCGTCGTCAACGTCGCCGTCCCCGACATCCGCACCGCCCTCGACACCGCGCCCTCGGCCCTCCAGTGGATCGTCGACGGCTACAGCACCGTCTTCGCCGGGCTGCTGCTCCTGGGCGGCGGGCTCGCCGACCGGCTCGGCCACCGCCGCATGTTCCTCACCGGGCTCGGCGTCTTCACCGCGGCCTCCCTGGTCTGCGGCCTGGCCGGCGCCTCCGGCACCCTGATCGCCGGACGCCTCGCCCAGGGCGCCGGCGCCGCCCTGCTCGTGCCCGCCTCGCTCGCGCTGCTGCAGGCCACCTACCCCGATCGCGCGGTGCGGGCCCGGGCCATCGCCGTGTGGGGAGCCGTCGCGTCGATCGCGTTCGGCGCCGGGCCCGCGGTGGGCGGCCTTCTCGTCTCCGGGCTCGACTGGCGCTCCGTGTTCTGGCTGAACCTGCCGGTCGCCGCGCTCGCCGTCGCCCTGACCCTCCGCCACGTCCCGGCCACCGCCCGCAAGACGCCCGTCCGCCGCATGGACCCGGCCGGCCAGGTGCTCGGCATCGTCGGCCTCGTCGCCCTGGCCGGAGGCCTCAACGAGGCCGGCTCACACGGCTGGACCTCCCCGCTGGTCCTGGCGGCGTTCGGGACGGGCACGGCCTGCCTGACCGCCTTCGCGCTGGTCGAACGCACCCTGGAAGCACGCGAACGGGCCGGACGCGGCCGCCGTGCGCCACTGCTGCCGCCGTCTCTGTTCCGCTCGGGAGCCTTCACCGCGACCGCCGCGATCGGCCTGCTGATCAGCCTCGGCTACTACGGCATGCTCTTCCTGACCACGCTCTACTTCCAGCAGGAGCGCGGCTTCACGGTCCTGGCCACCGGCCTGGCCCTGCTGCCGTCGGTGTGCATGGGGCTCGTCGCGGCCCCGCTCTTCAGCCGCCTGGCCGCCCGCACCGGCCCCTACGTCCCGATGGCCGGCGGGCTCGCCCTGGGCGCCGTGGGCTTCCTCGGCTGGCTGACCGCCCGGCCCGACACTCCGTACCCGGTCCTGCTGTTCGCCCTGATCGCCACCGGGCTGGGTCAGACCATGACCGCCCTCGCCGCCACCGCCGCCATCATCGAGACCGCTCCCGTCTCCGGCGCGGGCGTCGCCTCCGCCGTCTTCAACGTCGCCCGTCAGGTCGGCAGCGCCGTCGGGGTGGCCCTGTTCGGCACGCTCGCCGCCGCGGCGGGGGACTTCACCTCGGGGCTGCGTCTGTCGGCGGGCATCGCGGCGGCGGCGTTCGCCGTCGGCGCCGTGCTGGCCGTGGGCGTCCGGCGTCGTGCTTCCGGACGCACCACGTGACCCGCGGCCTGCGCGCAGGCCGTCAGCCCCGGCCGGCCAGCGCCCGCGCCATGCCGTCCAGCGCCGCCTGCAGCACCTTCGGCGACGTCGCGAACGACAACCGGACGAAGCCCTCACCGCCCGGCCCGAACGCCGAGCCCGGCATCACCGCCACTCCCGCCTCCCGCAGCAGCCACCGCGCGAACGACGCCGAGTCCGCGAACCCCGTGCCGCGTATGTCGGCGAAGGCGTAGAACGCGCCATCGGGCGGCGAACAGGACACCCCCGGCAGCGAGTTCAGCCCCTGCACGATGAGATCCCGGCGGGCCGCGTACTGCGCGGTCATCCACTCGACCGGCTCCTGCGAGCCGGTCAGCGCGGCGATTCCGCCCCGCTGCACGAACGACGCCGTGCAGCCCACCGTGTGCTGCTGCACCTTCAGCAGTTGCGCCATCAGATCGGTGGGCCCGGCCGCGTAGCCCAGGCGCCAGCCGGTCATCGCGTAGCCCTTGGAGAAGCCGTTCACCGTGATGGTGCGTTCGGCGCAACCCGGCTGCGCGGCCAGGCTGAGATGGGCGCGGCCGTCGTAGAGGATCTTCTCGTAGATCTCGTCCGAGATCAGCAGGACGTCGTGCTCCTGCGCGAACCGGGCGATCACGGCCGCCTCCTCGGCGGTCAGCGACCGGCCGGTGGGATTGTTAGGCGAGTTGACCAGCAGCGCCTTCGTCCGCGGGGAGACGTGCCGCTCCAGCAGTTCCGCCGTGATGCGGAAGCTGTCCGCGCCGTCGAGGGCGACCTGCACGGGCCGCGCGCCGATCAGCCGCGCCATCTCCGTGTAGCTGACCCAGCTCGGCGTCGGCACGAGCAGCTCGTCGCCGGGATCGAGCACCGTCACCAGCGCGGCGAACAGGGCGTGCTTCGCCGACGGCGTGACGACGATGTCGGTGGCCGCGTCCGCCGCGATCCCGTTGTCCCCGGCCAGCTTCGCCGAGACTGCTCGAAGCAGCGCGGGCAGCCCGCGGCTCGGCGTGTAGTGCGTGAAACCGTCGCGCAGCGCGTCGACCGCCTCGTCCACGACATGGCCGGCGGTGTCGAAGTCCGGCTCACCGCCGCCCAGGTCCACCACCTCCAAGCCCTGCGCGCGCATCCGCGCCACCATGTCGAAGACCGCGTACGTCGCCGACTCCTCGACGGCGTGGAAACGGGCCGCGGCTCGGGCCCTCATGACCGGGCGCCCTGTCGCTCGGCGGCGGAGACCGGCCGGGCGGCGGGCAGCGCCTCGGCGACCGTGGTGACCGTCGAGATCCGGGACAGGATCTTCAGCGCGGCTTCGTGGATATCGGCGTCGCCCGCCAAAGTCGCGTCCTCGAGGACCCGCACGCGGTAGTCCCGGTCATGGGCGGCCTGCGCGGTGGTGAGCACCACCAGCTCCGTGGAGACGCCGGTGAGCAGCAGTGTGTCGATGCCCGCCGTGCGCAACAGCACCTCCAGGTTCGTGCCGTGGAACGGGCTGATGCGGTGTTTGACGACCACCGGTTCCCCGGGCCGCGGCGCGAGTGTGTCGTGCACCCGCGTCGCCCAGGAACCCAGGACCAGACGGCCGTCGTCCTTCGCCTTCTCGAAGACCGGGGACCCGGCCGGCCACTCCGGGTACCCGGGGGAGAAGCCGACGACGACGTAGATCACCGGTATGTCCGCGGCGCGGGCCCGCCGGATCGCGTCGGCGGCCCTGGCCAGGACACCCCGCTCACGCGCTTGCGCGCCGTAACCGTCTGCCGCGTACTTGCCGTTCGGATGGACGATCTCGTTGATGAGGTCCAGTACGAGCAGCGCGGGGCGCTCGCCCGGGCCCCGCTGCGGTGTCCCAGCCCAGTCCATTTTCTTCTCTTTCCTTCCGCTCGTGAATTGCATGAGAAACACTCATGCAATGAATCAATGAATCAGTGTTGAACCCGGGTGTCGAAACTCCTACCTTCGAAATGCAAGAGGACGGAAATCCGATTCCCGGAAGGGGTACACATGAAGGTGGCAATCGTCGGCAGTGGTCCGCGTGGAGTCTCCGTCCTCGAACGCATGGCGGCGCGCCTCGCCGACGGTCCGGTCCACGAGGCCGTGGAGATCTATCTCATCGACTCCCACCGGGTCGGCACCGGCCGCATCTGGCGCACCGACCAGCCACGATGGTTCCTGATGAACACCGTCGCCGACGAGGTCTCCGCGTTCTCCGGTCCTCCCGACGGCGGCCCCGCCAGACCCGGTGCCGGCCCTTCGCTCGCCCAGTGGTGGAGTTCCGTCGACCCGGAATACCCAGGGCCCAACAGTTATGCACCGCGCGCCCTCCACGGACGCTATATGCAGTTTCTTCTCGACGCGATCGGAAAGAATCTCCCCGAAAGCGTGCGGCTGATTCCCGTGCACGCGACGGTGGACGCGCTCCAGCGCACCGGCGACGGATACCGGCTCACCCTGCGGGGCGGCACCCACCTCACCGCCGACCGCGTCGTGCTGACCACCGGACACACCCGCCCCGAACTCACCGGCAACCAGCGCCGCCTCGCCGCCCACGCCGCCCGCCATCCCGGCCTGCGCCACATCGCGGGGGACAGCGCCGCCGACATGCCCCTGGACGAGATACCCGCCGGGTCGGCCGTCGGCGTCCTCGGACTCGGCCTGTCCTTCTACGACGTGATGGCCGCGCTCACCGAGGGCCGCGGCGGACACTACGACGAGGACGCCGGCCGGCTCGTCTACCGGCCCAGCGGCAGCGAACCCGTCATCGTGGCCGGCTCCCGCAGCGGGATGCCACTGCCCGCCCGCGGACGCAACCAGAAACACCACGACCACCGTCACCACCACGTGCTGTTCACCACCGAACGCATCCTGGCCCGCGGCCGCCACGGTGCGCTCTCCTTCGCCGAACACGCCCTGCCGTGGCTGCTCGCCGAGGCCGAACTCGTCTACTACGCCACGACCCTGACCGCCCGCGGGGAGCCGGGGAAGGCCGCCGCGTTCGAGGCGGAGGTCGTCGCCGCCGCCGAGAGCGGCGTACCCGACGTCCCTGCCGTCGCCGCCGGATACGGCCTCGCCGACGTCCCCCGTATCGACCTGGACGCCCAGGCCCGCCCCTTCGCCGGCCGGCACTTCGCCGGACCCGAGGAGTTCACCCGGGCCCTGACCGACGCGGTGGCCCAGGACCTGGTGCACGCCGACGCCGGCAACGTCGACGACCCGCTCAAGGCCGCCCTCGACGTCATCCGCGACTCCCGTGCCGTGATCCGCTCGCTCGTCGACTTCGCGGGCCTGACTCCCGTCTCGCACCGAGAGGAGTTCCTCGGCTGGTACGTCCCGCGCAGCTCCTTCCTCGCCGCGGGGCCACCGCGCAGGCGGCTGCGGCAGGTCGACGCCCTGCTGCGCTGCGGCGTCCTGCGCGTGGCCGGCCCCGACACCCGCATCCGCCCGCACCCCTCGGGACGCTTCGCGGTCCACTCGCCCTACGTGGGCGGCTCCGAGGTCCTTGTGGACACCGTCGTCGACGCCCGCGTCCCCACGCCCGACATACGTCTCGACCCCCACCCCCTCACGCGCAGCCTGCGCGACAAGGGCATCTGGACGTCGTACGTCAACCACGGCACGGACGGAGACCGCTTCGACACCGGCGGCGTCGCCGTGACCGGCGCCCCCTTCCACCCCGTGGACCACACCGGCCGGCCCGACCGCGGCCTGTACGTCCTCGGCATCCCCAGCGAGCACACCCGCTGGTTCATGCAGGGCGGCAGCAGCAGACCCGGCTTCTGGACGGACTTCGTCCAGAACGCGGACGCCATCGCCGCGGACGTCACCGCGCCGGCCATGGCTCCCACGCCCCCGCTCCCGGCCCGAACCGGCTGACCCGCACGACGAACCAGCCCCTGTCCCACGCCCCGCCCCCGGAAAGCGAGCACACCGATGTCCGTCGTCACCCGCCCCGCCGCCCCCACCGCCTCGCCCCAGAAACGCCAAGTGACCGTCCTGCGCGACATCTTCGACCCCGTCGGGCTGGACGCCCTGCCCTGGGAGCGCTGGGAGGAACCCGGTCGCGTCGGCGTCGACCTGCACCGCCTCTACCTGACCGACGGCGCCGACCCGGGCGCCGCGATGATCACCCGCATGGCCCCCGGCGCCCACGGCGACCTGCACGAACACCTCGGCTACGAGCTCATTCTCGTCCTGGAGGGGGAGCTCCTCAACGACAACGGCGACCGCTACCGCCCCGGCGACCTCGTCATCGAGCAGCCCGGCAGCGTCCACCAGGTCAGCACGGAGACCGGCTGCACCGTGCTCGGCGTCCGGCACGCGCCGACCCGCCTCGTGACCTGACCCCCGGCCCGTCGGCCCAGAAGACCGCCTCCTACGGGCACCCCGGCTACACAGCAACGGGAAGCCTCCTCCAGTCACTGCGCAGCGCCAGGGACCGGGCCGCGTGCACGAAGGCCCCCACCACCGGGGACCCCTCGACGCCCGGACGCGTACCGATGCCCAGATGCCGCACGACCGCCGGGGACAGCGGCACCAGCCGCACCTCCGGCAGTGCCGGCGGCAGGGCCAGCCAGGGAATGACCGTCATGCCGAGCCCGGCGGCGACCATCGCGAGCAGCGCGTTGATGTCCCGCACCTGATGGCTGACCTCGGGCTCGAGGCCAGCCGTACGGAACGCGGCACGCACCATCGTCTCGACCCCGCCGACCGGCATCAGAAACGGCTCTCCGGCCAGCTCACCGATGCGCAACTCCCGCTGGGCGGCCAGTGGATGGTGCTCCGGAAGCACCGCGAACATCTCGTCCTGCAACAGCGGCGCCGTGACCAGACCCCGCTTGGGCAGCGACACGATGCCCAGATCGACGCCACGTCCGCGCAGCCACTGGGCGATCTGCGCGTCGCCGCCCTCCCGCAGCTCGATCCGCAGCCGCGGATAGCGCATATGCAGCTCGGACAGCAACGCCGGAAGCAGCCGTGCCGCGAAGCTCTGACTGGTGCCTATCCGCAAGGTGCCCTCGGGTTCGGCGTCCGTTCCGCGCACCGCCCGCCGCACCCGGTCCACCTGCGCCACCACCCCCCGCGCGGGCTCCAGGGCACGGCGCCCGGCATCGGTGAGCTCCACACCGGAGCGGTCCCGCACCATCAGGGTCACCCCCAGCTCGGTCTCCAGACCGGCGATGGCGTGACTGACGGCGGACTGACTGACGCCCAGCGCACGGGCGGCGTTGGTGAAGGTGCCGGTGTCGGCGATCGCGACGAACGCGGCGCACTGGTTGAGCTTCACGACGCCACCGTCACAGGAGCGCGCGTCGCCGGCAGCGCGGGGCGGCGCCCGGCCTCGTAGCGGGCGATCTCCGCCTCGTACCGCAGGGTGTCGGCGATGCCGTCGAGGCCGCCCAGCAGCCTGGACCGGACGTCCGGGTCGATGTCGAAGGCCTGGACGAGACCGGCGCACCGCACTTCCCGGCGCTCCAGGTCGACCGTGACCGCGACCTGCGGATCACCCTCCGTCAGCTCCCACAGCCGCTCCACCACCTCGGCCGGGACGACGACCGCGAGCAGGCCGTTCATCAGCGCGTTGCCGCGGAAGATGTCACCGAAGCGAGGGGCGAGGACGGCCCGGAATCCGAAGTCCTGCAAAGCCCATACCGCGTACTCGCGCGACGAACCCGTGCCGAAGTCCTGACCGGCCACCAGGACACTGGCGCCCGCCCGCTCGGGCCGGTCCAGGACGAAGCCGGGCTCGGCCCGCCAGTCGGCGAACAGCGCGTCCGCGTGCCCGGTGCGGCGGGTGCTCGCACAGAACCGCACGGGAATGATCTGGTCGGTGTCGACGTCGGTGCGGCGCAACGGGACGGCCGTACCGGTGTGCACGGTGAACTTCTCCATGACGGGCCTTTCGTCTCACAGATCGGCGGGCGAGGACAGGCATCCGGTGACCGCGGTGGCCGCGGCCACCGCCGGCGACACGATGTGGGTGCGCGATCCGCGGCCCTGCCGGCCCTCGAAGTTGCGGTTGTTGGTCGAGGCGGCGCGCTGCCCCGGCAGCAGCCGGTCCTCGTTGAGAGCCGCGCACATCGAACAGCCCGCGCCCGCCCGGAAGTCGGCGCCCGCCTCCGCGAACACCCGGTCCAGGCCTTCTTCGACGGCCTGTCGCCGCACCCGCGCCGACCCGGGCACGATCATCATGTGCAGGCCGTCCGCGACCTTGCGGCCTCGCAGCACGTCCGCGGCGGCCCGCAGATCCTCGATGCGGCTGTTGGTGCACGACCCGAGGAAGACGGTGTCCACCGCGACGTCCCGCAGCGCCGTCCCCGGCGTCAGATCCATGTAGGCCAGCGCGCGTTCCGCCGCGTCGCGCTGCGCGCCCGGGGCGAAGTCGGCGGGCGCGGGCACCCGTCCGTCCAGCGGAACGCTCTGCGCGGGATTGGTGCCCCACGACACATGCGGACTCAGGGTGCGCGCGTCCAGGGTGACGGCCTTGTCGAAGACGGCGTCGTCGTCACCGGCCAGGCTGCGCCAGTGGGCGACCTCGCGCTCCCAGTCGGCGCCGCGCGGCATCCCCGGGCAGCGGGCAAGGTAGGCGAAGGTCGTCTCGTCCGGGGCGACCATCCCGGCACGCGACCCGGCCTCCACCGACATGTTGCACAGCGTCATCCGCGCTTCCATCGACAGCGCCCGCACACCCTCACCGCGGTATTCGATGACGTGCCCCTGCCCGCCGGCCGTGCCCACCTGGGCGATCAGCGCGAGCACCAGGTCCTTGGCGCTCACCCCCGCCGGAAGGACGCTGTCCACGGTCACGGACATCTGCTTCGGCGGCCGCATCGGCAGCGTCTGGGTGGCCAGCACGTGCTCGACCTGACTGGACCCGATGCCGAACGCCAGAGCACCGAAGGCGCCGAGAGTGGTGGTGTGCGAGTCGCAGCACACGATCGTCATCCCCGGCCGCACCAGACCCAGCTCGGGCGCGATGACATGCACGATGCCCTGGTCCCGGTCCCCGAAGCGGTGCAGCGGAATCCCGAACTCGGCACAGTTGGAGCGCATCAGCTCCGCCTGCCGGCGGCCCTCACGGTCCTTGATGACCCGGTCCAGAGCCAGCGTCGGCGTGTTGTGGTCCTCGGTGCCCACCGTCAGGTCCGGCCGGCGCACGGTACGGCCCGCCGCACGCAGCCGGTCGAACGCCTGGGGCGTGTTCACCTCGTGCAGCAGCTGCAGATCGATGTACATCAGATCGTCGCCGCCACTGGAGCGCCGCACGACATGGGCGTCCCACGTCTTCTGCGCCAAGGTCCTGCCCATGGTCTCCCTCACGTCGTTGCGGGTTGCTGCCGACACGTCGATCATCGGGCGCGTGGACCCCGCAGGCACCGGCCTGCGGCTGGCCACGAGGGGCCTGACCGGTCCAGGCCATTCGGTGCCCTCGCGAGGACCGTGGCCCGCCCCGGCCGCCGACCACGGGGGCGCACGAGCCCCGCCGGCCGATGGCGGACCCGGGCACGCGAAAACCCCGTGCCGCGCCGAGGGTCGCTCGGCGTGACACGGGGTTCTCAGGGGAGCCCGGCGCGCCACCGGATCGGTGCGATGGCGTGGGGCGGCCGGTCAGTAGTGCACCCGGCGGTTGTCCTCGGTGACCCGGTAGCGCACGTTCCACAGGCTGCGGCGCACGTAGGTCCGCTGCAGCCAGCGGTCCGCGCCGTCGTAGCGGGCGGTGAACGTGGACCGCGCGTGCACCCCCTTGCGGTTGTTGATCAGCAGCGCCTGCCCGGGACGCAACCGGACACTGTGCGCGACCTCGCCGCACACCGTCTGCAGGGTGTCCATCGCCGCGCGGGCGCCGCTGGTCAGCGGGTGCACCCCGTTGGCGGAGATCGCGATCTCGGGATAGTCGGTGTGACCGCTGATCAGCGGCACCGGTTCCGACAGCACATCCAGGCCGCCGGCGACGTCACGGACGTAGCTGCCCGGGGCGTTGAGCCGGAACAGCGGACTGCGCAGCGTCTCCAGGACCTCGGGGGCGAGCGCCGCCGACACGTCGCGGGCATCGGCGTAGTAGGTGCCGGCGATGCCCTCGTGGTCGGCACGCAGGCAGGACAGCACCAGGAAGTCGGGGTTGGCGACGTCGTAGCGGCCGATCACGTCGTACATGATGTCGCTGTGGAAATTGAGGAAGACCTCCGAACCCTGGTTCGTCTGGGTCCGTGAACCCCCCGCGACGGGGATGACGTCGTGGATCAGCTGCCCCGCCTTCTCCGTCAGCACCCCCATCGGCTCCCCGAGCAGACCGCTCAGCCCGAGCAGCACCCCCTCGGCGACGAACGACCGCTTCTCGGTGCTGGGCCCGCCGTCGGACGGTGTGTCCGGCATCACCGGATCCACCGGGAGGTTGCTGACGAGGCTGACACCTGGCGTGTCGATGTGCCGGCCGAAGTCCATGACCTGTTGCAGCAGGTCGGTCGGCAGCGTCGCGAAGATCTGCAGCAGCCGGGCGGACGAGCGGTCGATGTCGATGTTCGGATCCGGCAGGCCGCGCAGCTGTTCGCCGAGCGCGTCCCGTACCGCGTCGGGCAGGGCGATCTCACTGAAGGTCGGCATGGCGACGCCGGCCGTGGCGGGCACTCCGTGGTCGGTGGTGGCGGTCATGTGGTTCACACTCCTTGCAGCTCGAGCAGTGGCGCGTTCGGATCGGTGCCCGCGCCGGGACGGTTCACGTGATCGTGCAGACGCTGCGTCAGATGCAGCGCGTCCTCCTCGTCGGCCGCCAGCTGGGTCACCACCTGGCTGCCGCGCACCGCGGTCACCGGCACCCCCGCGTACTCGCCGGGCGCCAGACCGTTGCGCCGCTGGAACTCGGGAAGGTCCACGAACCCTCCGGTGACCGCGACCAGCGGCCCCGCGGTCAGACGTACGACATCGATGTTGGCGCCGTGGAAGGCCGTGTACGCGCGGTCGGCGAGCTCCTCCGTCTCGTACCGCAGAGCCGCCGAACGCTGGTTGAGCACCACCGCGGCCACCGAGGAACCGGCACTGCCGATGACCGAACCCGCGGGAAACGGCGGCCTGTTGTAACGACAGACGATCTCGATCCGGTTGCGCTGCGCCAACCGCACGGCCCGACGGTGCAGCACCTTCGCGCCGTACAAGGACATCAGCGCCGCCGTGTTGTACGAGACCTCGCTCAGCAGCCGCGCGCCGGTGATCAGGTGCGGGTCGGAGCTGTAGATGCCGTCGACGTCCGAATGGATCTCGCAGCGCGGCGAACCGACAGCCGCCGCGACGGCCACCGCCGACAGATCCGAACTGTTCTTGCCCAGCCAGGTCGGCCGGCCCTCCTTGTCGGCGGCCTGGCCACCCGGCACCACCACCACGTCGTGCTCACGCACGGCCGAGCGCAGCGGCTCCGGATCGGTGTGCTCCAAGCGCGCCCACATGAACGACGAGTCGGTGGTGAGCCCCAGCTGGTGCCCCGCCAGCACCGTGGAGGTACGGCCCTCCCGGTGCAGGGCAGTCGCCAGCAACTGCGCGCCCACCGTGTCGGCCAGGGTCAGCAGACCCGCGACGGTCTCGTCCTCGGGATGCGGATTCACCTTGCTCAGCCGGTCCCGGAACTGCTCCGTCTCACCGGGCTGGCCGCTCACCACGACCACCAGGCGGGTGTTCTCCTCCTCGACCCGCCGGGACAGCGCCTCGGCAAGTTGCCCGTACGCGGCCAGGGTCCGGAAACTGGAACCCCCGAACTTCACCACCGCCGGCGGCCGCTGCGAGGAGTCCAGCGGCGGTCGCGTCACAGGGTCCCCCGGGCTATGAGCTCCTCGGCGATCTGGATCGCGTTCAGCGCCGCACCGATGGTGAGGTTGTCGGCGACCAGCCACAGCCAGAAGGCGCGCGGGTTGTTCGGGTTCACCCGGACCCGCCCGACGTGCACCCGGTACGGATCGTCGATCGTGGCGGGAGTGGGGAACTCATGCTGCGACTGACGGTCGTGCACCGTCACCTCGGGCAGCGCGGCGAGCAACTCGACCAGCTCGGCCCGGTCCACGACACCCTGCGTCTCGATCCACACGGCCTCCGAATGGCCGTTGACGACCGGTACCCGCACACACGTGGTGGTCACGTCCAGATGAGGGATGCCGAGGATCTTGCGGGACTCCTGGAGCATCTTCTGCTCCTCCAGCGTAAAGCCGGAGTCCAGGAAACGGTCGATCTTCGGAATGACGTTGAAGGCGAGCGACGGCGAGAACTCCTTGCTGGGATACACCTCCCCGGGATGCTCCAGCGTCGCGCGGCTGGCGTTCATCAGTTCCTCGACACCGGGATGCCCCAGCCCCGAAGCCGCCTGATAGGTGCTGACCACGGCCTGGCGTACGCCGTAACGCCGTTCGACGCCCCGCAGCAGCCGCACCAGCGGAATCGTCGAGCAGTTCGGATTGGCGATCACGCCCGACTTCGGACGGGTGTCCAGCTCATGGGCGTTGACCTGCGGTACCACCAGCGGGGTGTCCGGGTCCATGCGGAAGGCGATCGTGTTGTCGATGACGATGGCGCCGGCCGCGGTGGCCTTGGGCACCCACTGCTCACTGGCCTCGGTGCCGGCGGAGAAGAACGCCAGGTCGACACCGGCGAAGTCGAACTCCTCCACCGCGTGCACCGGATGGGCCACGCCGTCCACGCTCAACTCCGTGCCGGCCGAGCGCGCCGACGCCACCAACCGGATGTCGCGGTAGCGCAGACCCCGCTGCTCGATCAGCTCGATCAGGGTGTTGCCCACGGCGCCGGTGGCGCCGACGATCGCGATCCGCGGGGCAGCGGGGTCGGTCACGAGGGTCATCGAGTGCCTCCGGTCTTGATCTCGGTCTTGGACGCGGCCACCGCACCGGCGGCCGGTGCGGGCTCCTCGGTGGGCGCGACAGGCGCCCGGCGCCCGGCGAAGGACCAGCCGAGGTTGATGCCCAGGCTCGCCGCCACGATCAGCGGAATGCCCAGAGCCTGCAGCAGACTCACGCTGTGCCCGTACACCGCCCAGTCCATGAGCATCGCGACCGCCGGGTACACGAACGCCAGGACGGCGATCTTCGGGGTCGGCAGCTTCTGGTACGCGGAGTACATGAGGACGTACATCACGCAGGTGTGGATGACGCCGAGGCCCACCAGCCAGCCCCAGTCGCCGCCGAGCCCCTTCATCTCGCTCAGCTGGGTGAACGGCAGCAGCAGGAAGATGCCCAGCACCAGCTGCACCAGCGCGACCAGGTGCGGCCGTACCCCGGTGACCCGCTTGGTGATGACCGTCGAGATCCCGTAGAACACCGCCGCCAGCAGCGCGTACCCCAGCCCCGTCACATAGGCGCTGTCCCCGCCGCCCGTCAGGTCGGCCGCGGACACCCCCGCCACCAGGATCAGGCCGATGAACGCGACCCCCAGCCAGCCGAACTTGGCAGCCGTGAGCTTGTCGCGGAAGAGCACAGCGCCCAGCAGCATCACGTAGAACGGCTGCGTGTGGTAGACGACGGTCGCCACCGAGATCGACGTGTCCTTGTAGGACTTGAAGAGGAACGCCCAGTTGAAGACGATGAAAACACCGCCCAGTGCGGCCAGCCCGAGCTTCTTCGGGGTGAAGCCGTGGTTCTTGAAGAAGCCGCGCACCAGGCAATAGAGGCCGAGCGTGGCCGTGCCGAACAGGCAGCGGAAGAAGACCACGTTGAAGGGGGACGCGCCGGACTCGATGACGAAGACGCCGATGGTGCCGGAGAGCACCATGGCGAGGGTCAGCTCGATCGCTCCCTTCGTCTCCGTGCCCGCCGACCGGGTGTCAGTACTCATGGTGAGATGCCTTTCCAAGGGGAAGGGGGGGATGGGTCAGTGGAGGGGGACGGCATACTGCAGACCGCCTCGCGTGAACAGTTCGTTGAGCCCTCGCGGCACGGCCAGACCCGTGGCCGGCCCGAGGTTGCGGTCGTAGACGTCTGCGTAGGTGCCGACGGTGGCCAGGACGCGGGCCGCCCAGTCCTGGTCGAGGCCGACCGCCGGCCCATGGACGCCCGCCATCTCAGCGGCCTGCGCGAGCGCCTTGTCCCGCTCGCCCACCTCGAGGACCTGCTGCTCGGCGGAGACCAGCAGCTGAAGCACCCACCGGCACAGACGGAACCACGCCGGATCACCGTCGCGCACGGCAGCCGCCATCGGCTCGCGGGAGATCGCCTCGTCGAGGATCCGGTGCGCCGCCGGGTCGTCGAGCGCGGCCCGCTCTCCGGCCAGGGCGACCCGGTCCAGGACATACGCGGCACACTCACCGGCCGCGTACGCCGCGAGCGTCTCGGCCGGCGTCGCATGGGCGACCGGCTCGACGGCCAGGCCCCGACCGCCGAACCAGGCCGCCAGGTTGGCCGCGCTGGTCGTACCCGCCTGCACGGCCACCCGCCGCCCCGCCAGCTGCTCGGGCCGGGTCACGCCGCTGTCGGCGCGGACGAGGAATCCTTCACCGTCGTAGCAGGTGACCCCGGTGAACAGCACCGGCAGGGACGCCTCGCGGCCCAGGGTCCAGCTCACATTGGACACGGTCAGTTCCGCATCGCCCGCGACGAGCCGCGTCAACCGGTCCACGGGATCGGAGGAAACCCATTCGACCGCCTCACCGTCACCCACGGTGGCGGCCGCCACGGCCCGGGCGACGTCGGTGTCGAGCCCGCGCCAGCGGCCGTCGTCACCGCACAGCGACAACCCACGAATGCCGCGGCTCACCACGGCACGCAGCGCACCGCGCTCCCGTACCGCATCAAGAGTGGGAGTGATGGTCACAGGATGCTCCTCGGTTGAGAACGGACACTCCGGGCGAGACTGTCGAGGGCACGGATCCGCAGGCGGCGGACTTGGCGCAGTGCCAGGGAAGGCAGACCGGTCCGGGAAGCGTCACCGGTGGGCGGCATCACGACAGACTCCTTCGCCTCTCGGTCGCCGCGTACTGCAACCCCCGCAGATGACCCTGGGTCAACTGCTCACGGTCGAAACGCCGCTCGTTGAAGCCGAGCATCGTCAGCAGGCCCCTCGCGCTGACCGGCCGCGCCGAGGCGCCACGTTCCACACGTAGCGGCATCCGCCCCGGCTCCGCCCACTGCAGCATCCCCGCCGGATCGACGTAGGCCCGGGACTTGTTGGCGTTGTCCTGATGCAGGCAGTACGGCACATCCAGATGACCTCGGCCAAAGGCCCGCACCAACGCCTCGCCGACCGTCGGCGCCATCTCCAGCGTGCTGTCCACCAGCAGCCGCGCCTCCTCGTAGATCCCCGAGTCGGTCGCCACGACCTCCGGCGGACGCTCCGCCTCGTCCCGAGCGATGGACGCCGCGAACTCCAGCGCGTCGACGTTCTCGGTGATCGTCGGGATGCGGTGCGCCTCCGCCGGCGTCTTCACGATCAGCCGCTCGCTGCCGGTGCGCGCGGCAAGCCGCACACTCTCCTCGAGAATCCGGTACGAACCCACCGACGTACGGGGGAAGACCCCCATGAAGGTGTAGAGCACGACATGCCAGTCGGCCTGCGCCAGCCGTTCGCCGGCCAGCCGCCGCAGCGCGGCGATCGCCTCCATGTCCTGCCCCGGATGGGTCTGCTGCGCATAACTCAACGAGATGTCGCTCAGTCCGTGCTCCCGGAAGAACAACGCCTCCAGCACACTGAGAGCCACCAGCAGACTGGGCGGACACAACTGCCCCAGCATGCAACCGCCGAAGCTCTCCAGATGCATCGGATCGGGCTGCTCCGCGATCAGCTCGCAGCACTGTGCCCAGGCCTTGACCGCCTCACTGATCGGCGCCCGGCTGTAAGGCAGGCAGTACGACACCGGCCCGCCCTCGGTGGCATCCACGCCGGCCTCGACCATCGCCCGGAACAGCGGGTACGGCAATGCCGAACCATGGCGCACCTGCACCGGGAAGTCCGGCCCCGACACCGAACCCAGCAGCTGCCGGGTGGCATCAGGACCATGGGCTACCAACGGGAACCCGTTCAGCTCGGCTCCCGTACGCAGGGCCTGACGGGCGGAGTCATGGTCGTTGACACGCGTGTAGCTGTCCAGGGTGATCGTGCCGATCGCCGTGGCTTCGGCGCCTCTCACGCCCAGCAGCCCTTCACGCATGGTGGCCAGATCCGCGAACCCCATCCGAGGCTGCACCACCAGCCGGCCCCGGGCATGCGCCCCTCGGACGTGACGCGAGAATCGTCCGCTGGGAGCGATCTGGGGCGCGTACCGCTCGGAAGTCCTAGCGGGACTGCTCATGCGGCTGCCCTCGCCGACTCCAGCGCGGGGCGCTCGGCACTGTCGAGCGAGCCCAGGAACTCCTGGAAGGCCTCGATCCCGCCGTCCGCCTCGAACACCGCGTCGAACCCGCTGAGCGCCAGCTCCTCGGCGAACACGATGTTCTCCGCTCCCCGCACCCCGAGCTTCCCGCCGATCACCACATGCAGGTCCATCAGGTCCGGCTCACTGCGGATACGGCGGATGAGCCGGAGGCCGTCGAGGTGGCCATGTCCGTTGACCGTGCTGATGATGAGCGCGTCCGGCCGCGACCTTCGGCATTCTTCGATGATGAGGTCGTCGGGCACACAAGCGCCGAGATTGGTGACCTGGGCGCCCTGCTCCTCCAGCATCAGCTGCAGGAAAACCAGATTCCACATGTGGGCGTCGGACGACACGCTCGACACGACAAACCGCTTAGCCGGGAGCATGACCTGTGACATAAAACCTCTCCTTGCCGATTACTGGGACTGCAAAACATTCTTCATGCCGTCCGACCTGGAAGTCCACAAATCCCATTCGGCTTTACAGATGGCCTTTATCGACTCCATCGATCGATAAAGCCAATACATTCATGTGCAGCATGCAGGCCGCTCATGGAATCCCGACAGTTCCCCGTTTTGCGGATGCCGTTCAGGACTCCTGGTACTCCCGGCTCAGGAAGTCGATGACCTGCTCCACGAACACGCGCCGCTCCCGTGACAGCTGCGCCCCCTTGCGCCAGGCCAGCTGCGTGAACAGCTCGAAGGGCGGCTCCCACGCCAGCGGCACCAGCGTCCCGGCCGACAGCTCCTGGCCGACCGCCATCCGCGGCAGCAGACTGATCCCGAGGCCGGCGCCGACACCACGCTTGATGGCCTCGATGTTGCCGAACTCCAGAAAAGGCACCGGCTCGCCCGTGCCGTCGTTGAGCTCCGCCTCCAGCAGCTCCCGGTAGGCGCACCCCGCCTCCGGGGCCAGCACCGACTCCTGCCGCAGATCGTCGGTCTCCACCTTCGACGCCCCGGCGAGCCGATGCCCCGGCGATGCCACCACGACGAGCCGCTCCACGCCGAGAACCTCGCTGTGCACCCCGGAGTGCTGCGTCTCGGCCTCCATCAGGAAGCCGGCGTCGAACAGCCCCTGACGCAGCGAGTGCAGCGTCTCCGCGCACAGACTCGGTCGCAGCGCGATCTGCAGCCGGGGGTAGCGGTGGTGGAAGAACTCCAGCACCGGCGGCATCCGGTAGGAGGTGATGCTCTCCATCGTGCCGATGGTCAGCACACCCTCGGGCTGCGCGTCCGGAGACGCAGCGCCTCGCGCCTCGTCCGCCAGGGCCAGCATCTGCCCGGCGTAGGGCAGCAGTCGCGTCCCCGCGGGGGTCAGCTTCACCTTGCCCCCGAACCGCTCGAACAGCTCGCCCCCCAGGGACACTTCAAGACTCTGGATCTGCGCAGTCACCGAGGACTGCGCGTAGTTCAGTTCGGCCGCGGCCCGGGTGAAGCTCCCCAGCGCGGCCACGCGGTGAAATGTTCGGAGTTGCCGGATGTCCATTTTGGTCTCTCCCGGAGGGGCTCGACGGAGGCGACCCGCAGTGGTCGACACCTCGAGCCTGCCGACCACCCCCCTCCCGTGGAAGAACCTTCGCCTGGCACACAGTGCCCACGACACCAATGTGTCGGACCCCCACGACCGGGTTGTGGGGATGGCTCCTGGGCGGCGGTGGCCTCGGTGGAGGCAGGTCCAGCGGGCAATACCGCTGCCGCGCCCCTGTCGACCGCGTTTCGCCCATTCAAGATGAATACCCGCGCTATCGGCGAGGCGAGTTCGCTCAGGCCATCAATTGACAAACCCGTCACTCATGTCGCAGGTATCCGAATCAGGTGATACCTCGTTGGTCATATTGGGTGCCGCCAGCCACCGGTGGCTGTTCAGTGGTGGCACTCCCTTTCCATGGTGCTCTGGGCTTTCTCGGCGTTGCCGCTCAGGGGCGAGGACGGCTGTGGCGACCGATGTGATTCGATTGCGGTTATCGGGCCCGCGATGGAGGCCCGCCCGGCTCACCAGGACACGACCGGGCGCGATCCGGGGTGGCGGCCTCCCGGGCGACGACCGCTGACGCCGTCGCACGCGGGCGCGGCTTGCGCAGCGGACTGTCCCATAGTCCGAAGGTATGGACGCGCGCGAGATGGCGCTCCGGCAGGCGCACGGCCACGCCGCGCGCCGGCTGGCGAGCCTCGCCGACCGCCGGGTTCCCCGGAGCCTGCGGAGCGCGTGGAAGCGCCGGCGGCGGTGCTGGTGGCGGGGCTGGTGGTCCTGGCGGACCGGCTGGTCAGCCAGGAGCACTGTCCGCGTGCCAGGCAGCGGGCGCTTGCTACCTCCCTGGACGGGCACTTCCCCGAGAAGGGGGACCTCGTGTACGTTTCTGTGACCGCCCGTCGTCTGACCGCCGCCGCTGCCGTGGGTGCGCTGGCGCTGCCCGCTGCGGCTGCCGGCCAGCACCCGGCCCGCCCGCACCACGACGTGGTCATCAGCAACGTGCAGTACGACTCTCCGGGACGTGACGACCGCTCCAACCGGTCCCTGAACAGTGAGTGGGTGGACGTCACCAGCACCACCCGCCGGGCGGTGAACCTGGACGGCCGGACGCTCTCGGACGAGGTCGGTCACACCTACACCTTCCGCCGCGTCCGTCCGGACGGCAGGTCTACGGTCCGGGTAAGAAAATCAAGCCGGGGATGCCGGCTTGTCGGTGCTCGGACCTAATATGCGGAGCATGACGCGGTATGTTGACGCGGATCTGCACGGTGCGGAGTTCCGCGAGTGCGATCTGACCGGGGCGCGCCTGATCGGCGTCGTCATGCAGGATGCCGTGATCGACGGGCTCATCACCAACCTCGTGGTGAACGGTGTCGAGGTCACCGAGTACGTCGAGGCAGAGCTCGACCGGCGTCATCCGGTGCGGGTGCTGATCCGCTCCGAGGACCCTGCCGATCTGCGCGAGGCATCGCGTCAGCTCCATGCCGGCTGGGCCGCCACGATCGAGCGAATCCGCCGTACGCCCGGCATCGAGCGCCGCAGCGTGAACGACGAGTGGTCGGCGGTGCAGACGATGCGCCACCTGGTCTTCGTCCACGACTCGTGGTTCCGCCGCTGCTGCCTGGGGTCGACGGAGCTGTTCACGCCGATGGGCATCGGGACGACTGTCGAGCCCTACCGTGGAGCGCACGGGCTTGACCTCTCGCTCGATCCGGCCCTCGACGAGATCGTGAGCGTGCGTGTCGCACAGGCCGCCGAGCTCGAGGCCTGGCTCGACGAGGTCACCGCTGGGCAGCTCGCAGCGCGAGCGCCGGTGCCCGACGACGATGTCTGGCCGCCGTACGCCCGGGGCCGCTTGGTGCGGCAGTGCCTCGGCACGGTGCTCAATGAGACCTTCGAGCACCACGGCTTCTGCGTCCGCGACCTCGACCTGATCGAGGCACAGGACGCTGAGTAGGGCCGGCTACGGACTCAGCCCAGCAGCCGCACCGCATACGGCGCCCGGAACTCCCGCCATTCCAGACCCTCCCGAGCCAGGAACGTGAACGGGTACTTCAGGTCGTAGGCGTAAGCGCACCAAGTGTTCGGTGACAGCCTCCGATCACTGAGATGCCCCAGAAACCGGCAGACCCGGCCGACCTCGGAACCGGAAGCGTCGATCAACCGGACGCGACGGACGACGCCGCCGTCGCGTTCCTTCACCACACGCAGTTCGCAGTCCACAGCACCGCTCAACGAGCTGCGGCAAGGCGGGTTCCGTCAGCCAGGGGGTAGCGCAGAGCAGTTTGGGCCGTGAGAGCGAGCCGCACGGGCGTGCTCTGGGACGGGTGCTCGGGGCGGAGCGAGCCGAGGTGCTGGGCCTCGGTGTGACCGAGTGCGGACGCGCCGTGCAGGGGCGTTGGACCGAGGCGGCTGGTGAGGATCGTCATCGTCCGCCGGCTCACCAGGCAGGGGAACCCGTGCCGGCGGTGCCTGCCGAGGCCGCCGATGCGGTCATCGCCTGCCCCAGCAGATTCTGCTGATGCGCGAGCACGCCGTACGGCGGCTCCCGGCCGTCGAGGGCGACCGGCCGGTCGGCATCCTCTCCCTGGGCGACCTCGCGATCGAGCGCGACGAGAAATCCGCCCTCGGCGACATCGGCGCGGCCCGGCCCTACACGTGAGGCCACGGCGTCCTCGGCACGCGTGAGGCCACGGCGCCGTCGGCACGCGTGAGGCCACGGCGCCCTCAGCCGATCGGGTGCAGCCGCCCGGCCGCGCGAGTGTTTCGCGTCGGCCGGGTACTCGCCTCGCGCCTGTCGGGCAAGGGATGGCGAGAGCGCGGCGGCAGGCCGTCGGGAGGAGGGCGTCGGGTGAAGCCTGAGCCAGGTGCGGCGGGGGAGAGGCTCGCGGACGCGGTCGACGCCCGGCTGCCCGTCCACGACGGGGCCGGTCAGCTGATGCGCAAGGCCTTCCCCGACCACTGGTCGTTCCTGCTGGGGGAGATCGCCCTCTACAGCCTGATCGTCCTGGTGCTGACGGGCGTGTGGCTGACGTTCTTCTTCAAACCCGAGATGCAGGAGGTCGTGTACCAGGGGCCGTATCTCCCCCTGCGCGGGCAGCTCGTCTCGGGAGCCTTCGACTCCACCCTCCGCATCAGCTTCGACGTGCGCGGCGGACTGCTCATGCGGCAGGCCCACCACTGGGCCGCTCTCGTCTTCGTCGCCGCGATCGGCGTGCACCTGCTGCGGATCTTCTTCACCGGCGCCTTCCGCAGGCCCCGGGAGATGAACTGGGTCATCGGTGTCACGCTCTTCGCACTCGCCCTGGCCGAGGGCTTCGCCGGCTACTCGCTCCCGGACGACCTGCTCTCCGGCACCGGGCTGCGGATCGCCCAGGGCATCATGCTCTCGATCCCCGTGGTCGGCACGTACGTGGGCATGTTCGCGTTCGGCTCCGAGTTCCCCGGCCACGACATCGTCCCCAGGCTCTACAGCCTGCACATCCTGCTGCTGCCGGGCGCGCTGATCGCCCTGGTCACCGTCCACCTGATCCTGGTCTTCTACCTGAAGCACACTCATTGGCGCGGCCCGGGCCACAAGAACACCAATGCCGTCGGCAAGCCCCTCTACCCCCAGTTCACCGCCTCCTCCCTCGGCCTGTCCTGCGCCGTCGCGGGTGTGCTGACGCTGCTGGCCGGGGTCGCCCAGATCAACCCGGTCTGGGTGTACGGCCCCTACCGGCCCGACCAGGTCTCCACCGGCTCGCAGCCGGACTGGTACGTCGGCTTCCTGGAGGGCTCGCTGCGCCTCGTCCCGGCCTGGGAGACGAACTTCGCCGGGCACACCCTGATGTGGAACGTCCTGCTGCCGGCCGTCGTCCTGCCCGCGCTGCTCTTCGCCGTCCTGTACGCCTACCCTTTCGTCGAGCAGCGGCTGACGGGGGAGTGGCGGCAGGAACAGCACTTCTGCGACCGGCCCCGGGAACGGCCCGTGCGGACCGGTCTCGGCGTGGCGGGCGTGACCTTCTACGGGGTGCTGGTGCTGGCCGGCGGCAACGACGTCATCGCCCAGTCCTTCCGGATCTCGGTGAACGCCCTGACCTGGATCTTCCGGGTCGCTCTGATCGTGGCCCCGGTCGTCGCCCTCTTCCTCACCCGCGCGCTGTGCCGCGCCCTGCTGCACGCGGAGCAGGAGCGGCTGACCGAGGGCGAGGAGACCGGGCAGGTACAGCAGACCCTGGCCGGCGGCTACGAGAGCGACCACCGCCCGCTGACCTCGTTCCGGCCGGGCGCCCCACGCCGGCCGCTCAGTCCTCCTGATCAACCCCGAGGTTCACATACTGGAACACCAGCCCGGCCACACCCCGAGCCAGAACGCCGAACCCGATGAGGAACAGCCACAGCCCGAACACCACCCCCACCGCCGTGACGGCGAACCCGAGGGCGGTCACGACCGGCCACGGGCTGTGCGGCGGGAAGAACTCCACCGGCCCGGCGGAGTCCGCCACCTCCGCCTCCCTGCGGTCCTGCGGACGGGGGCCGTGCCGCACGTAGTTCGTGGTGCAGAAGAACGACACCACCGAGGCCATCCCGAACGCCACGATCAGCGCCGCCGTACCCGCCGGATCGGCGTGCGACCACACCGCGTAGAGCGCGGCGGCGGCGCCGAAGAAGACGGCCACGCCACCGAAGAGCAGTGCCTCGACCTTCACCGCAGCCCCTCCCGCTCCGCCTGCCGCACGATGTCCGGATGGTGCAGGTCGAACGCCGGCGACTCCGACCGCACCCGGGGCAGCGCCACGAAGTTGTGCCGGGGCGGCGGGCAGGAGGTGGCCCACTCCAGGCCGCGCCCGAACCCCCACGGGTCGTCCTCCTCGACCCGCTTCCCTCGGTGGGCGGTACGCCAGACGTTGTACAGGAACGGCAGCGTGGAGACGCCGAGCAGGAACGCGCCCACCGACGAGACGGTGTTCAGGAGCGTGAATCCGTCGGCCCGCAGATAGTCGGCGTACCGGCGGGGCATGCCCTCCGCACCGAGCCAGTGCTGCACAAGAAACGTCAGCTGGAACCCCGGGAACAGCAGCCAGAAGTGCACCTTGCCGAGGCGCTCGTCGAGCATCTTCCCGGTGAACTTGGGCCACCAGAAGTAGAACCCGGCGAACATCGCGAACACCACCGTCCCGAACAGCACGTAGTGCAGATGCGCCACGATGAAGTACGAGTCGGTGACGTGGAAGTCCATCGGCGGCGACGCGATGAGCACGCCGGTGAGCCCGCCCAGCAGGAACGTCACCAGGAAGCCCAGCGACCACAGCATCGGCGTCTCGAACGAGAGCGAGCCCCGGTGCATCGTCCCGATCCACGCGAAGAACTTGATCCCGGTCGGGACCGCGATCAGGAACGACATCAGCGAGAAGAATGGCAGCAGCACCGCGCCGGTCGCGAACATGTGGTGCGCCCAGACGACCGCGGACAGCATGGTGATGGAGGTGGTGGCCCCGATCATCGGCAGGTACCCGAACAGCGGCTTGCGCGAGAACACCGGGATGATCTCGGAGACGATCCCGAAGAACGGCAGCGCGACGATGTACACCTCGGGATGACCGAAGAACCAGAACAGGTGCTGCCACAGCAGCGCACCGCCGTTGTGCGCGTCGAAGACGTGCGAGCCGAACTTCCGGTCGCACTCCAGGGCCAGCAGCGCGGCCGTGAGCACCGGGAACGCGGGCAGTACCAGAATGGACGTGAACAGCACGTTCCAGGTGAACATCGGCATCCGGAACATGGTCATGCCCGGTGCGCGCAGGCACATGATCGTGGCCATGAAGTTCACCGCGGTCAGCGTCGTCGACACACCCGACACCACCAGCCCCATAACCCACAGGTCACCGCCCGCGCCGGGGGAGAAGTAGGCGCTGTTCAGCGGCGCGTAGGCGAACCAGCCGAACGCCGCCGCCCCGCCGGGCACCAGAAACCCGGAGACCACGATCAGCCCGCCGAACAGGTACATCCAGTACGACAGCGCGTTGAGCCGGGGGAAGGCCAGGTCCGGGGCGCCGATCTGCAACGGCATGATCGCGTTGGCGAACCCGGCGAACATCGGGGTCGCGAACAGCAGCATCATGATCGTGCCGTGGATGGTGACGAACTGGTTGTAGCTGTGGTTGTTGAGGAACTGCAGCCCGGGGCGGGCCAGTTCGGCGCGCATGGCGAGCGCCAGCAGCCCGGCGAACAGGAAGAAGCAGAACGCGGTCACCATGTAGAGCCGCCCGATCACCTTGTGGTCGGTGGTTCCGGTCCAGGCGAGCAGTCTGCGACCCAGCGGCGCCGGAGCGGCGGGAGGCGCGGGCTCTTCGTCGACACGTTCCGACAGTTCGCTCATGTTCCTCCTCAGCCGTGTGCCGAGCGCGACAAACGCCCTCGCGGGTGACCTGCTCGTCGGCCGGGGAAACCGGCGGCTCCCGCACATGGACGGCGCTCACCGCGACGATATAAAACCGACATGACGGATAGGCGGGGGTTTGATCGGTCCGAGGCGACGCTACCGGCGCCCCGGCGAATGCCGCGTCCGCCACGCCACGCCCGCCACGCCACGTCCGCCACGCCGCGTCCGCCACGCCACGTCCGGCCCGCCTCGCCCGCCGGGCATTCGACGCCGGGCGGAGGGGACTCGACGCCGATGCATACGGCACATGAGCAATGCCGCCGCCTCGGTGGCAGGATGGTGGTGATCGTCGTGTGCGGCCTGCTCGTCACGGCCGCGCTGGTGGGCGCCGTACGCCTCGGCATCGGGGTGCGCCGGTCGGGAGCCCGCAGTACCCCGGCGGGAGGAACAGCCGACGCGGCCGTGCACCGGGCCGGTGCGTGAGGAGCAGAACATGCGCGAGCGTTAGGGGACAAGGCCGGGGCCCTTGCGTGGTTGCGGGATGTCGCACACGGCCCTGGTCGGCCCGGCTGCGGAATGGTGATGTCGAAGCCCTAGACGCGCAGCCGCTGCTCCCGGCCAAGGCGGCTGTTATCGTCAACGGCTGTTCACGGATGCCTCGTTCGAGGCGGTGGCCGCACCAGGACCGGTGGAACGTTGCGGCGCCGCGGAGCCTTCCGCGGGCTTGGAGCTCGCCAGCCACAGGCCGGTGAACACGGCGGTGGCCAAAGTGATGGCGCCGGCAGCGAGGAAGGCGCTGTCGAGGCCGGTCTCGAAGGAGGCGCCGCCGGATTGCCGGGTGCGGACGATGGCTCCGAGCACCGCCACGCCGAGCACCGCACCGATCTGCCGGGTGGTGCTGCTGATGCCTGAGGCGAGGCCACTTTCCTGCGGGCTGACTGCTTGGATGGCGGCGCCTGTCAGTGGGGACATGGCCAGTGCGAAGCCGATGCCGACGAGTCCAAGCCGCCACCACACGTTCCCGTAGCCGGTGTCGGCGTGCACCATGCCGAGCGCCAGCAGTCCGAGGCCGGCCAGGGCCAGGCCGGTGGTGACCAGGATTCGGAAGCCGTACCGGGCGGCGAGTCGGCCCGCGTACGGGCTGACGATCACCATGGCGAGGGATATCGGCAGGGTCTGCAGGCCGGCGCGCAGGATTGAGCTGCCCTGGACGTACACGAAGAACTGGGAGAAGAAGAACGACGAGCCCATGAGCGCGAACCCCACCACGACCATGGCGGTGTTGGACACGGTGAACAGGCGCTGCCCGAACAGCCGCAGCGGCAGCATCGGAGCGGAACGACGGGCTTCGACGACGACGAAGGCGACGAGGAGGATCACCGCGGCGGCGAAGCTGCCCAGGATGACCGGTGAGGTCCAGCCGCGGGCACCCCCCTCGATCAGCCCGTAGGTCAGTACCCCCACTGCCAGAACGGACAGCACCGTGCCCGGGATGTCGATCGCGGGGGCGCTCGGGTTGCGGGACTCGCCGAGGTGGCGCAGGCCGACCAGCAGCAGGACCACGCCGATGGGCAGATTGACCAGGAAGATGGCGGGCCAGCCGAAGGCTTGTGTCAGTACGCCGCCGGCCACGGGGCCTGCGGCCAGACCGATTCCGCTGAGTCCGGCCCACAGCCCGATCGCCTTGATTCGTTCTTGCGGCACGGGGCAGGCGGCGGCGAGCAGGGCGAGCGAGGCAGGGCTCAGCGCCGCGGCCCCGACGCCCTGCAGCAGCCGACCGGCGACCAGCCAGCCGATCGAGGGCGCGAGGCTGCACACCAGCGACGCGGCGGTGAACACCGCTACGCCGGTCAGGTACACGCGCTTGCGGCCGAATCGGTCGGCGAAGACACCGCCGGACAGCAGCAGCATGGCGACCAGCAGTACGTACGCGTCGACGATCCATTGCAGTCCGGTCAACTGAGTGTGCAGCCGGTGCTGCATGTCGGGCAGTGCCGCTCCAACGATCGTGTTGTCGAGCAGGACCATGAATTGGCCTAGGCAGGTCACCGTGAGCAGCACGGCCCGGTTTGATCGACTGCCTACGGCCGCATGCGACGCAGCCATGGGATCCCCCTCAATCGTTAGTTGCGCCCGGTCGCGGTCGACGCGGGTGGCGATGCACCTGAGCGCCCTAAAGCAGTCAGTGACTGCGTTAGGTGACTATAGGGAGGATCGTCTCGCAAACGCAAGTAGTGACTGCGTTAAGGTAGGGGCGTGAACGAGCGACAGCGAGCCCAGCGGCCTGGCGGGCGCAGCGCCCGCGTCGGCGCTCAGGTGCACCAGGCCGTCACCGACCTGATCAGTGAGCGCGGTTACGGCAACTTCACCGTCGGCGAGGTCGCAGCCCGCGCAGGTGTAGCCGACAGCAGCATCTACCGCCGGTGGGGTGGCCTGGAAACCCTGCTCACCGACGTGGCGCTCACCCGGCTCAATGCGCAGTCGCCGATGCCCGACACCGGGAGCCTCGCCGGCGACCTGCGCACTTACGCGGCCCAAGTGGCCCGCGAGATCACCGGACCCGACGGTCCGGCGGTGCTGCACCTGGCCGTCGCCCTGTCGAGCAGCGGTCAGCAGGGCCTGCAGGCTGGTGCCGACCTCCGCGCCGAACGCACCCGGCAACTGCAGTCCATGCTCGATCGCGCCCGCGACCGAGGCGAGCACGCACTCGACGCGTTCGACGTGCTGGACCACATCCTGGCCCCGATGTACATCCGCGTCTTGTTCGGCATGGTCCCGCTCACCCCGGACTACATCGACGGGCTGGTCGACCGATTGCTGTGACCTCAACCCGGTTCCAGTGATCAGCCCTCGGACGCGGTGCCAGGGCTTCGCGAGGTGCTCGCCGGCCCGCGCCCGTCCGGCTCAGGCATCCGGCCCTTGGCCGGCTCACGCGCGGGAGGAGCGGATCTCCAACCGCACCGCGATGCCGAAGTGGAAGAACGGCGATGTCGCCGCCTGCCGCGCGTGCGTCGGTTACCGGGTCTCCCACACCTTTCCCGTGTGCGGGCACACCGCGAGGGTGCGGGCGCTCGCGCCCTTCGGGCAGGAAGCGACACACCACACCCGACAGGCGGCCAGGTCGGTGTAGCCGCCGAGGCCCGCCAGGCGTGTGCTCGGGCTGGTCGACGAGGTGATCAGCGTGTGCGCAGGTGCACCGGCACAGCGCGGTCAGTGAACCGCTGACTCTCTGGGTGCGGCGTTATGAAACCAGCGATGGATGCCGTGTGACAGGCAGGACCGACTGATCCTCGACGGTTCGCTCCCCCTGGCTGATCTCGGCCCAGACGGCGTCGAGAGACAGGCCGAGGGTGTCGGCGATCGCTGCGATGGTCGGGAAGGCGGGGGTAGCCACGCGGCCGGATTCGATCTTCCGCAGAGTCTCCGGCGAGATGTGCGAAGCGAGCGCCACGTCCAGCATCGAGCGGCAGCCCCGGGCTCGGCGGAGCAGGGCGCCAAGGCGCTGTCCGCGTTCTACCTCGGCGGGGGTGAGCGGCAACCTGACCATGACCCCATTCTAATACCGGTACAGTTAGACCGGGATAGTTATTGGACATACATGAGAGGTCCCCCATGATTGAGATCCTGAACTCCGCGCGGCTTGAGCGGGCGAGGGACACCGGCGCCCTGGTCGGAAACATCCTGCACACGCTGAAGAAGCGCAGCACGGTCGGGACGAACCTGCTGGACATCGACCAGTGGGCCAAGGAGATGATCGCCGAGGCGGGAGCGCAGTCCTGCTACGTCGACTACGCGCCTTCCTTCGGGCGCGGCCCGTTCGGGCACTACATCTGCACGGCCGTCAACGACGGAGTGCTCCATGGGCGGCCTCACAACTACACGCTGGCAGACGGGGATCTGCTGACTCTCGACCTCGCCGTAGCCAGGGGCGGGGTGGCCGCGGACGCCGCGATCAGCTTTCTGGTGGGCAAGGCCAGGCCGGCGGAGAGCGTCGCGATGATCGAGACGACCGAGCGTGCACTCGCCGCCGGTATCGCCGCCGCCAAGCCCGGGGCGCGCATCGGCGACCTCTCCCACGCCATCGGCACGGTCCTCAGCGAGGCGGGCTACCCGATCAACACCGAGTTCGGAGGCCACGGCATCGGCTCGACCATGCACCAGGACCCACACGTCGCGAACACCGGACGGCCCGGCCGCGGATACACGCTGCGCCCCGGACTGCTGCTCGCCCTGGAGCCCTGGGTCATGGCCGACACTGCCACACTCGTCACCGACGCCGACGGTTGGACGCTGCGCAGCGCGACAGGCTGCCGGACCGCGCACAGCGAGCACACCATCGCCATCACCGACGGCGGAGCCGAAATTCTCACCCGACCGTAAGGGGGGTAGTGCCGAGGTATCCCCCCAAGCCGCCAGTTGTTGATCTTGATGGCCGGAAGCGGGCGATGTGGTACTGGATGGCCACCTTGCCCTTGCTGGTCCGACAGGGCGAGCCCGCCGGGGCGGCGCAGGTGGACATCGGGCAGACGTGCGATTCCAGGTGCTTGAAGTCGCCGCACTGGCGCTGACCCCCGACGACCCGGTGGCAGACCTCTACCGCGGCTGGGACCTGCACGTCGACTTCGGAGTGCAGCACCCCGCGTTCTACATGCTCATGTACGGCACTGCGCAGCCCGGGCGGCGGCCCCCGGCCGCGGACGAGGCGCACGCCCTGCTGGTGAGACTGCTGGGCCGGGCGGCCGACGCCGGGCGCCTTCGGGTTCCGGTGGAGCAGGCGACCCGCGTCATCCACGCGGCGACAACCGGTGCCACGCTGGCGCTGATCGGCGAAGAGCCCTCGGAGCGGGACCTGACCACTTCGGCACGGCTGCGGGACACCGTCATCGCCTCGATCACCACGGACTCGCCCGCCTCACCCGGGTCGGACCTGGCCTCGCGCGCACTCGCCCTCGATGCCGCACTTCAAACCGCGCTCACCACCGGGCCCCCGGTCGCGGGCGCCGGGGTACCTCTGCGAGACACCGAGACGGCTCTGCTGCGCGAATGGCTGCAGCAGCTGGCAGGCTGAACCAGCCGCGTGCACCGCAGCGGGTGGGCGCAGCCGGCTACGCCGGCCGCACGGAGGGCGTCCAGTTGCAGGGGCCGGCTGCAAGGGGCCTTGGGCGTGTTGGTACCCCCGGCTATCCGAAGATGCGCAAGGGTGTCAAGATCGGCAGGTTTCCTGGGCCGTAGGCCCTTCGGCTTCGGCGGATCCAGCCAGCCCCCGAGGCCCCGGCGTTGTTTGCCGGGTCGCCATCGGAACCCGGGATCGGCCCTCCCCGTGTATTCGCCTGCCCCGACAGCGCCGCGGAGTCCTTACCCGGGCAGGCCCCGCACCAGCTGGCCGGATGGTCATGACAGCCATCCCGACATTGGCCCTCGCCTCCCGCACGTTCCTCGGAGCTTTCACCCTTACTCGCAGAAGGCTCGCCCTCTTCGGGGCAAGGGTGATGCCGCTGAGCCTGGGACCTCAGATGTGGGAGCTTCTTGCTGAGGCATCGAGGCGTGCTCTCAGTGAAAGGTGTTGTTCATGAGGCAAGAGAGGAGGCCAGTGATGGACTGGACGCTTGGCGAGGAATTTGAGACGCCTGAAGGGGTGGTGCGCTGGGGGACCCTGGGGCGCGGAGACCCGATCGTACTGGTGCACGGCACGCCGTATTCTTCCTTCCTTTGGCGGGACATCGCTCCGGCCCTCGCCCGCACCCGCAAGGTCTTCTTTTTCGACCATCTCGGCTTCGGCCAGTCGGACCAACGCGAGGGCCAGGACCTCAGCCTGGCGGCTCACGCGAGGAACTTCGCCCGGCTCCTCGACCACTGGGAGCTATCCGGCCCCAGCGTGGCCGCCCACGACATCGGTGGGGCAGTGGCGCTTCGGACATTGCTGCTGGAGGAGAGGGGCTACCAGGATCTGACCCTCTTCGATGCGGTGAGCGGTGGCGAGTGGGAGCGAGGGCTCTTCCAGCTCTTCCTGGAGCACGAGGAGGTCTTCCAGAAGCTTCCGGGTTACGCGCACGAAGCGCTGGTCGCCAGCCACCTGCGGCACGCCACGCACGTCGGCTTCCGGCCGGGAGTTCTCGATGCGTTCCTCGCACCGTGGCGAGGGGACTCGGGGCAAGCGGCGTTCTACCGTCAGTACAGCCAGATCAGGCAGGCGGACACGGTCGCGTACGAGCACTTGCTGGGCGGTATGTCGCTTCCGGTGCGGCTCGTCTGGGGTCGCGAGGACCGCATTCTTCCTCCGCAGTACGCCGAGTGGTTGCACGAACGCGTTCCGCACGCGGAGCTGCACTGGATCGAGGGCGCCGGCCACCTTCTCCAGGAAGACGCGCCGGGCCAGCTGTTGGCCTGCCTGACAGCCGGTTTTCCCGCGGCCTGAGCCGCGCGTGCGCGCGGCGGTCCTCGGCTGAGCGCTCCGGCCCGAAGGCACACGCGAGTCCAGTGCAGTGTTTTCCCTCTGCACTGTTTTCCCTCGTGCGGGGGCGGGCTGCGGGACTCACTGCCCGGCGGACCCAGACGGCTCCGTCTCCGGGGGTGAGGTCCTCGGGTGCGGGGGCTGTCACGGGTGGGAGCCGGTCGCCGACGAAGTGCCTGGCCACGTGGGCCTGGT
>NZ_JBEZKI010000032.1:0-144035 GCF_040651615.1 Streptomyces sp. NPDC048417 | reverse complement strand
GTTGAGTTCTCAAGGAACGGTCGCTTCCTTTGTACTCACCCTCTCGGGCTTTCCTCCGGGCTTCCCTTCGTTCTTGCGTTTCCGACTCTATCAGACCGTTTTCCGATCCGATTTCCTCGGCGCTTTCCAGGTTCCCGCTCTCGCGTTTCCCTTTCCGGCGGTTCTGACTCTATCAGATGCTTTCGGCGTCTGATTCCCAGTCAGCGGGTGTTGCCTTCCCGGCTGTTGGGCCGTTCCGACGAGTGAGACTTTAGCGGATTCCCGGCCTCCGAGCTAATCGGGGGGCCTGCGTCCTTTCGAACGTGGATTCCTTCATTTCGCACATACGCATGCCGAAGCAAAGCGACGACGGATCGCCGACTGCTGGTAGGTACTTGCGGAATGGCTGTCCGGGGACCGACCGGAGTCGGCGCTCACGTCGGACAACTCGGAGAACATTACGTAACCGGTTGGGGTGTGTCAACTCGCGGCGGGTCGGCCCCCCTGCGCGTATGGTGGGCGCCATGACTACGCGTGCGTGCACCCAGCAGTGGTGGGCCGCCTGACGGCGGCCGCGCTCACGTACGCATTCAACGGCCGCCGCCTCGGCGGCCGTTCGTGTATCTCCCTCCAGAACCTCTGAGGGCCGGCCGCTCGGGACGGCGGCTCCGACCAGGAGGTGGAGAGCGAATGACACGGGTCTTCAGCGGGATCAAGCCGACCGGGCACCTGACGCTGGGGAACTACCTGGGGGCCATGCGGCAGTGGGCTGCCGTGGATCAGCACCAGGCCGACTCCTTGTTCTGCATCGTCGATCTGCACGGGATGACCGTGGACCACGATCCGGCCCGGCTGCGCCGGCTCACCCGGCAGGCGGCGACGCTGTTGCTGGCGGCCGGGCTGGATCCCGAGCTGTGCACCGTGTTCGTACAGAGTCATGTCGACGAGCACACCCGGCTGTCGTACCTCATGGAGTGCGTGGCGACCGACGGGGAGATGCGGCGCATGATCCAGTACAAGGAGAAGGTCGCGAGTGAGGCGGTGCGCGGGCGCGGTGTGCGGCTGTCCTTGCTGACGTATCCGGCGCTGATGGCGGCCGACATCCTGGCCTACGGGGCGGACGAGGTGCCGGTCGGGGACGATCAGGCGCAGCACGTGGAGTTGACCCGGGACCTGGCGGTGCGGTTCAACCAACGGTACGGGCACACGTTCGTGGTGCCGAAGGCGACCGTGCCGAAGGTGGCCGCGCGGGTGATGAATCTGCAGGACCCGACGTCGAAGATGGGGAAGAGCGACGACTCCGGGGCAGGCATCGTCTATCTGCTCGACGAACCGGAGGTGATCCGCAAGAAGATCATGCGGGCCGTGACGGACAGCGGGCGAGAGGTCGTCTACGACCGGGAGGAGCAGCCCGGGGTCGCGAATCTGCTGGAGATTCTCGCTGCGTGCACGGGCGGGAACCCTGAGTCACTGGCAACCGTTCACGATTCGTACGGCGCTCTGAAGCAGGCCACCGCGGAGGCGGTGCTGGACGTGCTCGGTCCCGTGCAGGCCAGGCACAGGGAGTTGTGCGTCGATCCGGGATATGTGGAGGAGGTGCTGCGGCATGGGGCGGAGAAGGCTCGGGCGATCGCCCGGCCGATTGTCGATACCGCCTATCGGGCGATCGGGCTGTTGCCGCCCGGCGCCTTCTCGGGGGCCGCTGCGGCGGAACCCGCGTTGAACGCGGCCCGATAGGCGCGGGGCTCAGTCCTTCTCAGCCCAGTCCCTCTCAGTCCTGTCCCTCTCAGTCCTGTCCTCCTCAGTCCTGTCCTCCTCAGTCCTTCTTTCCGGAGGCGAGTTGGCGGCTGCGGTCGCGGGCGGCTTCGAGGGCGGCGATGAGGGCGGCCCGTACGCCGTGGTTCTCCAGTTCGCGGATGGCGTTGATGGTGGTGCCGGCGGGCGAGGTGACGTTCTCGCGGAGCTTGACGGGGTGTTCGCCGCTGTCGCGGAGCATCACGGCGGCGCCGATCGCGGACTGGACGATGAGGTCGTGGGCCTTGTCGCGGGGCAGGCCGAGCAGGATGCCGGCGTCGGTCATGGCCTCGACCAGGTAGAAGAAGTACGCCGGGCCCGAGCCGGAGAGGGCGGTGCAGGCGTCCTGCTGGGACTCGGGGACCTGGAGGGTCTTGCCGACGGCGCCGAAGATCTCCTCGGCGGTGGCGAGGTGGGCGGCGGTGGCGTGGCTGCCGGCGGAGATGACGGACATCGCCTCGTCGACGAGGGCGGGGGTGTTCGTCATGACACGGACGACCGGGGTGCCGGTGGCGAGGCGCTCCTCGAAGAAGGAGGTGGGGATGCCCGCCGCGCCGCTGATGACGAGGCGGTCGGCGGGGATGTGCGGGGCGAGTTCGTCGAGGAGGGTGCCCATGTCCTGCGGCTTGACCGTGAGGATCAGGGTGTCGGCGGTCTTCGCGGCCTCGGGGTTGGTGACCGGGGTGACTCCGTGGCGGGCCCGGAGCTCTTCGGCCCGTTCCGGGCGGCGGGCGGTGACCAGGAGGTCGGCGGGTGCCCAGCCGGCCCGGATCATTCCGCTGAGCAGGGCTTCGCCGATCTTGCCGGTACCGAGGACTGCGACTTTCTGACTCATACGGTTCAGTCTGGCACCGGGAGTGGGAGGCGGGGGGCGGTTGTCCGCTGGGCGGACGTGGTCGGTGGCTATGCCGTCCGTCGCCTCAGGGTGGCCGCTCCCAGGGTCAGTACGAGCAGGGCGCAGCCGGCGACGATCAGGATGTCCCTGAGGAAGGTGGCGGTCATGTCGGTGTGGTGGAGGACTTCGTTCATGCCGTCCACGGCATAGGACATGGGGAGGACGTCGGAGAGGGCTTCGAGGGCGGGGTGCATCTCGGATCGGGGCGTGAAGAGGCCGCAGAGCAGGAGTTGGGGGAAGATCACCGCCGGCATGAACTGGACCGCCTGGAATTCCGAGGCCGCGAAGGCCGAGACGAAGAGACCGAGGGCTGTGCCGAGCAGGGCGTCGAGCAGGGCGACCAGGAGCAGGAGCCAGGGGGAGCCGGTGACGTCGAGGCCCAGGAACCAGACGGCCAGGCCGGTGGCGAGGGCCGACTGGATGATCGCGAGGATGCCGAAGGCGAGGGCGTAGCCGGCGATGAGGTCGGCTTTGCCGAGGGGCATGGCGAGGAGGCGTTCGAGGGTGCCGGAGGTGCGCTCGCGGAGGGTGGCGATGGAGGTCACCAGGAACATCGTGATGAGCGGGAAGATGCCGAGGAGTGAGGCGCCGATGTTGTCGAAGGTGCGCGGGCTGCCGTCGAAGACGTAGCGGAGCAGGACCAGCATCAGGCAGGGGATGAGGAGCAGCAGCGCGATCGTGCGGGGGTCGTGGCGGAGCTGGCGCAGGACGCGGGCCGCGGTGGCGGTGGTGCGGGCGAGGTTGAGGGCGCTGACGGGGGCGGTCGTGGTGGTCGCCGGCTGAGTGGTCATCGTGCGCTTTCCTTCGTGCGTGAGGTGGCGGCCGCTTCGTCGACGAGGTGCAGGAAGGCCGCCTCGACCGTGTCGGAGCCGGTGCGGGTGCGGAGGGCCTCGGGGGTGTCGTCGGCGAGGATCTCGCCTTCGCGCATGAGGAGAAGGCGGTGGCAGCGCTCGGCCTCGTCCATGACGTGGGAGGAGATGAGGAGGGTGGCGCCGCGGGTGGTGGTGATGGCGTGGAAGAGCTGCCAGAGGTCGCGGCGCAGGACGGGGTCGAGGCCGACGGTGGGTTCGTCGAGGACGAGGAGTTCGGGGGTGCCGAGCAGGGCGACGGCGAGGGAGACGCGGCTGCGCTGGCCGCCGGAGAGGTTGCCGGCGAGGGCGTCGGCGTGGCTGGTGAGGTCGACTTCTCCGAGGACGCGTTCGACGTCGGCGCGGCGGTCGGGGGCGGGGCGGGTGGGGTCGAGGATCGAGGCGAAGTAGTCGAGGTTCTGGCGGATGGTCAGGTCGTCGTAGACGGAGGGGGCTTGGGTGACGTACCCGATGCGGGTGCGGAGGGTGGGGTGGCCGGCGGGGCGGCCGAGGACGTTGAGGGTGCCGGTGACCTTGGCCTGGCTGCCGACGATGGCGCGCATCAGGGTCGACTTGCCACAGCCGGAGGGTCCGAGGAGGCCGGTGATCTGGCCGCGCGGGACGGCGAAGTCGAGGCCGCGCAGGACGGTGCGGGGGCCACGGACTGCGGTGAGGCCGGTGGCCTGGATTGCGGGGGGCAGGACGGGGTTGCCGGGGGCCGCGGACGGCTCCGGCGAGTAATTCACCATGTGATGAATAATCCTCGGCAAGGCAGGGAGCGTCAAGAGGAGCGGGCGGGGAGGCAGTCGGCGGCACGCCCTCCGTGAGGGCCGCGCGGGCGCCAGGGAGCGGCCGGAGCCCATCCATCGCCGGGACGGCTGGGGTGGGGTCATCACCGGGACGGCTGGCGTCGGTTCAGCGCCGGGACGGCTCGCATCGGTTCGTCACCGGGACAGCAGGGGTGGCTCCACCACCGGAACGCCTCGCGTCGGTTCAGCGCCGGGACGGCAGGGGTGGCTCCACCACCGGAACGGCTGGCGTTGGTTCGTCACCGGGACCGGTTGCCGTGGGGAGGAGTGGTGCGGCAGGAAGGCGGCCGGGTTCGCTCTGTGGGTGTGGTGGGACGCCACCGGCCCGCTGCTGAGCGGGTGCGGCGGGCCGGTGTGCGGGTGTTGTTCAGGTGTTGCGGGCGACCAGGAGGAGGACGTCGTACGTCTCCTCGACGGTCCCCTCCGGGAAGGCCTTCAGGAGGTGGGCGCGCTCCTCGGCGAGGAAGGCGGTCGCGCGGTCCTCGGGGGTGACCAGGAACGCCGAGTGGCTGCCGATGTTGGCGAGGTGGGTGTCGAGGGGGACCCGGCGGCTCCAGCGGACCTCACGGCGGGCGAAGCGGAGGCGGCCGCTGGGGTCGGCGAGGTCCGTGCGGTCGGCGGTCTCGCGCTTCTCGGCGCCGACGTCCACGCCGAAGAAGCGGCTCAACCGCTCGGTCTGCCCGGCGATCCAGTCGATGTCGAGGGCGTGGGTGTTCCACCACAGCGCGAGCGCGCCGCCGGGACGCAGTACGCGCAGCGCCTCCGGCACGGAGCGGGCCGGGTCGGTCCAGTGCCAGGCCTGGGCGTAGGTGAGGAAGTCGGCGGTGTCGTCGGCGAGCGGGAGGGCGTTGCCGTTGCCGCGGACGAGCGGGATGCCGGGGAGCGTGCGGTGGAACTGCGCCGCCATGCCCTCCCCCGGCTCCACCGCGACGACGTCGGCGCCGCGCGCGTGCAGGACGGCGGTCGCGATGCCGGTGCCCGCGCCGATGTCGACCACCCGGGCGCCGGTCAGGGTACGGCCGGCCTCCTGCTCGACGGCGTCGAGGAGAGCGGGCGGGTAGGAGGGGCGGTTCGCGGCGTACTGCGCGGCGGCGGCGTTGAAGGAGTGCGCGCGCGTGGCGTGCGAGGGGGCGGGGTTCGGGGGGCGCGACTGGCTGGTGGTCATAGGGCCATGGTCCCGGGGGCGGGGCGGGAGGCGACAGGGGGTTTCCGACGGGCGGATGTGCCCGGTCCCGTACCGGACGGTCTCAGCGCTTCCGCTTCTTCTTCGACGGGTTGCCCGTGCGGCGCGTGGTGCGGCGTTCGTGTTCCTGGCGGGCGGTGTCGTACTCGGCGCGGTGCAGTCGCTCGCCGGGGGCCTCCGTCAGGGAGCGGAAGAAGTAGGCGAGGAGGGAGCCGACGAAGCCGATGGCGAGGAGGCCGCGCAGGGAGGCCTGGCGTTCCGGGTCGGGGCGCTTGCCGAAGCCGTCCCAGGTGTCGCGGAAGGCGAGGGCGCTGCAGATGGCGAACATCGCGACGACCAGAACGGTCACGAAGGCGCCGGTGTCGGCGAGTTGGAGGCCCTCGTAGGCGAGGCGGAGGACCAGGCAGGAGACGACGGCGGCGGCGAGCGAGCCGACGGCCACGCCGATACGGCGGGCGGTGTAGCCGTCATCGTGGTTGACCCAGGTCGTGCCGAAGAAACGGAGGGGCTCGGGGCGAGGGCCGCTCGGGGCCTCGCCGGTGGAGCCCGCGGGGGTGTCCGGGGTGCCTGGTTCGTCGCTCACAGGACGATTATGGCGCCGGGCGGCCGCGGGCTCCGGGTCGGGTCCTACCGGCCGGGTCAGGAGCAGCGGTCGGCCACATAGCCGTCGCTGCCCGTGTTGACGTAGGCGTCTGACACGAACTCGCCGTTGCTGATGTTGTCCCAGATCTTCGACGTGCCGTAGTACCCGGACACCGTCGTACCCGGCGTCTGGCAGTAGATCGGGACCTTGGCGCCCTCGGGGAGGACGCGGGTGATGTCGTAACTGGTGCCGGGGCCGCTGCGGACGTTCAGGCGGAGGCCCGGGGCGACCGAGTAGTAACGCACGGATGCCGCCAGCGTCGTGACGGCCTCGTCCTCGCCGCTGCTCTCGGCTTCCTGCACGTGATCGACAGACATGTGAAGCTCCCCCCACTGAACCCATGAGTGCCATGGAGTCCCGTTGATTCCCCTCGTTCGAGCCACGAAACACATGTGCGTAACTCGCACGCGGAGGCTAGCAAGCCGCCTCTGTATCGCACGAGTCATCGACTAGGCTCCGTGCGTCGCGCGCCGCGAAGAACAGCACGGGGGTGATCCCATGACGCCACAGCGCAACACCGGAGCGGGCGCGGAAGCGGAACTTCCCGAGTACGCCGGGCACTACCGTCTGGAGTCCTGCCTGGGTTCGGGCGGCATGGGCGTGGTGCATCTGGCCCGCAGCACCTCGGGGCTGAAGCTCGCCGTGAAGGTCGTGCACGCCGAGTTCTCCAAGGACCGCGAGTTCAGGGGCCGTTTCCGGCAGGAGGTGGCCGCCGCGCGCAAGGTCAGCGGCGCCTTCACCGCACCCGTCGTGGACGCCGATCCGGAGGCCGAGCGGCCCTGGATGGCCACCCTCTTCATTCCCGGCCCGACCCTGTCCGAGCACGTGAAGCGGAACGGTCCCATGCCCCCTGCCCAGCTGCGCAGGCTGATGGCCGGGCTCGCGGAGGCGCTGGGCGACATTCACAGGGTCGGGGTGGTGCATCGGGATCTCAAGCCGAGCAACGTGCTGCTCGCCGAGGATGGTCCGAAGGTCATCGACTTCGGCATTTCCCGGCCGAAGGACAGCGAACTGCGGACCGAGACGGGCAAGTTGATCGGCACGCCGCCGTTCATGGCCCCGGAGCAGTTCCGGCGGCCGCGTGAAGTGGGGCCCGCCGCCGACATCTTCGCGCTCGGGTCGGTGCTGGTGCACGCGGCGACCGGGCGTGGGCCGTTCGACTCCGACAGCCCGTACGTCGTCGCCTACCAGGTCGTGCATGACGAGCCCGATCTCACCGACGTACCGGAGGAACTGGCCCCGCTGGTGCTGCGCTGTCTCGCCAAGGAGCCCGAGGACCGGCCGACGCCCGACGAGATGATGCGGGAACTGCGGTCGTTGGCGGCGTCGTACGACACGCAGGCGTTCATACCGGCGCAGCGGACCAGCGTCACCGGTGACAGCAGTGACACGGCGGCGCCGGAGCCGCCGATGGAGAAGGAGCCGGAGCGGCGGCACCGGCCACGCCTCAGCAGACGAGTCGCCTTGGCCACCGGTGCCGTCGTGCTCGCGCTGGGCGGGGTCGCGGCCTTGGTCCAGTGGGTCGCCAGGAGCGGCCCGGAGCAGCGGGAGAGCAACCCGAAAACCACTGCCGCCACCTTCGCCGCCTGGCAGACGGCTCCGGTCGCCAAGGGCGCAGCCACTCCCCAATGCGCCACCGGCGAAGGGAAGTTGTTCTGCACCGAGACGTCGGTGGCCTTCGCCCTGGACACGGTGACGGGTACCGTGCTCTGGCGGCACTCCGTCGCCGACGCCCACTGGAGCAGACCCCCGGTCCTGTCCGGCGGGCTCGTGCAGCTCGTCACGGACGAGGCCCGGCATGTGACGGCGCTCGATCCGGACTCGGGCAAGAGCCAATGGCAGCGGGACCTGCCCGAGAACAAGGGGATGAAGTACGCCGGCGACATGCTGCTGCTCGCGCGCGCGGACGGCACGGTCACCGGGGTGGACAGCGCGACCGGCGCCACCAAGTGGAGCCGACCGACAGGCGATCACGGCACCCCTCGGATCGACTTCTTCCCCTCGGATCCGTCGTCGGCGTATGTGACCAGCTCGTCCGCGGACGGGGCCAGCACCCAGGTGACCGCCGTGGACCCAGCCACCGGAGACGTACGGTGGGACACGCGTTTGCGGAGTCTGCTGCGGCCGGTCGGCGCGCAGGACGGGGCGGTCTTTCTGCTGGCTACGGATCCGGTGTACGGCGACACTGATGCCGTGGTCCGCTACACGCCGGCGTCCAGGGACACTCGCCGGGTCAAGCTGCCCGTACCGCGTGGGGACGCGCAGGCCGGGGTGTACGACGGCGTGGTCTATGTGCTGGCCGCCACTGGCGCGCTGGACGCCGTCGACATCGACGCGGGCAAGCGCACATGGCACCTGGAGACGTCGGTGAGCCGGGGCTCGGCGCCCGTCGCCGACGACCGGCACGTCTACTTCACGGCGGCCGACGGACGCCTCCTCGCCGTCGACGCCCGCAAGGGAACCCTCGTCGGCCAGACCCCTGCGCGCCTGGGCAGCAACGCCGACCAGGTCACCGCCGTTCTGCCGGCTCCGCTGGTCCTCGGTACCCACGTCTACGCCACCGCCCCCGACGGCACCGTCTTCGCTGTGGACGCGGAGGATCCCGCCGGCTGGTGATGACGGACGAAGGGGCCGCCCCCCTTGAGGGAGGCGGCCCCTGTCACAGGCGGGGCTTCAGCCGAGCTTGCTCACGTCACGCACCGCGCCCTTGTCGGCGCTGGTGGCCATCGCCGCGTAGGCCCGCAGGGCCGCCGAGACCTTGCGCTCGCGGTTCTTCGGGGCGTACACGCCGTTCAGGGCCTGCTCGCGACGGGCCAGCTCGGCGTCGTCGACGAGGAGTTCGATCGTGCGGTTCGGGATGTCGATGCGGATGCGGTCGCCGTTCTCGACGAGGGCGATGGTGCCGCCCGAGGCCGCCTCCGGGGAGGCGTGGCCGATCGACAGGCCCGACGTGCCGCCGGAGAAACGGCCGTCCGTGATCAGCGCGCAGGTCTTGCCGAGGCCGCGGCCCTTGAGGAAGGACGTCGGGTAGAGCATCTCCTGCATGCCGGGGCCGCCCTTGGGGCCCTCGTAGCGGATGACGACGACGTCGCCGTGCGTGACCTGCTTGTTGAGGATCTTCTCGACGGCTTCTTCCTGCGACTCGCAGACGACCGCCGGGCCCTCGAAGGTCCAGATCGACTCGTCGACGCCGGCCGTCTTCACCACGCAGCCGTCGACGGCGAGGTTGCCCTTGAGGACCGCGAGGCCGCCGTCCTTGGAGTACGCGTGCTCGACGCTGTGGATGCAGCCCTCCGCCGCGTCCTCGTCCAGGGCCTCCCAGCGCTCGGACTGGGAGAACGCCTCGGCGGAGCGGACGCAGCCCGGGGCCGCGTGCCACAGTTCCACCGCCTCGGGGGACGGGGAGCCGCCGCGCACGTCCCAGGTCTTCAGCCAGTCCGACAGGGACGGGCTGTGCACGGAGTGGACGTCCTCGTTGAGGAGACCGCCGCGGTGCAGTTCGCCGAGGAGGGCGGGGATGCCGCCGGCCCGGTGCACGTCCTCCATGTAGTACGTGCGGGTCTTCGCGACGTTCGGCGCGACCTTGGCCAGGCAGGGCACCCGGCGCGAGACCTCGTTGATCTCCTCCAGGCCGAACGGGACGCCCGCCTCCTGGGCGGCGGCCAGCAGGTGCAGGATCGTGTTGGTGGAGCCGCCCATCGCGATGTCCAGGGCCATCGCGTTCTCGAACGCGGCGAAGGTCGCGATGTTGAGGGGCAGGACCGTGTCGTCGTCCTGCTCGTAGTAGCGGCGGGTGATGTCCATGACCGTGCGGGCCGCGTCGACGTACAGCCGTTTCCGGGCCGTGTGGGTGGCCAGGACCGAGCCGTTGCCGGGGAGGGAGAGACCGATGGCCTCGGTCAGGCAGTTCATCGAGTTGGCGGTGAACATGCCCGAGCAGGAGCCGCAGGTCGGACAGGCGTTCTCCTCGATCTTGAGGACGTCCTCGTCGGAGACGTTCTCGTTGGCCGCGTCGACCATCGCGTCGATCAGGTCGAGGGTGCGGACCGTGCCGTCGACGAGGGTCGCGCGGCCGGCCTCCATGGGGCCGCCGGAGACGAAGACCGTGGGGATGTTGAGCCGCAGCGCGGCCATCAGCATGCCCGGCGTGATCTTGTCGCAGTTGGAGATGCAGACCAGGGCGTCGGCGCAGTGCGCCTCGACCATGTACTCGACCGAGTCCGCGATCAGGTCGCGGGACGGGAGGGAGTACAGCATGCCGCCGTGACCCATGGCGATGCCGTCGTCCACGGCGATCGTGTTGAACTCGCGCGGGATGCCGCCCGCCTCCTTGATCGCCTCGCTGACGATCCGGCCGACCGGCTGGAGGTGGGTGTGGCCCGGCACGAACTCGGTGAAGCTGTTGGCGACCGCGATGATCGGCTTACGGCCGATGTCCGCACCCGGTACACCGGAGGCGCGCATAAGGGCGCGGGCGCCCGCCATGTTGCGACCGTGGGTGACTGTGCGGGACCTCAGCTCGGGCATCGTCGCTCGCTCCTTCAGACAGATAGGGCTGCCGTCGAGCGTACGCCCGTTGCTCAGGCCTCGGGACGAGGTGTCCGGAATGCGGGACAGGTGTCTCGTCGTGCCGGCCCTACGGCCCGGTCAGATGCCCCTGCACCACCGGCGCCACCCGCGCCACGATCTGCTCCAGATCCGCCGACGCCAGCGGCTCCACCTTGATCACGTACCGCAGCATCGCGCACCCGACCAGCTGCGCGGCCGCCAGCTCGGCGCGCAGCTCCCCGTCCGGGAGATCCAGCTGTTCCGCGATCCGGCGCAGCAGCTGGGCGGCGATCAGCCGGCGGAAGACGGCGGCGGCCGTGTCGTTGTTCACGGCCGAGCGGAGGATCGCCAGCAGGGGCGTACGGGTGGTGGGGTTCTCCCAGATGCCGAAGATGAAGCGGGTCAGGCGCTCGCCGACGCCGTCCAGCGGGCCGTCGGCGATCGCGACGGGCGCGTTGAGCGCGGGGGCGAAGGCGATCGAGATGGCGGCCTCGAAGACCTGCTCCTTGGTGCCGAAGTAGTGGTGGACGAGGGCCGAGTCGACGCCGGCGGTCTTGGCGATCCCGCGGACGGACGTCTTGTCGTACCCGCGTTCGGAGAACTCCTCGCGGGCGGCGACGAGGATACGGTCCCGGGTGTCCGCCGACTCGGTACGCGGGGGGCGGCCACGGCGGCGGGTCCCGGTGCCGGTCTCACCGCTTCCGGTCCCGGTGCCGGTCATCGGCGGGGCACCTTCATCGCCGAGGCCAGGTGCAGGCGGGTGAAGGCCAGGGCCTCCGCGAGGTCGGCCTCGCGCTCGGCGCCGGACATCGCGCGCCGGGTGTTGACCTCGATGACGACATGCCCGTCGAAGCCGCTGAGCGCCAGGCGCTCCAGGAGCTCGGCGCAGGGCTGGGTGCCGCGGCCGGGCACCAGGTGCTCGTCCTTGGCGGAGCCGCGGCCGTCGGCGAGGTGGACATGGCCGAGCCGGCCGCCCATCCGGTCGAGCATGGCGAGCGCGTCCGTCCGCGAGGTCGCGGCATGGCTGAGGTCGATCGTGAAGTGCCGGTAGTCGTCCTTGGTGACGTCCCAGTCGGGGGCGTACGCCAGCATCTCGCGGTCGCGGTAGCGCCAGGGGTACATGTTCTCCACCGCGAACCGGACGTCCGTCTCGTTCGCCATGCGCCAGATTCCCTCGACGAAGTCGCGGGCGTACTGGCGCTGCCAGCGGAACGGCGGGTGCACCACGACCGTGCTCGCGCCCAGCTTCTCGGCGGCGGCCCGGGCGCGCTGGAGCTTGACCCAGGGGTCGGTGGACCAGACCCGCTGGGTGATCAGCAGACAGGGCGCGTGGACGGCGAGGATCGGGATGCGGTGGTAGTCGCTCAGCCTGCGCAGGGCCTCGATGTCCTGGCTGACCGGGTCGGTCCACACCATGACCTCGACACCGTCGTAGCCGAGGCGCGCGGCGATCTCGAAGGCCGTCGCCGTCGACTCCGGATAGACGGAGGCCGTGGAGAGCGCGACCTTCGCATCCGGGATGCGGACGACGTCCCTTGGTTTTGCCACGAGGGACAGGTTACGGGTTGGGGTTGGGTGGGGGCGGGGCATGTCTTCGCCGGTGTGACGATCGTCGCGTCGGGGGCGGGGCCGGGCGCCTGTTCGCCGTCGCGGTCCGCCCGCGCCCCCTGCGGGAGCGCTTACGCCGAACCCATGTGATCGAGGCGCCGCAGGATCACGCCCTCCCGCAGCGCCCACGGGCAGACCTCCACCGTCTCCACCTCGAACAGGTCCATCGCGGCCTCCGCCACCAGGGCGCCCGCCACCAGCTGGCCCGAGCGGCCCTCGGAGACTCCGGGGAGTGCGCCGCGCTGGGCCGTGTTCATGGCCGCGAGCCTCGGGACCCAGGTCTCCAGGGAGCTGCGCTTGAGCTCGCGCTGGACGTAGAGGCCGTCGGCGGAGCGGGCCGCGCCGGCGATACGGGCCAGCTGTTTGAAGGTCTTGGACGTGGCGACCACGTGGTCGGGGGCGCCGAAACGGCTGAACTCGCCGACGGTACGCGCGATCTCGGCCCGTACATGGCGGCGCAGCGCCCGTATGTCGTCCGAGGCCGGCGGGTCGCCGGGGAGCCAGCCGGCGGTGAGCCGGCCGGCGCCGAGCGGCAGCGAGACGGCCGTGTCCGGCTCCTCGTCGATGCCGTACGCGATCTCCAGGGAGCCGCCCCCGATGTCCAGGACCAGCAGCTTTCCGGCGGACCAGCCGAACCAGCGGCGTACGGCGAGGAAGGTCAGCCGGGCCTCCTCGGCGCCGGTCAGGACCTGGAGCTCGACGCCGGTCTCGCCCTTCACGCGCGCGAGGACGTCATCGGCGTTGCTGGCCTCGCGCACGGCGGAGGTGGCGAACGGCAGCAGATCCTCGACGCCCTTGTCCTCCGCGGCCTGCAGGGCCCCATGGACGACACCGATCAGTTTCTCGACCCCGTCGGGACCGATCGCGCCGTTGCCGTCGAGGAGTTGGGCAAGGCGCAGTTCCGCCTTGTGCGAGTGCGCGGGCAGCGGGCGTGCGCCGGGGTGGGCATCCACCACCAGCAGATGCACCGTGTTGGATCCCACGTCGAGGACACCGAGTCTCATGTACGGAACGCTACTGCCAGGTGGCCGGTATCCCCTCGCCCAGGTGGCCGGTATCCCCCTCGTGAGAGCCGTCCCCGAAGCCGGCTCGGGCGACATACCCTGTACAGGTGCCAAAGACGAAAAAGACGAAGGACCACAAGGGCGCCAAATCCGCCGACGGTTCTTCTCGGGCGAAGCCACCGAAGAAGTCGAAGACGTCACCGCAGGCTCCGGCAGGGGACGAGAAGGGCCTCGACTTCGCGCGCGCATGGGTGGAATTCCCGGATCCGGCCGACGACGAGCAGGTGTTCCGCTGTGATCTGACATGGCTGACCTCCCGCTGGAACTGCATCTTCGGCAGCGGCTGCCAGGGCATCCAGGCGGGCCGCGCGGACGACGGCTGCTGCACGCTGGGCGCGCACTTCTCCGACGAGGACGACGAGAAGCGGGTCGCCGATCATGTGTCGAGGCTCACGCCGGACATCTGGCAGCACCACGACGAGGGCACGCGCAACGGCTGGGTCTCCGAGGACGACGAGGGCTCCCGCCAGACCCGCCCGTTCAACGGCTCGTGCATCTTCCAGAACCGCCCCGCTTTCGCGGGCGGCGCGGGCTGCTCGCTGCACATCCTGGCGCTGCGGGAGGGCCGCGAGCCGCTGGAGACCAAGCCGGACGTCTGCTGGCAGCTGCCGATCCGCCGCACGTACGACTGGATCGACCGCCCCGACGACACGCGCGTCCTCCAGGTCTCGATCGGCGAGTACGACCGCAGGGGCTGGGGCCCGGGCGGCCACGACCTGCACTGGTGGTGCACCTCGGCGACCTCGGCACACGGCGCGGGCGACCCGGTGTACGTCTCCTACCGCCCGGAACTGACCGAACTGATGGGCAAGGCCGGCTACGACCGGCTGGCGGAACTGTGCGAGCAGCGCCTGGCTTCCCAGCTTCCGCTGCTGGCCCCGCATCCGGCGGATCCGGCGAGCTGAGGCGCCCTTTCGGGGGCGGGCTGAGGTGCCTTGTTCGGGGCGGGAAGAGCAGATCCTGCCGGCTGACGCCGACGAGAGGGCACCGCTCGGGGGCGCGGGAGAATGAACCCGCCGCGCCGACGCCCACCGAAGCGCCCCGTCAGGGGCGCGGGCTGCGTCGATACGCGGCTTCGCCGCGTGGGCGCGACCAGCCACGATGCGGCCCCACCCGCCCACGCACCGCAACCCACCACTCACGGACTCGCCGACGCCCCCGCACTCTCGCTCTCCGTCGGCGAAGCCGACCCCGTCGGACTGGGCGTATCCGATTCGGTCGGCGTCGGCGTCGGCGTGGACGTCGGCAAGCTCGGTGACGCCGTCGGCTCGGCGGAAGCCGACCCGGTCGGCGTCGGCGTCGGCCGCGCCGGAGGCGTCGGCCCTCTCCGCACCGGCGGAGCCATCCCGTACCCGTCGATCGACACCACCGCCCCCGCCGGCGCCACCGCCACCCGCGCGCTCCAGTGCCCGGCCGGCTCCCGCAGATGATCGACGTAGACCTTGATCGTGAACGTCTCGCCCGGCCGGAGCGTTCCCGAGGAGCGCGAGAAGTACAGCCACCCCGCCGAGGTGGACACCGACCACCGCATCGGCGCGCCCCCCGCCGCGGCGAGCGTGATCAGCGTGGTGTCGCCGTCGTTCGCGGCTGTCACCGCGAGGTGCCCCGCGCCGGCCATCGTCCGGTCGCCGCCCGCGACGCTGACCACCTCTACCGACACATCGGCCTTGCCGTCCTTGCCGATGCGCGGCCCCGGCCTGGTGCTGGCGTTTCCGGCGTTCTCGTAGCCCCCGGCCTCGTCACCGCCCAGCGCGTCGGGGCCGGAGGCCTCGCGTGCGGTCGCGGCCGGGCCCTCATGGCCGTCCGCCGCCGGCGAGCCCCGGTAGGCGGCCCACAGGGCCAGCACCGGCGCGGCCACCACCGTGGCGACCACGGTCGTCGTGACGGCACGCGCGCGTAGCCGGTCGCGGCGGGCGGCGCGGTCCTTGGGGTCCATCGGGAAACCGCGCCGGTCGAAACGCGGAACGGCGGCGCCACGCGCGCGCGTGGGGTGCGCCATGGCCATGTGCAGGGCCGCGCGGGGCGCCTCCAGGACCGGCAGCTCGGCGGGCGTGGTGATCGCGCCGGGCCACCGTCCGGGGGCCGCGCGTTCGGCGGTGCGGCGACAGCGCGGGCAGTCGTCGACGTGCCGGACCAGCTCGCGGCGCAGGGCGCTGCTGAGCACCAGCTGGCTGTCCCCGGTGAGGTGGGAGACGCTGGGGCAGCCACCGGTCTCGACCACGGCGAGCGCCGCGCGGGTGCGTTCCACCTCGCAGGCGGCGGAGGCGAGCAGCTCGCGGGCGCCGGCCAGGTCCATGCCGAGGACGGCGGCGACCTCGTGGGCGGCGAGGTGGTGGCGTACGGCGAGTTCGAGCGCCTCGCGCTGCTCCGGGGTGGTGCCGGCGGCCTCGGGCCAGGCGAGCAGGGCGAGTTCGCGGCGCCGCGGCTCCTCGGTCTCGGTGGCGACCAGCGGTTCGGGGGCGATGTGCCGCCCGGCCGCATGGGTGGCCTGACGTTTCTGCTTGGCCTCGGTCAGCCCGCGCAGACAGGCCCAGCGGGCCAGCGCGTACAGCCAGGCCCGGCGGTCCCCGGCGGCCTCCGGGACGCGCTGGCCGCGCCGCTCGGCGAGGGCGAGGACGTCCCCGAGAGCGGTGGTGGCCGTGTCGTGGTCGCACAGCACGGAGAGGCAGTACGTGAACAGCCCGTCCAGGTACGGCTCGTAGCGCGCCGACGGCCACTGCGCCAGCGCGCGCGCCGCCGTACGGTCGCGCGCCGCGCGCGCCCCCCGGTGCGCCCGGTGCGTGCCGGTCATGCGGGTCGAGGTTTCCGGGCTGCTGCTCATCACCCGTGCGACCGTAGGCGGCGGCGTAACGTCTCTTCTTGCGCCTTGAGCACTTTTAATCCGTACGGGTGAAACGATCCCTCATAAGGGGACAAGAACTCGATATTCCGTGGCTCGTTCCCGATGGAGCATGGCCAGGCCCCCTCCACCCACATCCGTCACGGGCGCCACCGTGGCCCCGCTGTCAGTGGCGGGGGCTACGGTTTCCGCATGGCTGCCCGTACCAAGACCGCGAAAGACCGTCCGTCGTACCGCTGCACCGAGTGCGGCTGGCAGACGGCCAAGTGGCTCGGCCGCTGCCCCGAGTGCCAGGCCTGGGGGACGGTCGAGGAGTACGGCACACCCGCGGTCCGTACGACGGCACCCGGCCGTGTCACCACCTCCGCGGTGCCCATCGGCGAGGTCGACGGCCGCCAGGCCACCGCGCGGACGACCGGCGTACCCGAGCTGGACCGGGTGCTCGGCGGCGGCCTGGTCCCCGGGGCGGTCGTCCTGGTGGCCGGCGAGCCCGGCGTCGGCAAGTCCACCCTCCTGCTCGACGTGGCGGCCAAGTCGGCCAGCGACCGGCACCGCACGCTCTATGTCACCGGCGAGGAGTCCGCAAGCCAGGTCCGGCTGCGCGCCGACCGCATCGGCGCCATCGACGACCACCTCTATCTCGCCGCCGAGACCGATCTGGCCGCCGTCCTCGGCCACCTGGACGCGGTGAAGCCGTCGCTGTTGATCCTGGACTCCGTGCAGACGGTCGCGTCCCCCGAGATCGACGGCGCACCCGGCGGCATGGCCCAGGTGCGGGAGGTGGCCGGGGCGCTCATCCGCGCCTCCAAGGACCGGGGCATGTCGACGCTCCTGGTGGGCCATGTCACCAAGGACGGCGCGATCGCCGGTCCCCGCCTCCTCGAACACCTCGTGGACGTCGTGCTGCACTTCGAGGGCGACCGGCACGCGCGCCTGCGGCTCGTCCGGGGCGTCAAGAACCGCTACGGCACCACGGACGAGGTCGGCTGCTTCGAACTGCACGACGAGGGCATCACGGGCCTCGCCGACCCGAGCGGACTTTTCCTGACACGACGTGACGAACCGGTCCCGGGTACCTGTCTGACGGTGACCCTGGAGGGTCGCCGCCCGCTGGTCGCCGAGGTCCAGGCGCTGACCGTGGAATCCCAGATCCCCTCCCCGCGCCGTACCACCTCCGGCCTGGAGACCTCCCGGGTCTCGATGATGCTGGCGGTGCTGGAGCAGCGCGGGCGGATCAGCGCGCTCGGCAAGCGGGACATCTACTCCGCGACCGTGGGCGGGGTGAAGCTCTCCGAGCCCGCGGCCGACCTGGCGATCGCCCTCGCCCTGGCCTCCGCCGCGAGCGACACCCCGCTCCCCAAGAACCTGGTCGCCATCGGCGAGGTCGGCCTCGCGGGCGAGGTCAGACGGGTCACCGGAGTCCAGCGCAGGCTCGCGGAGGCGCACCGCCTGGGCTTCACGCACGCGCTCGTACCGGGTGATCCCGGGAAGATCCCGGCGGGCATGAAGGTCCTGGAAGTGGCGAACATGGGGGACGCACTGCGGGTACTGCCGCGCTCCCGTCACCGAGAGGCCCCACGGGAGGCGGAGCAGCGCCGGTAGACTTTGCCCTGGTCTCGCCCGTCCGTACGAACCGCGTGCGGGTGCGGGAGCGCCTCAGAACCTGCGACCGGAGGAGTGCAGTGGCAGCCAACGACCGGGCAGCGGCTCCCGGAAAGTCCGGTGGGAGTGCCGGTTCCGATGGCCTGATGCGCGCCTCGCTGAGCGCTGTGGCTCCGGGCACGGGCCTGCGCGACGGCCTGGAGCGGGTCCTCCGCGGCAACACCGGCGGGCTCATCGTCCTCGGCTTCGACAAGACGGTCGAGACGATGTGCACGGGCGGTTTCGTACTGGATGTCGAGTTCACGGCGACCCGGCTGCGCGAGCTGTGCAAGCTCGACGGCGGCATCGTGATCTCCTCCGACCTGTCGAAGATCCTGCGGGCCGGCGTCCAGTTCGTGCCGGACGCGACGATCCCGACGGAGGAGACCGGCACCCGGCACCGCACGGCGGACCGGGTCTCCAAACAGGTCGGCTTCCCGGTGGTCTCGGTCTCCCAGTCGATGCGGCTGATCGCGCTCTACGTCGACGGGCAGCGCCGTGTCCTGGAGGACTCGGCGGCGATCCTCTCGCGTGCGAACCAGGCGCTTGCCACGCTGGAGCGGTACAAGCTCCGCCTGGACGAGGTCGCGGGAACGTTGTCAGCGCTGGAGATCGAGGACCTGGTGACGGTCCGCGACGTCTCGGCCGTCGCCCAGCGGCTGGAGATGGTCCGCCGTATCGCCACGGAGATCGCCGAGTACGTCGTCGAACTGGGCACCGACGGGCGGCTGCTCGCGCTCCAGCTGGACGAGCTGATCGCCGGCGTCGAGCCCGAGCGCGAACTGGTGGTCCGGGACTACGTCCCCGAGCCCACGGCCAAGCGCTCCCGCACGGTCGACGAGGCGCTCTCCGAGCTGGACGCGCTGAGCCACGCGGAACTGCTGGAACTGCCGACGGTGGCGCGGGCGCTGGGTTACACGGGTTCCCCGGAGGCGCTGGACTCGGCGGTGTCGCCGCGCGGCTTCCGGCTGCTGGCGAAGGTTCCGCGGCTGCCCGGGGCGATCATCGACCGGTTGGTGGAGCATTTCGGAGGCCTGCAGAAGCTGCTCGCCGCGAGCGTCGACGATCTGCAGACCGTGGACGGGGTGGGCGAGGCGCGGGCACGCAGCGTCCGGGAGGGCCTGTCGAGGCTGGCGGAGTCGTCGATTCTCGAACGGTACGTGTAGCTCCGCTGGGGGGCCGATGTTTCGGCTGCCGGCCGGTGGGGGCTGGTCGCGCGGTTCCCCGCGCCCCTACGGGGCGCTACTCAGCTGCGGGCAGTCGTGCCGCTGGGGCGATGGGGGTCCCCTCCCCCGCTGAGCGAAGCCGAGGGAGGCACCCTGTCGGCGCCGGTAAGCGAAAGCCGGTGGGGGGCTGGTCGCGCGGTGCCCCGCGCCCCTGACGGGGCGCGTCAGTCCGCCGCCAGGACGAAGGAGGCCTGCGCCTTCGTGAAGCCCGGGGTCGCGGCTTCCAGCAGGTACGTGCCTGAGCCCGCCGATCCCGCCGAAGGCGTCGCGCACTGGGGAGCGCTCGGCTTGCGGTCCCACTTCAGGGTGTACGTGATGCTGCTCCCCGCCGGCACCCGGTACCACAGGGTCCCCGCCGTCCCGGGGCAGTCCTCCGACGACCAGTAGCTGTCGTCCGCACTGGCCGGCGTGATCGTCAACACCGCGTTCTTCGGCCCGAGATCGACCTTGCAGTCGCTGGACGACGTGTTCTTCGCCGTGAGTTCGAAGGTCGGCGTCTGCTCCGGCGAGTACGAGTTGTGCAGGCTCTTCAGGCTCAACGACACGGCCGAGGCGGTGCAGTTGGGGAGCGTGGACGTACCCGGCAGCGAGGCGACCGTACCGCCGGAGCCCGAGGTGACGTCCCCCGAGCCCGACGAGGACCCCGAAGAACCGCCGGAACCGGACGACGAGCCGCCGCCCGATCCACCCGAACTCCCGCCGTCGGAACCGGAGCCGGAGCCAGATCCGGTGCCCGTGCTGGACGACGCGCCGCCGCCCCCGCTCGACTCGTCCCGCCCGCCCGGCGCCTGGCTGATCGCCGGCCCGCTGCCGGACGGCCCCGGCGTGATCGTGGACGCGGGATTCTTGCCGTCGGCCCCGTCGGCGCCCTTCTTGCCGCCCCCGCCGCTCGACGTGACGATCCAGGTGATCAGCAGCGCCAGCACGGCGACGACGGACACCATGACGACCCTCCGTCGCCAGTAGATGGAGGAGGGAAGCGGCCCGACCGGATTGCGCAGAGATCCCACGGCGCAAACTGTACGAGAGATCCGTGCACTTCCTCGCCCCACCCGCCGCTCAAACCTCAACTTTTCCGGATCATCATTTCGGCAACTCCCCTCGGCTCACCCCCTCTTCGCGTGACAGCCGCGAAGGACCGGCCCCAAGGGCGGATCCCGAAGGCGGATCCCGAGGACAGGCGCCCGAAGGGCAGGCACGGACCGGCGGCCGCCCCGGCCCCGCCGTGATCCACGTCCAACCCAGCCGTGGCCGGACGTGGCAGGATCGGAAGGGCCATGACTGAGAAGCTCCACACCCCCGTGATCGCCTGGTTCGACGTCCATGCCCGTGACCTCCCCTGGCGCCGCCCGGAGGCGGGCCCGTGGGGGGTGATGGTCAGCGAGTTCATGTTGCAGCAGACCCCGGTCAGCCGGGTGCTGCCCGTCTACGAGCAGTGGCTGGCCCGCTGGCCGCGCCCCGCCGACCTCGCCGCCGAGGCGCCCGGCGAGGCGGTGCGCGCCTGGGGCCGGCTCGGCTACCCGCGCCGCGCCCTGCGGCTGCACGGCGCCGCCGTCGCCATAACGGAACGGCACGGCGGCGACGTACCGACGGATCACGCGCAGCTGCTCGCGCTGCCGGGCATCGGCGAGTACACCGCCGCGGCCGTCGCCTCCTTCGCGTACGGGCAGCGGCATGCCGTGCTCGACACCAATGTGCGGCGGGTGTTCGCGCGGGCCGTGACCGGTGTGCAGTACCCGCCGAACGCCACCACCGCCGCCGAGCGCAAGCTCGCCCGTGAGCTGCTGCCCGAGGACGAGCGGACCGCCGCCCGCTGGGCCGCCGCCTCCATGGAGCTCGGCGCGCTGGTGTGCACGGCGAAGAACGAGACGTGCCCGCGCTGTCCGATCGCCGGGGAGTGCGCCTGGCGGCTGGCCGGCAAGCCGGAGCACGAGGGGCCGCCACGGCGCGGGCAGACGTACGCCGGTACCGACCGGCAGGTGCGCGGCAAGCTGCTGGCGGTGCTGCGCGAGGCACACGCCCCCGTGCCGCAGGCGGCGCTCGACCGGGTGTGGCACGAGCCGGTGCAGCGGGCCCGCGCGTTGGACGGACTGGTCTCGGACGGGCTGGTGGAGCCACTCGCGGGCGGTCTGTATCGGCTGCCGCTGGGCTGACGTACAGCCACATCACAGGAGAAGGGGCTGTGTTACGACCCCGACCGCCTGGCAAATCGCCAGATAACCGGCCATAAGGCCACGCCCTCTTACCCCGCGCCTACTTCCGTTACACAACCGACGGACAGCCGATTGCTACCCGCAGGCTGCTCCGCACAGCCCCGTGACAACAGGTCCGTAACTTCATTTCTGTGCCCGCCAGGACTGCGGGACAGCAGGAACTCAGGCACAGGGCCGGGGAAAACGGGGATCGGGAGGCGGTTGATCATGGCGCAGGGCGAGGTGCTCGAATTCGAGGAGTACGTCCGCACGCGACAGGACGCGCTGCTGCGCAGCGCCCGCCGGCTGGTCCCGGACCCGACGGACGCCCAGGACCTGCTCCAGACCGCGCTGGTCCGGACGTACGGCCGCTGGGAGACCATCGAGGACAAGCGGCTCGCGGACGCCTATCTGCGCCGGGTCATGATCAACACGCGGACCGAGTGGTGGCGGGCCCGGAAGCTGGAGGAGGTCCCGACCGAGCAGCTGCCCGACGCCTGCGTGGAGGACTCCACGGAGCAGCACGCGGACCGCGCACTCCTCATGGACATCATGAAGGTTCTGGCACCGAAGCAGCGCAGTGTCGTCGTGCTGCGACACTGGGAGCAGATGTCCACGGAGGAGACGGCCGCCGCCCTCGGCATGTCGGCCGGAACGGTCAAGAGCACGCTGCACCGGGCGCTCGCCCGGCTCCGCGAGGAGCTGGAGTCACGCGACCTCGACGCACGCGCGCTGGAGCGTGAGGAGCAGGAGCGTTGCGCGGCCTGACCGGCACAGGGCCCAGCCGGGGCTCGGCGAGTGCACAGGCGGTGACCACGGCGGCGGCCGTGCTCGCCGCCCTCGCCCTTTTCGCCGCCGCCTGCGGCACCGGCGGCACCGGCGCCCGGGACGAGGGTCCGGCGCACGACGGCACGACGGAGAAGGCCTCGGCCGCCGCCGTCCCCTCGCCCAACCCCTCCCAGACGTATGCGAAGGTCGACGCGGTCGCCCTGGTGAAGGCCGATCCGGCGGTCTCGGGCACGGTGAAGCGGGACCTGAAGCCGTGCGCGGGCGACGAGTACCCGGTCGACGTGACCTACGGCGATCTGACCGGCGGCCCGGCCGAGGACATCGTCGTGAACGTGTTGACCTGCGGGGAGGCGGTCGGGGTGGGGGCGTACGTGTACCGCGAGGAGAGCGGCACGTACAAGAATGTGTTCAAGGCCGAGGAGTCCCCGGTCTACGCGGAGATCGACCGGGGCGATCTGAGCGTGACCAAGCAGGTGTACGAGAGGGGCGACCCGGTGTCGAGCCCGTCCGGTGAGAACGTGATCACCTACAGCTGGGCCGCGGGGCGCTTCGTCCAGCAGGACTTCCACCACACCGACTACGGCAACGCGACCGGCAGCGGCGACGCCACGCCGGTCCCCTCCCCGGCCAACTGAACCCCCCAACCGAGCACACGAGAGAGCAGGGATGGCAGACCAGACCCACGTCCTGTTCGTCGAGGACGACGACGTCATCCGCGAGGCCACCCAGCTCGCCCTGGAGCGGGACGGCTTCGCGGTCACCGCCATGCCCGACGGCCTGTCGGGCCTGGAGGCGTTCCGCGCCGATCGGCCCGACATCGCCCTGCTGGACGTGATGGTGCCGGGCCTGGACGGGGTGAGCCTGTGCCGGCGCATCCGCGACGAGTCCACGGTGCCGGTGATCATGCTGTCGGCGCGCGCCGACTCCATCGACGTGGTGCTGGGTCTGGAGGCGGGCGCCGACGACTACGTCACCAAGCCGTTCGACGGCGCGGTACTGGTCGCCCGGATCCGTGCCGTACTGCGGCGCTTCGGGCACGCGAGCGGCGGCGACCGGCCGCACGAGGACGCGGCCACGGTGACCGGCCTCCCGCTCACCTTCGGCGAGCTGGAGATCGACACCGAGGGCATGGAGGTGCGCCGGGCCGGACAGCCGGTCGCGCTCACCCCGACCGAGATGCGGCTGCTCCTGGAGTTCTCCTCGGCACCGGGGACCGTACTCTCCCGCGACAAGCTGCTGGAACGCGTCTGGGACTACGGCTGGGGCGGGGACACCCGGGTCGTCGACGTCCATGTGCAGCGGCTGCGTACGAAGATCGGCCAGGACCGGATCGAGACGGTCCGCGGTTTCGGTTACAAGCTGAAGGCCTGAGCGGGGCGGTCATGCGGGGGCTCATCAGATCCATCCGGAGATCCATTCGGCACCGAGGTCCGCAGCTGCGCACCGGGCTCCGGTGGAAGCTGAGCGCGGCGATCGCGCTGGTCGGCGCGCTCGTCGCGATCGCTCTGAGCCTGGTGGTGCACAACGCCGCCCGGGTCTCGATGCTGGACAACGCACGTGAGCTGGCCAACGAGCGGCTGCAGATCGGCCAGCGCAACTACGAGCTGTACGGGCGGGCGAACTTCCCCGACGTCAAGGTCAACGACCCCCGGCTGCCGCCGGCGCTGCGCGTGCGGGTGGACGCGGGCCGCCGGGCGACCGATGTCATCGACCACGGCGGCGCGCCGGACATCTGGGCGGCGGTGCAGGCCAAGGACGGGCGGGTGCTGTCCCTGCACGGGACCTTCCCGAACCGGAGCAGCGACGTGCTCAAGGACCTCGACCAGGCCCTCGTCATCGGCTCCATCGCGGTCGTGCTCGGCGGCAGCGCGCTCGGCGTGCTGATCGGCGGGCAGCTCTCGCGGCGGCTGCGCAAGGCGGCCGCCGCGGCCAACCAGGTCGCCCAGGGCGAGCCGGACGTGCGGGTGCGGGAGGCGATCGGCGGGGTCGTACGGGACGAGACCGACGACCTGGCGCGCGCCGTGGACGCCATGGCGGACGCGTTGCAGCAACGCCTCGAGGCCGAGCGGCGGGTGACGGCCGACATCGCGCACGAGCTGCGTACGCCGGTGACCGGGCTGCTCACGGCGGCCGAACTGCTGCCGCCGGGCCGTCCGACCGAGCTGGTCCTCGACCGGGCGAAGGCGATGCGCACCCTCGTCGAGGACGTGCTGGAGGTGGCCCGGCTGGACAGCGCCTCCGAGCGGGCCGAGCTCCAGGACATCATGCTGGGCGAGTTCGTCGCCCGGCGAGTGGCCGCGAAGGATCCGGCGATCGAGGTGCGGGTGGTGCACGAGTCGGAGGTCACCACCGATCCGCGCCGCCTGGAGCGGGTGCTGTTCAACCTGCTCGCCAACGCGGCCCGGCACGGTGAGCCGCCCATCGAGGTGACCGTCGAGGGCCGGGTCATCCGGGTCCGCGACCACGGCCCCGGCTTCCCCGAGAAGCTTCTCTCGGAGGGCCCGAGCCGCTTCCGCACCGGCAGCGAGGACCGCGCGGGGCAGGGCCACGGACTGGGCCTGACCATCGCGGCCGGCCAGGCCCGCGTCCTGGGAGCCCGACTGACCTTCCGCAACGTCCGGTCGGCGGGCGCGCCCGAGCACATCCGCGCGGAGGGCGCGGTGGCCGTGCTGTGGCTGCCGGAGCACGCCCCGACGGCGACGGGAAGCTACCCGATGCTGCCGGGACCGACACAGGCGAGCCGGTGAGCCACTGAGCGGCTGAGGCTCGGGGCGCGGCCGACTCGGGGCGCGGCCGGCTCAAGGCGTGACAGCCGAAAGCGGGTGGCCCCGGAGACGCTCGGTCCCCGGAACCACCCGCACGCGTTGCTCAGACGGCCTCGACCACCGGCAGCGGTGCTGCCTCGTCGGAGCCCGCCTTCTGGGAGCCGCCGCGCAGCGGCACCTCCTTGACGAACACCGACGCCACCACGACCGCCACGGCGATCACGGCACCGAGCAGGAACGCCGAGTGCGTGCCGGCCGACACCGCGTGCTGGTACGCCTCGCGCACCGCGGCCGGCAGCTTCGCCAGGCTCGCCGCGTCCAGCGAGGCCGACTGCTCGGTGACCTTCGAGCCCAGCCCCCCGGCCCGTGCGGCCATCTCGTCCTGGACCCGGTTGTTGAAGATCGCGCCCATGATGGCGACACCGAAGGACGAGCCGAGCGTACGGAACAGGGTGGTCGACGAGGACGCGACACCCATGTCCTTCATCTCCACGCTGTTCTGCGCGACCAGCATGGTGATCTGCATCAGGCAGCCCATGCCGAGGCCGACGACGGCCATGTACACGCCGGAGACGAACCGCGTGGTGTCGGTGTCCATCGTGGACAGCAGGTACAGCCCGACGGTGAGGAGCACCCCGCCCACGAGGGGGAAGACCTTGTAGCGGCCGGTGCTGGTGGTGACCCGCCCGGCGACCATCGAGGTCACCAGCATCGCGCCGAGCATCGGAAGCAGCAGCAGACCTGAGTTGGTCGCGGACGCGCCCTGCACGGACTGCTGGTACAGCGGCAGGAAGAGCGTGGCGCCGAACATCACGAAGCCCACGATGAAGCCGATGATCGACATCAGGGTGAAGTTGCCGCTGCGGAAGATGTGCAGCGGGAGCACCGGCTCGGCGGCCTTGGTCTGCCAGAAGACGAACCCGATCAGCGCGGCGACGCCGATGGCGATCAGTTCCATGATCCGCGCGGACGTCCAGGCGTACTGGGAACCGCCCCAGGTGGTGACCAGCACGATCGAGGTGATGCCGAGGGTCAGCAGACCGGCGCCGAGGTAGTCGATGCGCGCCTTGCTCCGCTTCTTCGGCAGGTGCAGTACGGCAGTGACGGCGGCCAGCGCGACCACGCCGAGCGGCAGGTTGATGTAGAAGGCCCAGCGCCAGCCCCAGTTGTCGGTGATGGTGCCGCCGACCAGGGGGCCGCCGATCATCGCGAGCGCCATGACGCCGGCCATCATGCCCTGGTACTTGCCGCGCTCACGGGGCGGCACGAGGTCACCGATGATCGCCATGACGCCGACCATCAGACCACCGGCGCCGAGCCCCTGAATGGCCCGGAACCCGATCAGCTGGCCCATGTCCTGGGCCATCCCGCTGAGCGCGGAGCCGATCAGGAAGATGACTATGGAGGTCAGGAAGGCGCCCTTGCGCCCGTACATGTCGCCGAGCTTGCCCCAGAGCGGGGTGGCCGCGGCGGTGGCGAGGGTGTACGCGGTCACGACCCACGACAGATGCTCGAGGCCGCCCAGATCGCCCACGATCGTCGGCATCGCGGTGCCCACGATCATGTTGTCGAGCATCGCGAGCATCATCGCGACCATGAGCGCGAGCATTACGACCCGTACGCTCTTCGGCTCTTTCTCCGGTTGCCCGACCGCTTCGGGTGCCCCCGGTGTTTCCTGGCCGGTCTCGGCCGCCTGGGTGTCCGCCATCTCTCCCACTCCCCCTGGCGGCAGCTACTTACTTGCCGCCCGGCTAGTTCAGTACACTGGGAAGGTAGACCTGTCATTAGCCGGTCGTCAAGTAAGTTCTCGGAGCGGACGCCGGTATCCGGCAGGGCGAGTTTTCGCGGGAGTGCGAGGAGTAAGAGGATGGGCGTCACCATGGACGGCACCAAGCAGCAGCGCCGGGGCAACACCCGCCAGCGCATCCAGGACGTGGCGCTCGAACTCTTCGCCGAGCAGGGCTACGAGAAGACCTCCCTGCGGGAGATCGCCGAGCGCCTCGACGTGACCAAGGCAGCCCTGTACTACCACTTCAAGACCAAGGAAGAGATCCTGGTCAGCGTCTTCGAGGACCTGACACAGCCGATCCAGGACCTGATCGAGTGGGGCGAGGGGCAGCCGCACACCCTGGAGATCAAGCTGGAGATCGTACGGCGCTACAGCCGGGCGCTGGCCGAGGCCGGACCGCTGTTCCGCTTCATGCAGGAGAACCAGGCGACCGTACGGGAGCTGCGGATCGGCGACACCTTCAAGGACCGGATGCGCGGCCTGCGGAGCATCTTCGTCGACCCGGACGCGCCCCTGACCGACCAGGTCCGCTGCATCAGCGCGATGTTCACGCTGCACGCGGGCATGTTCGTCATGCAGGACCTGGAGGGCGACCCCGCCAAGAAGCAGGAAGCCGTTCTGGAGGTCGCCCTGGACCTGGTGACCCAGGCCCACCGGGGTTCCGGCCCGTCCGTCTAGGCGATCACGCCGGTCAGACGGTCACGCCCTTGGCACGGAGGAAGGCGACCGGGTTGACCGCGGAGCCGTAGTTCGGGGTCGTACGGATCTCGAAGTGCAGGTGCGGCCCGGTGGAGTTGCCGGTGCTGCCGGACAGCGCGATGGGCTGACCGGTCCTGACGATCTGCCCGACCTTGACGTTGATGCGGGACAGGTGGGCGTACTGCGAGTACTGGCCGCCGGCGTGCTTGATGACGACAGCGTTGCCGTACGCGGGACCGTCACCGGCGCCGTTGCCACCGGCCTTGACCACGGTGCCGCCGTGGGCGGCGACGACCTGGGTGCCGGTCGGCACCGCGAAGTCCTGGCCGCTGTGCTTGGCGGCCCACATGCCGCCGGCCTGGGCGAAGCTCGCGGAGAGGGTGTACTTCTGCACCGGGTCGATCCAGGCGGCGGCACTGGAGGTGGCGGCCGACGCGACCCCCGACCCCACCACGGCCGTGACTCCGACACCGGCTGCCATGACGGCGGCCCGCTTGCGGAGCGAGGACGTACGGGGGGTACGGAGAGCGGCGCGCAGGGACATCGGAACCTCGTGGAGTAGACAACGGGGACCCCCCTCCGGCGCCGGCTGACACTGACAGCCGCCGAACGGGGCATCTCTTGGTAACCCGAAAGCCGCGCACCGTTCAAACACGCCCATCTACGACATCACCTAGTACCCATGCGCAAAGTTGACCCTTTCTTGACAGAGCGCATCCGGCCAGGCAACCCGGACCCTGCTGCCCCGCCCGACCAAGGAGGATGGGGCAAAAAGTCCCCTTACGCCCGTCTGAGTCCCACTATCCGGGCTAGTAACGGGCATTTCGCCCGTGCGCTATGTCACCGGCGACCGAGACCCGAAGCCGCCGGGATGTGACCCACACCTCGCCCGACCTACCCGCAAGTAACCCCCCGGTTCCCTACGCGCCATATCCTCCACTCACCATGCCCCTGACACAGCCGTGGACGTGAGAGGACACCCGAACCGATGACCACAGTCACCTGGACCCGCCGCATGTCCGTCACCGCCGTCTTGGTGGCCGCGCTCGCCGGGATGGCCGCGCCGGCCCAGGCCGCGACGGAGAGCAACTCCACCACGGTCGACTACGCCACCTGGCAGGAGGACTGCCAGTCCGTGATGGACCAGGCCCTGCCCTACCTGAAGCAGCGCATCGCCGCCGCCAAGCCGGGCGAGCGGCAGGCGATCGTCTTCGACATCGACAACACCACCCTGGAGACCGACTTCGGCTTCAGCTTCCCCCAGCCGGCCAACAAGCCGGTCCTGAACGTCGCCAGGTACGCCCAGGAGCACGGCGTCTCCCTGTTCTTCGTCACGGCCCGCCCGGGCATCATCTACCTGCCGACCGAGTACAACCTCGAACACGACGGCTACGACGTCTCCGGCCTGTACGTCCGCGGCCTCTTCGACCTCTTCAAGGACGTCGCCGCCTACAAGACCGCCCAGCGCGTCGACATCGAGAACAACGGCTACACGATCATCGCGAACGTCGGCAACAGCGCCACGGACCTCTCGGGCGGCCACGCGGAGAAGACGTACAAGCTGCCGGACTACAACGGCCAGCTGTCGTAGTCCCGCGGCGCGCGGCAGCTGGCGTAGCCCCACCGCAGCCCACGCGGCAGCTGTCGTAGTCCCACGGCAGCCCGCGCGGCGGTACGCGAAAGGGGCCGGTGCTTCGAAAGCACCGGCCCCTTTCTTAGGCGAACCCCGAGGGGCTACGCCTCCTTGCTCAGGTTCGGGCCGGCTCCGCCGGCCGCCTGCTCGATCGGCGGGACGTCGGGGAGCGCCGACTTCTCCTCACCCCGGAAGGTGAAGGTCTTGGCCTCGCCCTCGCCCTCCGTGTCGACGACCACGATGTGACCGGGACGCAGCTCGCCGAAAAGGATCTTCTCGGAGAGGGTGTCCTCGATCTCGCGCTGGATCGTGCGACGCAGCGGACGCGCGCCCAGCACCGGGTCGTAGCCCTTCTTGGACAGCAGCTCCTTGGCGGACTGGGAGAGCTCGATGCCCATGTCCCGGTCCTTCAGGCGCTCGTCCACCTTGCCGACCATCAGGTCGACGATCCGCAGGATGTCCTCCTGCGTGAGCTGCGGGAAGACGACCACGTCGTCGACGCGGTTGAGGAACTCGGGACGGAAGTGCTGCTTGAGCTCGTCCGACACCTTGTTCTTCATGCGCTCGTAGTTGGACTTCGTGTCGCCCGTGGCCGCGAAGCCCAGGTTGAAGCCCTTGGAGATGTCCCGGGTACCGAGGTTGGTCGTCATGATGATGACCGTGTTCTTGAAGTCCACGACCCGGCCCTGGGAGTCGGTCAGGCGACCGTCCTCCAGGATCTGCAGCAGGCTGTTGAAGATGTCCGGGTGGGCCTTCTCGACCTCGTCGAAGAGGACGACGGAGAACGGCTTGCGGCGGACCTTCTCGGTCAGCTGGCCGCCCTCTTCGTAGCCCACGTAGCCGGGGGGCGAACCGAAGAGACGCGACACCGTGTGCTTCTCGCTGAACTCCGACATGTCGAGGGAGATCAGCGCGTCCTCGTCACCGAAGAGGAACTCGGCGAGGGCCTTGGACAGCTCGGTCTTACCGACACCGGACGGGCCGGCGAAGATGAACGAGCCACCGGGACGCTTCGGGTCCTTCAGACCGGCACGCGTACGGCGGATCGCCTTCGACAGCGCCTTGACGGCGTCGACCTGGCCGATGACCCGCTTGTGGAGCTCGTCCTCCATGCGCAGCAGACGCGAGGACTCCTCCTCGGTGAGCTTGAAGACCGGGATGCCCGTGGCCGTGGCCAGCACCTCGGCGATCAGCTCGCCGTCGACCTCGGCGACGACGTCCATGTCGCCGGCCTTCCACTCCTTCTCCCGCTTGGCCTTGGCGGCCAGGAGCTGCTTCTCCTTGTCGCGGAGGGAGGCGGCCTTCTCGAAGTCCTGCGAGTCGATCGCGGACTCCTTGTCCCGGCGGACGCCGGCGATCTTCTCGTCGAACTCGCGCAGGTCCGGCGGAGCGGTCATCCGGCGGATGCGCATCCGGGAACCGGCCTCGTCGATCAGGTCGATCGCCTTGTCCGGCAGGAAGCGGTCCGAGATGTAGCGGTCGGCCAGGGTGGCCGCCTGGACCAGCGCCTCGTCCGTGATGGAGACCCGGTGGTGGGCCTCGTACCGGTCACGCAGACCCTTGAGGATCTCGATCGTGTGCGGCAGGGACGGCTCGGCGACCTGGATGGGCTGGAAACGGCGCTCCAGGGCCGCGTCCTTCTCCAGGTGCTTGCGGTACTCGTCCAGGGTGGTGGCACCGATGGTCTGCAGCTCACCGCGGGCCAGCATCGGCTTCAGGATCGAAGCCGCGTCGATGGCGCCCTCGGCGGCACCCGCACCGACCAGCGTGTGCAGCTCGTCGATGAACAGGATGATGTCACCGCGGGTGCGGATCTCCTTGAGCACCTTCTTCAGGCGCTCCTCGAAGTCACCGCGGTAGCGGGAGCCGGCGACCAGGGCGCCGAGGTCCAGGGTGTAGAGGTGCTTGTCCTTGAGGGTCTCGGGCACCTCGCCCTTGACGATGGCCTGGGCGAGGCCCTCGACGACGGCGGTCTTGCCGACGCCGGGCTCACCGATCAGGACCGGGTTGTTCTTGGTACGGCGGGACAGCACCTGCATGACCCGCTCGATCTCCTTCTCGCGCCCGATGACCGGGTCGAGCTTGGACTCACGAGCGGCCTGGGTGAGGTTCCGGCCGAACTGGTCAAGGACCAGGGACGTCGAGGGAGTGCCCTCGGCAGGGCCGCCGGCGGTGGCGGTCTCCTTGCCCTGGTAACCGGAGAGCAGCTGGATGACCTGCTGCCGCACCCGGTTGAGATCAGCGCCCAGCTTGACCAGGACCTGGGCGGCGACGCCCTCGCCCTCACGGATCAGGCCGAGCAGGATGTGCTCCGTGCCGATGTAGTTGTGGCCCAGCTGAAGGGCCTCGCGGAGCGACAGCTCCAGGACCTTCTTGGCACGGGGGGTGAAGGGGATGTGCCCGGACGGGGCCTGCTGCCCCTGCCCGATGATCTCCTCCACCTGCTGGCGGACCGCCTCGAGCGAAATCCCGAGGCTCTCAAGGGCCTTGGCGGCGACACCCTCACCCTCGTGGATCAGGCCCAGGAGGATGTGCTCGGTGCCGATGTAGTTGTGGTTGAGCATCCGGGCTTCTTCCTGAGCCAGGACGACAACCCGCCGCGCGCGGTCGGTGAACCTCTCGAACATCGTTAATCGCTCCTCAGAGCGGTCAGGCAGTGGGGGGAACTTCCCCTCTCTGTCCTTCCGCAGCTTAGTCCCGCAAGCGGGGACCGCTCATTCCAACTGCCGACACCGTCGATGGCCTCCTGACCCCGAACGCCGACATCTGCTCCAACCCGATGGTGCGAGACGATGTTCCCGCAGGCCAGGCAGTTACCCCTTCCGTCAGTACGCCGATGGCGAACGTGAGACGGCCTCGCCTGCGTGTCGCCCCCTCCCACTAGGGATGTCTTACCCGTCCGGACTGACAGTCCATGCCGTATGCCCCCGGTCCCTCCGCTATGGGCGAACAACCTTGCGTCCCTCCGGACCTCCACAGGCCCTCTTTTCCGGCACGCTACGCATTCGCACGCACACCCAGCGTAACTCTGGCGGGCTTGCGACGGTTTCACTTGGCATGGCTGGCACAGTCCCTCTGGCCGCTTCAACGGTCCCTCACCCCCGTCGTCCACTCGGTCGCGGTGTCGATTCCGCCGTCGCGTCCGATTCCGGTTGCGTCCTCGCACCGGGTCCCGGTCGCGCTGTCGGGCCGGACGGGCGGGCGGCCCGGCTCCGGCACTGGTACGAGAACGATCTGGGCTGGACGACAGTGCCCGAGACGCCCGGAGAACCGCTGCGGCTGGTCACAGGCGTGCGTTTCGACGTGCTGGACGTACCGGCCCCGGCGGGCGCGAAGGCGCTCAGGCATCTGGGGTCGGGCTCTCCGGTGGCGCTCCGGGGCGACCGGATGCGGCTGCTGGTGGCCGCGGGCAGCGCGGAGGAGCTGCCGGGGCTGCTGGACTGGCTGGAGTGGGGCGCGCTGGCACTGGACCTGCGGGCGCTGGGCGCGCACGGCCGGATGGACGCTCCGGTGCGACCCGAGCCGGTCCCCACCGGGACCCGATCGCTTTCCGAAGCCGTCGAGGGCCCCGTCGAGCCGGTGGAACCCCGGGCAGCCGTGCAGGGGGCCGCCGTCTGGTTGCGGCCCCCCGAGTCGGGATGCGAGCTCGAGGACTCGCTGCCGAGACTGTCGACGCTGTCGACGGGGTCGGCCATGGGGGGCGTTGGGGGCGCCCCCGATCTCGTACGGCTGGTGGACACGGTGGCCACCGAGTGCCACCGGATCCGGTTGTGGCGTGTGGGCCGCCGGTCGGAGGACAGTCAGCTGTTGGCGTCCTCGTAGGCCTGGCGAATCGTCGCCGGAACACGGCCGCGGTCGTTGACCTCGTAGCCGTTCTCCTTTGCCCACGCGCGAATCTGCGCGGTGTCCTGGCTGCCGCCGGCAGCCGCACGGGCCTTTCCACGTCCGCCCGAAGCACGGCCACCGGTACGACGACCGCCCTTGACATAGGCGTCGAGAAGGCCGCGCAGCTTGTCCGCATTGGCGGTCGTGAGATCGATCTCGTACGTCTTGCCGTCCAGCGCGAACGTCACGGTCTCGTCCGCCTCGCCGCCGTCGAGGTCGTCGACAAGAAGGACCTGAACCTTCTGTGCCACCGGATTTCCTTTCATCGATAACTTGAGGGCCGGGGGTCTGCGGCGTCCGCCGTTTCGCCGCCCCTTGTTATATGCAGTACTGCAGTACGTCGGAAAGCAAACCGCTTTTGCGTGAAAAACACAAACCCCTGGGAGAGACCGAGGGGCCCGCTCCCGTCCGGAAACATGCGCGTTTCGGACATAGGGCACCTGGGCAAGGCGGGATGCCCGGAATAGCGGTCCGATCTCCTGCCAACTCCGCCCCGATGCCTCTTGTCCGCCGCGATCCCTCTCGGCGATCACAGATGCAGAAGCATCCGGCTGTTGCCCAAGGTGTTCGGTTTCACTCGTTCGAGTCCGAGGAACTCCGCGACACCCTCGTCATAGGAACGCAACAGCTCCGCGTAGACATCGGTGTCCACGGGCGTCTCGCCGATCTCCACGAAGCCGTGCTTGCCGAAGAACTCGACTTCGAAGGTCAGGCAGAAAACTCGGCGAACACCGAGCCAACGCGCGGTCTCCAGCAACTTCTCCAGCAACTGATGGCCGACGCCAGCGCCCTTGAGGCCCGGCTTCACCGCGAGAGTGCGCACTTCGGCGAGGTCTTCCCACATCACGTGCAGTGCGCCGCAGCCGACCACCTCGGCGTTGTCGTCGCGTTCCGCGACCCAGAACTCCTGGATGTCCTCGTAAAGCATCACCGTGGCCTTGTCGAGGAGGATGCGGTCACGGACGTACGCGTCAAGGAGCCGACGCACCGCCGGGACATCGCCGGTCCTGGCCCGCCGGACGGTGATGGCTTTTGCGGTGACTTCGGGGCGCATCGCTGACATGAGCGGACGCTATCGCCCGCCGCGGTCCGCCATGGAGCCGGGGTTCTCCTCTTGCGGGGCTTCCCGGCCTTCGCGTTCTTCCTGCTGTTCCGGCCTATCCGGACCCTGCACGATCCGCACGGCGTCCCGCAGAGCCTGACGCTGTTCGTCGCTCATCATCCCGAAGAAGGCGACGAGAGCCGCGGCCGGGTTGTCGCTCTGGGACCACGCGTCGTTCATGAGGGCAGCGGCGTAGGCGGCCCGGGTGGAGACGGCCTCATATCGATAGGCACGCCCTTCGGCCTCCCGCCGCACCCAGCCCTTCTGATGGAGATTGTCCAAAACGGTCATCACGGTGGTGTACGCGATGGACCGTTCCTGCTGGAGGTCTTCCAGGACTTCCCGAACGGTCACCGGGCGGTTCCACTTCCACACCCGCGTCATGACCGCGTCTTCGAGTTCTCCCAATGGGCGAGGCACAACTCAGAACAATAGTGGGAGATCCCGCCAATGGCGTGCCGGACGTGCACTTTCGTTGACAAAGGCGAACAAAAAGGGCGCAGGACTCGGAAGGCAGGCTGTCGCCGTGCGGCACGTCGTACGCCCGGGGGTGCGGTCCGCGATCAGGCGTCGCCGCTCGGGGCGGAGGCCTGCGGGGCGCTCTCTCCGCGCGCGGCGCGCGCGAGGGCGGCGTCCACGGCGGCGTCCTCCTTGGCCTTGGCGGCGCCGCCCTGGGTCTTCACGATCACCCGGACCAGACCGATGAAGAAAACGGCCATGACGACCGGGGGCAGGAGCGCGGAGACATAGTCCATGCGTCCAGAGTAGCCACGGGAGACCGGGCGAAAGGGGCGGGGTGGGCGAAGCGTCGCGCAATGCGCGCGAGCTGCCGTTTTCCCGGGCGGCTCGGCCCGGTGCCGCCGAGCAGCAGACCGGGCTGCCGGGCGGCCCGCTGGCGGGCCGCCCGGTCTGCCGTTCGGTCTGCTGCTCGGTCTGCCGTTTCGGCCTGCTGCTCGGCCGGCTGTTCGGGTCTGCCTCTTGGCGTGCCGTCGTCCGGTCGGATGCTCTGCCGGCCGCTGGGTCGGACGCTCTGCCGGCCGCCCGGCGGCCCGCTCAGCCGGCGGCGAGCCGCTGTTGTGAGCCGGCGGGCGGCGGGGTGGGCCGACGCCGGGGGAAGACCTCGCCCGGGGTCGGAATGGGCCGCTTCGGCGCTACGGGCTCGGGGGCCGCGGGCTGCGGGGCGGGCCGCTCGGCGGGCTTCTCCTTCGGCTTCCTCTCCGGCTCCTTGGCCGCACCGCCCGGCAGGGCCGTCAGACGGACCCTGGACGCCGGAACAGCCGGTGCGGGCACCTTGCGGGCACCCTGTGCGAGCCGGGCCCGCACATCACGCTCCGCGAGCTCCTGGCAACGGTGGAGCAGCGTGGCGGCTCCGGGGTTCCCGCGCAGTGCCCGCAGCGCGGCGAGGTCGTCCGGGGTGGGTCGGTGTCCGGCACCCAGCGCCTCCTCCAGGAGGGCGAGATAACCGGCGACGGTCCCCGGCAGGGCCGCGCGGTAGCGGACGAGATCGGCCACCAGGAAGGCACGCAGCCGGGCCCCCTCACGCATCGCCTCGTCGAACGACTCGGCGAGCCGATGACAGTCCTTGATGTCCTCGGCGGAGGCGGGACCAGGGTGAAGGGCAAGGGCGAGAGCACGGCGGAGCACACGCAGCTCCTCCGCACCGAACGCCATGCCGCCGCGGGATCCGTATGGCGTGGGCATGGACCGAAGATACGCGTAAATCAGACAAACTCGACATAGGGGGCAGGGTGTGGCGCGACGGGGCCACCCACCTGGCCGCCGCCCGTCGCGCGCACCCCCGGCCCCCGTCGCCTCACATCCGCGACACGTTCCGCTCGTACACCAGCCGCAGCCCGACCAGCGTCAGCCACGGCTCGTGCTCGTCGATCACCGAGGACTCCCCCAGCACCATCGGCGCCAGCCCGCCCGTCGCGATCACCGTCACGTCGTCCGGATCGTCCGCCAGCTCCCGTGCCATCCGGCCGACCACTCCGTCGACCTGTCCGGCGAAGCCGTACACGATGCCCGACTGCATGGCTTCCACCGTGTTCTTGCCGATCACGCTCCGGGGCCGCGCCACCTCGATCTTCCGCAGCTGCGCGCCCTTGACGCCCAGCGCTTCCACGGAGATCTCGATACCGGGGGCGATCACACCGCCGACGTACTCCCCGCGCGCGGACACCGCGTCGAAGGTCGTGGCCGTACCGAAGTCGACGACGATCGCCGGCCCGCCGAACAGCTCGACGGCGGCGACCGCGTTGATGATCCGGTCCGCGCCGACCTCCTTGGGGTTGTCGGTCAGGACCGGCACCCCGGTCTTCACACCGGGCTCCACCAGAATGGCCGGCACATCGCCGTAGTACCGCCGCGTGACCTCGCGCAGTTCGTGCAGCACGGACGGCACGGTCGCGCAGATCGCGATCCCGTCGATGCCCTCGCCGAGTTCGTCACCGAGCAGCGGGTGCATGCCCATCAGCCCCTGGAGGAGCACCGCCAACTCGTCGGCGGTACGGCGCGCGTCCGTGGAGATGCGCCAGTGCTCGACGATGTCCTCGCCGTCGAAGAGCCCGAGGACGGTGTGCGTGTTGCCGACGTCGATCGTGAGGAGCATGGGATCACTCCGCCTCGCGCAGATCCAGGCCGATGTCCAGGATCGGCGAGGAGTGGGTGAGGGCGCCGACGGCCAGGAAGTCCACGCCGGTGTCGGCGTACGCCCGCGCGTTGTCCAGGGTGAGCCGCCCGGACGCCTCCAGGAGTGCGCGCCCGTGCACGATCGCCACGGCCTCCTCGCACTCCCCCGGCGTGAAGTTGTCCAGCAGGATCAGGTCGGCGCCCGCGTCGACGGCCTCGCGCAACTGGTGCAGGGTGTCGACCTCGACCTCGATCGCCAGGTCCGGGAAGGCCTCGCGGACCGCTTTGAAGGCCTGCTCGACGCCGCCGGCGGCGACCACGTGGTTGTCCTTGACCAGGGCCGCGTCGGAGAGCGACATCCGGTGGTTGACGCCACCGCCGCAGCGCACCGCGAACTTCTCCAGGGAGCGCAGCCCCGGAGTGGTCTTCCGGGTGTCCCGCACGCGCGTGGTGGTGCCCTCCAGCGCGTCCGCCCACGCGCGCGTGGCGGTCGCGATGCCGGAGAGGCGGTTCAGGATGTTGAGCGCGCTGCGCTCGGCGGTGAGCAGGTCGCGGGTGCGGGTGGTGATCGACAGCAGCGGCTGTCCGGCCTCGACCCGGTCGCCGTCCTCGACGTGCCGCTCGACCTCGAACTCGTCCGTGCAGACCACGGAGACCACGGCCTCGGCGACCCGCAGCCCCGCGACGACGCCCGCCTCGCGCGCGACGAAGTCGGCGGTCGCCACGGCCTCCTCGGGGATCGTCGCGACGGTCGTCACGTCCACGCCGTTGTCCAGGTCCTCCTGGATGGCCACGTTGGCGATGTCCTCGACCTCCACGGGGTCGAGTCCGGCGGCGGCGAGGAGTTCGGCGAGCGCGGGGTCGAGCCCGCACTCCAGGTACTCCTCGTCGCCCTCGGCGCCACAGGCACAGCCGTCGCCGCAGCCTCCGCCGTCGGCGAGGGGAAGGTCGTTGGTGCTCACGTCTGTCACTGCTCCTGGGGTGGCTGGTGCGGCCGGGTCGGGGGGAAGTCTGCGGTGTCGGTGGTGCTCACGGCCAGCGTGCGGTCCGGATTCAGCCGTACGACGATGTGGCGGCGCCACGCGGTGTCGTCGCGGTCGGCGTGGTCCTCGCGCCAGTGGCAGCCGCGGGTCTCCTGGCGGCGCCGGGCCGCCTCGACGAGCACCCGCGCGACGCACAGGAGGTTGGTGGCCTCCCAGGTGTCGACACCGGGCTCGGCGGTCTTGCCGTTCTCGGCGAGCGCGTCACGGGCCTCGGTGTGCAGGCGCTGGAGCTGCTCGGCGGCCCTGGCCAGGGACTCCTCGGAGCGCAGCACACCGGCGCCCTCGGTCATGATCCGCTGGATCGCGAACCGCGCCTCGGGGGCCTGCAGCGGGTGCGCGGGCTTGTCGGGGTGCGGGACCGGGACGGGCACACGCGCGTGGAGGCGGTTCTCCGCGTGCCGCGCGGTGATGTCCGCGGCGATGCGCTCGGCGTAGACCAGGCCCTCCAGGAGGGAATTGGAGGCCAGCCGGTTCGCGCCGTGCACGCCGGTGCACGCGACCTCGCCGCACGCGTACAGCCCGCGCACGGTCGTGCGCCCGCGCGCGTCGGTGCGCACGCCCCCGGAGGCGTAGTGCGCGGCCGGTGCTATCGGGATGGGCTCGGTGACCGGGTCGATGCCGTGCGCCCGGCAGGCGCCCAGGATCGTCGGGAAGCGGTGTTCCCACATGTCGGCGCCGAAGTGGCGGGCGTCCAGGAACATGTGCTCGGCGTCCTGCTCCTGCATGCGCCGCATGATGCCCTTGGCGACGATGTCCCGGGGCGCGAGCTCGGCCAGCTCGTGCTGGCCGACCATGAAGCGCACGCCGTCCGCGTCGACCAGGTGCGCGCCCTCCCCGCGCACCGCCTCGGAGACCAGCGGCTGCTGGCCCTCCGCGTCGGCGCCGAGGAACAGCACGGTCGGGTGGAACTGGACGAATTCGAGGTCGGAGACCTCCGCGCCGGCGCGCAGCGCGAGCGCCACGCCGTCGCCGGTGGACACCGACGGGTTGGTGGTCGCGGAGAAGACCTGACCCATGCCGCCGGTGGCGAGGACGACCGCGGGGGCGTGCACGGCGCCCACGCCGTCGTGCTGGCCCTCGCCCATCACGTGCAGGGTCACACCCGCTGTGCGCCCCTCGGCGTCGGTCAGCAGGTCGAGCACCAGCGCGTTCTCGATCATCCGCACGCCCCGCGCGCGAGCCGCTTCCACCAGCGCGCGCGAGACCTCCGCGCCGGTCGCGTCCCCGCCCGCGTGCACGATCCGACGCCGGTGGTGGCCGCCCTCGCGCGTGAGCTCGATGTCGCCGTCCGCGTCGGTGTCGAAGTGGGCCCCGGTCGAGATCAGCCGCCGTACCGCGTCGGGGCCCTCGGTGACGAGGATCCGTACGGCGCCCTCGTCGCACATGCCCGCGCCCGCGACCAGGGTGTCGTCCAGGTGCTGTTCGGGGGTGTCGCCCTCGCCCAGCGCCGCCGCGATGCCGCCCTGGGCCCAGCGGGTGGAGCCGTCGTCGAGGAGCGCCTTGGTGACGACGACCGTGGTCAGTCCGGCGGCCTCGCAGCGCAGGGCGGCGGTCAGGCCGGCGACGCCGGACCCGACCACCACCACGTCCGCGTCGATGGACCACCCGGGGGCGGGTGCGTGCAGTCGTATGCCTGTGCTGGTCACGAGGCGGCTCCGGGAGCGGCGAAGGTGAGCGGGATGTTGTCGATCAGCCGGGTCGTCCCGACCCGGGCGGCGACGGCGAGGACAGCCTCTCCGGTGAAGTCGTCGTCGATCTCGGTGAAGTCGGAGGGGTCGACCAGGGCGAGGTAGTCCAGTGCGAGCGGCGGGTCGTAGTGGACGGCCTCGTCCAGGACCGTCCGCGCGGCCGCGCGGACGGCAGCGGCGGCGTTCGGCACGGCCTTGGCGACGGCATGCGCGTCGGCGGCCGCGCGGGACTCCCCTATGGCGCTGAGCGCCTCGGCGCGCGCCCGCGTGGACGGCACCTCTCGCGCCCGCGCCCGCAACGCCTCCTGCGCCGCGTGCCGGTCGCGTCCGGCGAACAGCGCGCGCGACAGCGTGAGCGCCGTGCGGCGCTCGTCGGCCGACAGATAGCGGTTGCGGCTGGAGAGCGCGAGCCCGTCGGCCTCGCGCACCGTCGGCACGCCGACGATCTCGATGCCGAAGTTCAGGTCCCGCACCATGCGCCGGATGACGGCCAGCTGCTGGGCGTCCTTCTGCCCGAACAGGGCCGCGTCGGGGCGGGTGAGGTGCAGCAGCTTGGCGACGATGGTGAGGACGCCGTCGAAGTGCCCGGGCCGCGAGGCGCCCTCCAGAAGCGTGCCCATCGGCCCCGCGGTGACCCGCGCCTGGGGCTGGCCGCCCGGGTAGACCTCCTCGGCCGACGGGGCGAACACGGCGTCCGCGCCCGCCTGTTCGGCGATCTTCAGGTCGGCGTCCAGAGTGCGCGGGTAGCGGTCGAGGTCCTCACCTGCCCCGAACTGCAGCGGGTTGACGAAGACGGTGACGACGACCTCGCCGTCCGGGCCGGCGATCTCGCGCGCGCTCCGGATCAGCGTGGCGTGGCCCTCGTGCAGGGCGCCCATGGTCATCACGACGGCACGGCGGCCGTGCCGCACGCGCGCGTGCAGCTCGTCGGCGGTGCGCAGCAGGGCGGTGCTCATCGGGTGTTCCCCTCGGTGCCGTGGGTGCCGTTCGTGCCGCCGGCGAGGACGCCGAGGAGGTCCTCGGCGAGTTCCGGCTTCAGCAGACCCTGGGCGAGCGCCCGGTCGGCCGTGGCGCGGGCCATCGCCAGATAGCCGTCGACGGCCTGCGGTGCGTGCCGGCGCAGCTCCGTGACGTGCGCGGCGACGGTGCCCGCGTCCCCGCGCGCGACCGGCCCGGTCAGCGCCGCGTCGCCGGAGCGCAGGGCGTTGTCCAAGGCGGCGCCGAGCAGCGGGCCGAGCATCCGGTCGGGGGCCTCGACACCGGCCGTGCGGAGCAGTTCCATGGACTGGGCGACCAGGGTGACCAGGTGGTTGGCGCCGAGGGCGAGGGCCGCGTGGTAGAGCGGGCGGTTCTCCTCGGAGATCCACTCCGGCTCGCCGCCCATCTCGATGACGAGTGCCTCGGCGGCCAGCCGCAGCTCCTCGGGCGCGGTCACCCCGAACGAGCAGCCCGCGAGCCGCTGGACGTCCACCGGTGTCCCGGTGAACGTCATGGCCGGGTGCAGGGCCAGCGGCAGCGCGCCCGCACGCAGGGCCGGGTCCAGGACCTTGGCGCCGTATCGCCCGGAGGTGTGCACGAGCAGCTGGCCCGGCCGTACGGCGCCGGTCTCGGCGAGGCCGGCGACCAGGCCGGGCAGGGCGTCGTCGGGGACGGTCAGGAGCACCAGGTCGGCACGCTGGAGGACCTCGGCGGGGGGTACCAGCGGGATGTCGGGCAGCATCGCCTCGGCGCGCCGCCGGGAGGCGTCGGAGACACCGGAGACGGCCACCGGGCGGTGCCCGGCGAGCTGCAGGGACGCGGCGAGCGCGGGGCCCACCCGACCGGCGCCGACGACGCCGACGGTGAGCCGCGCGGGGCGGTCACTGGGGTCTGGCTGTTGGACTGTACTCACGCGACGGTGGCCTTCCCGTTCCAGTCCGCTCTGGGTACCGGACGATTTCTCGTCATGTTAACGCTATCGGGTTCGGCCCAAGTTGGCTGTCCACAGGCTGTGGGTGACCGGTCACATCGCCCCGGGCGTCCCTGCGGACCGCCTCCGGGGCGGAAAATGCGAGGCCGGCCGGTGCCGCGTGACGGCATCATCCAGGGCATGAGCGATACGGCGACCACCCAGGACGACCAACCGAACGAACCCGGATCGGCGGAACAGCGGATGCGGGAGCGGCGCACCGCCGCCTACCGGAAGGCCGAACGCGTCCTCGCGCGCGTGGGCGGCCGCGCCTCGCTGCGCGAACGGCTCGCGCGGCTCCAGGAAGCGGCACCCGAGGTGTACGACCTGGACGAACCCGGGGACGTCTACGGCAACGGAGTCGTCGAGGCCCTGGAGGCGCGCGTCGCCGCCCTGCTGGGCACCGAGGCCGCCGCGTTCTTCCCGACCGGCACGATGGCCCAGCAGGTGGCTCTGCGCTGCTGGGCGGCCCGCACCGGCAACCCCACGGTCGCCCTGCACGCCCTCGCCCACCCCGAGGTCCACGAACGCGACGCCTTCCGCGAGGTCGCCGGCCTGCGCCCGGTGCGCGTCACCGCTGAGCCCCGGCTGCCCACGGCCCAGGAGATACGCGACTTCGAGGAGCCCTTCGGGGCACTGATGCTGGAGCTTCCCCTCAGGGACGCCGGTTACGTGCTGCCTTCCTGGGAGGAGCTCACGGAGGTCGTGGAGGCGGCGCGGGAGCGCGACGCGGTGGTGCACTTCGACGGCGCGCGCCTGTGGGAGTCGACCGTCCACTTCGGGCGCCCCCTGCAGGAGATCGCGGACTTGGCGGACAGCGTCTACGTGTCGTTCTACAAGTCCCTCGAAGGATTCGGCGGCGCCGCGCTGGCCGGCCCGAAGTCTCTGGTCGAGGAGGCGAAGACCTGGCGGCACCGGTACGGCGGGACGGTCTTCCAGCAGTTCCCGACCGCGCTCGCGGCCCTGGCCGGCCTGGAGCGCGAGCTGCCCCGCCTGCCGGACTTCGTACGGCACGCGCGCGTGGTGGCCGCGGCGCTGCGCGAGGGCTTCGCCCAGGCGGGCCTTCCCTGGGCGCGCGTCTTCCCCGAGGAACCGCACACCCACCAGTTCCAGGTCTGGCTGCCGTACGACGGCGAGGTGCTGCTGGAGGCGGCGGTGCGCCAGGCGGAGGAGACCGGCACCTACCTGTTCAACGGCCCCTGGGAGGCCAAGGGACCGGGGCTGGCCACGACCGAGGTGACCGTGACGGCGGCGGGCCTTGAGTGGACGGCGGCGGATGTGCGGGCGGCGGTCGCGGACTTCGTGGCACGGTTGCCCTAGAGGCCCCGTTCCGGAACGCCCGTTCAGAGGTGCGGGGACGTGCGCGAGCAACCACGCACGACCCGCACTCGCCGTCGCAAGGCACCTGGCACCCCGTGGGCGACCGGCGCACGCCCTCACCACGCGCGCGGGCGCACCCACCGCACCAGAGCCCCCCGGATCCGCCCCCGCGCCGGCCGACCCGCGACGACGGCGCGGAAACGTCGGTACTCATGTGCCTCGCGCGCCACGCGCATGTCGTGCGCGCCGGGCGCGGGCGGCGCGGGCTCCCCGTGCTGCTGAGCGCGGTAGGTGTCGAGGAAGTACTGCTGGACGATGCTCATGGCTCCCCAGCCTGCGCGCCCGCCGTGCCGCCGTCGCGTCGATTGACGGCGCCCGTCAATCGAAGGAGGCGTTGTCGGTGGCGGGGTGCACGATGGGGACATGAGCGTGCGTATCGACATAACGGGGCTGCGGCCGGAGAGGGTCGCCGTCGTGCCCTCGCCCCTGGCCGAGCTCGGCATGGCGCTGCACGCGCTGTCCGAACCGGGGCACCATCCCGGCCTCCAGGGCTGGGTGACCGGCGTGACCGCCCGGATGGAGCCGCATCTGGCCGACCGGATGTGCGAGGCGGACTTTCTGTGGCGGTCGACGTTCTCGGACCTGTTCCTGCCGTACGCGGCCGTTCCCGGCGCCGTCCCGGGCGGCACGCTGACCGAGGAGCTCGGCCAGCTGGACAAGCTGACGGACGACCAGTTCGTGGACGCGGCTCTGGAGTTCACGTGCGTGCTCTCCTACGACACGCGGGCGCCGGCCCTCCTGTCGGATCCGGTGGGGCGCCGCAGGGCGCTGGAGGTGGCCGCCTCACGCGGTCCGCAGCAGGTCCGGTTCGCGCAGCGGCTGCTCGACGATCCGCCGAGTGTGCGCGCGTGGCTTCGCCGGTTCCTGGAGGACTGCGCCGAGGCGTTCTTCGACGAGGCCTGGTCGCGGCTGCGCCACCAGCTGGCGGCGGACGCCCGGCACAAGACGGAGCTGCTGCGCCGCAAGGGGCTGGCCGAGGCGCTCGCGGCGGTCTCGCCGGTCGTGACACTCGACGAGGCGGGCGCACGGATCACCGTGGACAAGCTGACCGACGGCCACGCCGTGGCCGAGGCCGACGGCCTGCTGCTGGTGCCCACCAGCCTCGGCTGGCCGCACCTGATGGTCCTGCACCGCCATGGCTGGCAGCCGGTGCTGCACTATCCGGTCGGCTCGCCGGAGCTCGCCGCACCGGCGTCGGTGGAGGCTCTCACGCTGCGGATGGCGGCGCTGTCCCATCCCGTCCGGATGCGGCTGTGCCGGTACCTGGCGCGCAGCGCGTACACCACCAGCGAGCTGGCGCAGGTGCACGGCCTGTCGGCACCCGAGGTGTCCCGGCACCTGGGCGTGCTCAAGAAGGCGGGCCTCGTCACGACGCGCCGCCGCGGCCGGTACGTACTGCACCAGCTGGACGTCACGGTCGTCGCCCGCCTCGGCAGCGACTTCCTGGAAGGGATACTCCGCTAGGGCGCGCGGGCCGTGCGTCGGCCACGCGCGCGTGGGTCAGCCGTGCCCGCCGCCCGCGCGGACCAGGCCGGTCTCGTAGGCCAGGACGACCACCTGCACTCGGTCGCGCAGCCCGAGCTTGGTCAGGATGCGGCCCACGTGGGTCTTCACGGTCGCCTCGGAGAGCACCAGCCGGCTCGCGATCTCGCCGTTCGACAGGCCCTGCGCGACCAGCACCATGACCTCGCGCTCACGGTCGGTGAGCCGGTTCAGCTCCTGGTGCTGGGACTCCTTGCCGGCGGAGGGAAGCATCGGCGCGAAGCGGTCGAGCAGGCGCCGGGTGGTGGAGGGAGCGACGACGGCGTCGCCGCTGTGCACGGAGCGGATGGCGGCCAGCAGTTCACCCGGCGGCACGTCCTTGAGCATGAAGCCGGAGGCGCCCGCCTTCAGCCCCGAGAAGGCGTACTCGTCGAGGTCGAAGGTGGTCAGGATGAGCACCTTGGGCGGGTCGGGCTCCGAGCAGATGCGGCGGGTGGTCTCCACCCCGTCCAGCTTGGGCATGCGCACGTCCATCAGCACGACGTCCACGTCGGCGGACTTCAGCACCTGGAGGGCCTCGACGCCGTCGCCCGCCTCCGCGACGACCTCCATGTCCGGCTGCGCCGCGAGCACCATCCGGAACCCGGTGCGTAGCAGCACCTGGTCGTCGACGAGCATCACGCGGATCGTCATCGGGTCCTCTTCCGTTTCCGTTCATCGGCTTGTTGCGGGGGTGCCCCGGGGGGCGTGACAGGTGTCAACCGGGGGCGTGCGTCCGTGTCAATGCGCCGGTTTGAGGGGCAGCAGAGCACTGATGCGGAATCCTCCGCCAGGACGGGGGCCGGCGTCGAGGGTGCCGCCGACCATGCCGACCCGCTCGCGCATGCCGATCAGACCGTGCCCCTGCCCGTCCGCGCCGCCCTCCTCGTACATCTCGTGCGGGGCGCCCTTGCCGTCGTCCTCGACCAGCAGGCCGAGTCCGTCGTCGAAGTAGACCAGCCGCACGCTGGCGCCCGTGTTGGGGCCGCCGTGCTTGCGGGTGTTGGTGAGCGCCTCCTGCACGATCCGGTACGCCGTCAGCTCGACGCCGCTGGGCAGCGGGCGCGGGGTGCCCTCGACCTTGAAGTCGACGGGCAGGCCGGAGCTGCGGCACTGCTCGATGAGCTCGTCGATCTGCCCGACGTCGGGCTGCGGAACGTACTCGCCGACCTCCTTGTGCTCGCCGGTGCGCAGCACGCCGAGCAGGCGGCGCATCTCGGCGAGGGCCTGGCGGCCGGTGGAGGAGATCGTCTCCAGGGCCTTCTTGGCCTGGTCGGGGGCCGCGTCGAGGACGTAGGCGGCACCGTCGGCCTGGACCACCATCACCGACACGTTGTGCGCGACCACGTCGTGCAGCTCGCGCGCGATCCGGGCGCGCTCGGCAGCGACCGCGACCTTGGCCTGCGCCTCGCGCTCCTTCTCCAGCCGGGCGGCGCGCTCCTCCAGCTGTGCGAAGTAGGCGCGGCGGGTCCGCATGGAGTCGCCGAGCACCCAGGCGAGCACGAACGGCACCGTCTGGAACACCACGATCGCCAGGTGCCCCAGCAGACTCGTCCTCTCCTGCGGCCACCGGATCTGCGCCAGCGGCGCCGCGCACAGCCCCGCGTAGAGGGCGAACCGGGACGCCCAGTGCTCGCCGACCGCGGCGACCGTGCAGACGATCACCAGCATGGCGAAGTTGGCGACCGTCGTCTCGACGTTCAGGATCAGCTGGGCCAGGCCGGTCGCGGCGGCCAGCACCAGCATCGGCTCCGGGAAACGGCGGCGCAGTGCGACCACCACGGCCATGACGACGGACACGGCCAGCATGGCGGCGGTCGAACCGTGGTGCCCGGGCGCCCCGCTGAGGTTCACGACGCTCACGCAGGAAACCCCGAGCAGGACGACGGCCCAGAAGCTGTCGACCCATGTCGGGTTCCTGCGGAGGAAGTCATAGAGGCGCTGCACGTAACCCAGAGTAGGGAAGCGTGATAGGTGCAGGGGTCAACCGGAGGGCCGATCCCTGTTCCGCACACGTACTCCGCAAGGTGGAGAAGGTGATCACCTGTACGCCTAGTCTGGCCCGGTGACGGATGAGGCGACGCGAGAGACGGCCGACGACGCCCGTGGCTGGCGTGCGGCCACCGAGGCGGCCCTGTACGGCCCCGGCGGCTTCTACCGCCGCCCGGAGGGACCGGCCGGGCACTTCCGTACGTCGGTCCACGCCTCGCGGCTGTTCGCCGAGGCCGTGGCCGAACTGCTGTGCCGGGTCGACGAGGCACTGGGGCGCCCCGAGACGCTGGACTTCGTCGACATGGGCGCCGGCCGCGGCGAGCTGGTCACCGGCGTGCTCGCCGCGCTGCCCGCCGACGTGGCGGCACGCACGCGTGCCTGCGCCGTCGAGGTCGCCGCCCGCCCGCCCGGCCTGCCCGACCGCATCACCTGGCTGACCGAGCTGCCGCGCACGGTCACCGGCCTGCTCTTCGCCAACGAATGGCTCGACAACGTCCCGGTCGACGTCGCCGAGGTGGACTCGGCAGGTGTACCCCGGCTGGTGCGCGTCCGGCGCGACGGCACCGAACTGCTCGGCGAGCGGGTTTCGGGCGTGGACGCGGAGTGGCTCGCGCGGTGGTGGCCGCTGGGCGCCGAGCCGGGGCTGCGCGCGGAGATCGGACTGCCCCGGGACCGGGCGTGGGCGGACGCCGTCACCTGTGTGCGGGAGGGGCTCGCGGTGGCCGTGGACTACGCGCACACCGTGGACACACGCCCTCTGTTCGGCACGCTCACCGGCTTCCGCGAGGGGCGCGCGACAGCGCCCGTCCCGGACGGGTCGTGCGACATCACGGCGCACGTCGCGCTGGACGCGTGCACGGCGCTCGACACGGCGTACGGCCTCCCCGAAGCACTCTTCTGCACACAACGCGTCGCTCTGCGCGCCCTTGGCCTCATCGGCGCACGCCCCTCGCTCACGCTCGCCTCCACGCACCCCGCCACCTACGTACGCGCCCTCGCGAGCGCCGGCGAGGCCGCCGAACTCACGGCCCCCGGCGGCCTCGGCGACTTCGGCTGGCTGCTGCAACCGGTCGGCATCGAGAACCCGCTGCTCTGACTCACGCCCGGCGCGCACGCCGTACAACCCCGCGCCTCACGCCGAACGCCCGGCGCGCACGACCGCACGCCAAACACACGCCGCGCCCGTGCGCACGCCCCGCGCCCGGTGCCCCACGACCCGTGCCCTACTTGTCGATGTCCCCCACCACGAAGAACATCGACCCCAGAATCGCGACCATGTCCGCCACCAGCGTCCCCGGCAGCAGCTCCATCAGCGCCTGGATGTTGTTGAACGACGCCGAGCGCAGCTTCAGCCGGTACGGGGTCTTCTCGCCCTTGCTGACGAGGTAGTAGCCGTTGATGCCGAGGGGGTTCTCGGTCCAGGCGTAGGTGTGGCCCTCTGGCGCCTTGAGGACCTTGGGAAGCCGCTGGTTGATCGGTCCCGGCGGCAGCTCGGCGACCCGGTCCAGGCAGGCGTCGGCCAGGTCCAGGGCGTTGTGGGTCTGCTCCAGGAGGCACTCGAAGCGGGCCAGGCAGTCCCCCTCGGTCCGGGTGACCACCCGGAGGGTGTCCTGGAGCTCGCCGTAGGCCAGATACGGCTCGTCGCGGCGCAGGTCGAAGTCGACGCCCGAGGCGCGCGCGATGGGGCCGCTCACGCCGTACGCGTGCACGGCCTCCGGCGCGAGGGTGCCCACGCCCCGGGTGCGCCCGCGGAAGATCTCGTTGCCGAGGACCAGGCCGTCGAAGACGTCCATGCGGGAGCGGACGGCGGAAACGGCGGCACGCGCGCGTACGGTCCAGTCGGCCGGGAGGTCCTCCTTGAGGCCGCCGACGCGGTTGAACATGTAGTGCATGCGCCCGCCGGAGACCTCCTCCATGACGTTCTGGAGCTCCTCGCGCTCGCGGAAGGCATGGAAGACCGGGGTGATCCCGCCCAGCTCCAGCGGGTAGGAGCCGAGGAACATCAGATGGTTGAGCACTCGGTTCAGCTCGGCCAGCAGGGTGCGCGTCCACACCGCGCGGACGGGCACCTCCATGCCGAGCATGCGCTCGACGGCGAGGACCACGCCCAGCTCGTTGGAGAAGGCCGACAGCCAGTCGTGGCGGTTGGCGAGCATGATGATCTGCCGGTAGTCGCGCGCCTCGAAGAGCTTCTCCGCGCCGCGGTGCATGTAGCCGATCACCGGCTCGGCGGAGACGATCCGCTCGCCGTCCAGCACGAGCTTCAGCCGCAGCACGCCGTGCGTGGAGGGGTGCTGGGGGCCGATGTTGAGCACCATGTCGGTACTCTCCGCGGCGCCGCCGATGCCGACCGTGGTCTCCGTCGTAGGAGTCATGGACCCAGTCTCTCGTACGTACGCTGACCTTATGGAGACGGGGAGCCCGGCCGGCGCCGGGGCGACGGAGACCGAACCGGTGTGGGCAGGGCTGCCGCCCGGCCTGCTGCGGATGCGCCGGCTGCTGCTGGTGGTGTGGCTGGGGCTGCTCACGCTCGCCGTGGGCCTGCTGACGGGTCTGCTCGCGGGTCCGGTGTGGGCGGCCTTCGCGCTCCTGCCGCTGGCCGCGACGGCCTGGGGCTGGGTGCTGCTCGGCCGCAACTGGCGCTCCTGGCGGTATGCCGAGCGCGCCGACGACCTGCTGATCAGCCGTGGTGTGCTGTGGCGCGAGGAGACCGTGGTGCCATACGGGCGGATGCAGCTGGTCGAGGTGACCTCGGGGCCCGTCGAGCGGTACTTCGGCCTGGCGAGCGTGCAGCTGCACACCGCGGCCGCGGCCACCGACGCGGCCATCCCTGGCCTCGACCCGGCCGAGGCGGAACGGCTGCGCGACCGGCTCACCGAGCTCGGCGAGGCCCGATCGGCGGGCCTGTGACCACGCCCGGCGCGGCCGGCGCCATACGCTCCGGCAAGGCCGTGGGCGAGCGCCGGCTGCATCCCGTGACGCCGTTCCGGCGGGCGTGGGCGCCGGTCGCGGTGCTCACCGGCTGGGCGGTGCACGACCCGAACCAGGCCCAGGAGCAGCTGACGAAGCTGACCACGACCATGCTCCTGGGCGGACTCGCCGTCCTGGTCACGGCGGGCGCGCTGTACGGCTTCCTGACCTGGTGGTTCACCTACTTCGCGGTGACCGACAGCGAACTGCGCATACGCACCGGCCTGTTGTTCCGGCGCACCGCGCACATCCGGCTGGAGCGGATCCAGGCCGTCGACGTGACCCAGCCGCTCCTCGCGCGCGTGGCGGGCGTCGCCAAGTTGCGCATCGATGTCGTCGGTACCGACAAGAAGGACGAGCTGGCCTTCCTGGGGCAGGGCGAGGCGCGGGCGCTCCGCGCGGAACTCCTGGCGCGCGCCGCCGGATTCGCACCCGAGACGGCGCGCGAAGTCGGCGAGGCTCCGGCGCACGAGCTGATGCGCGTGCCCCCCGGCAAGCTCGCGCTCTCCCTCGTGCTGACGGGCGCCACCTGGGGCTCCCTGGCCGCCGCCCTCGTCGTACCGCCGTTGCTGTGGCTGGCCACGCACAGCGTGTGGACGGTGCTCGCCACCGCCCTGCCGCTGCTCGGCGCGGCGGCCACGACCAGTGTGGGGAGGTTCGTCGGGGAGTACGACTGGACGGTCGGGGAGTCCCCGGACGGGCTGCGTATCGACCACGGGCTGCTCGACCGGACGCACGAGACGGTGCCGCCCGGGCGGGTGCAGACCGTGCGGATCGTGGAGCCGCTGCTGTGGCGGCCGCTGCGCTGGGTGCGGGTGGAGCTGGACGTGGCCGGGTCGGCGAACTCGGTGCTGGTGCCGGTCGCCCCGCGCGCGGTCGCCGAGTCGGTCGTGGCGCGCGTGCTGCCCGGTGTGACGGTGCCCGGTGAGCTGTCGCGGCCGCCCCGGCGGGCCGGCTGGTGCGTGCCGTTGTGGTCGCGCGGGTACGGGCTCGCGGTCACGGACACCGTGTTCGCCGCGCGGCACGGGCTGCTGCGCCGGCGCCTGGCGCTGGTCCCGCACGCCAAGGTCCAGAGCGTGCGGCTGACGCAGGGGCCCTGGGAGCGGCTGTGGCGGCTCGCGGACGTTCATGTGGACACGGGGGCCGACAAGACCGTGACGGCCCGTCTGCGGGACGTGGAGGCGGCCGCCTCGCTGCTGCGGGAGCAGGCCGAGCGGTCCCGGACGGGGCGGCGGTCGGCGCGCCCGGACCGCTGGATGGCCTGAGCACGGCCCGAGAGGGGCGGCGCGACGGCCCTCTGGCGACACGGCGGCCCGAGGGCGGCGCGGCGGCCCGAGGGCGGCGCGGCGGCCCGAGGGCGGGCCGGGGAACGCCTGGGCCGGGGCACCCGGCGGGTGCCCCGGCCCAGGATCGGCGCGGGATTCCGATGATGCTCAGGAGGCGGCGCTGCGCAGGCCCCCGATGTTGATCTGCTCGGTCTCGTCGTGCGCGGTCAGGTCGATGACCTGGCCGACGCCCCGGGTCTCCGGGTCGGCGGGCTTGAACTCGGCCTCGGCCTCCGCCTTGTGGAGCGCGAGCGCCTCCTGGCCGACGACGTCCGCGAGGTCCTCGTTGTGCATGGACTCCAGCCCGCCGGCCGTCGGGTCCTTCTGGGTGCCGAAGAAGTCGAACCCGCCGGTGACCAGCGGACGCGGGATGGGGGCGGCCGGCAGCACGGCCACCGCGGTCGGCACCGTGAAGTGCCCGGTGGGCTTGACGGAGTTGACGGACGGTGCCGTCGTGGTGGGGGCGTCCTGCTCCGCCGGCGCCTGGATGGTGTCCGCCGGCTCGGCGGTGGTGACGGCGGCCGCGCGCGTATGCCCGTCGACCGCCTCGGGCTGCCCCTGTTCCTCGTCCTCCGGTGCGGACTCGCTCTTCGGCGTCTCGAGTGCGGCGGCCGTCTCCGTCGCGCCCTCGGTGCCGGTGTCGGCCTCGGCCGCCGGGGCGTCGCCCTCGTCGAAGCGGGCCAATGCCACCTTGGCCCGCAGGAACAGCTTGGAACCCTCCGGCGAGAAGACCGCGGGAGTCGACTCCTCGACCTCCAGCCCCTCACCTTCCTCGACAACCGCGTCGGGCCCGTCCGCCTCCTCGGCGGTCTGGGCGGCCGGCAGCGCGTTCGACGGCGTGGTGGCCTCGATCTCCAGCAGGCGGCGGCCCTCCAGGGCGCTCGCGCGCTCGGTCTCGGCCGTGGCGTAGCGGCGCAGCAGGGACGCGTGCTCGTTGCGCAGTCCCGCCAGCTCCGCCCGCTTCGCGCGCAGCCGCTGTTCCAGCTTGGCGCGCAGTTCCCGCGACTCCTCGAGGTCGGTCTCCAGCTCGGCGATCCGCTCCTCGTGGCGCCACTCGTCGCTCGCACGCGCGCGTGACAGGTCGGCCACCTGCTTGCCCGCCTCGGTGTCCCAGCGGCGCATCACGGCGGCACCGACGGCCGCGGTCGCCGCGGCTATCGCGGCCAGCGTGCGCAGCGCCGTCGGTTGGGAGAACAACCAGGGGCCCAGCGCGCAGACGAGGGAGACACCGGCGATCGCCGAGGGAGGCAACAGCCTGTGCAAAGGCGGGGAATGACGGTGACGTCCACGTGGCATGGCCAGAAACTTACCGCGCGTAGGCGAATCGTGGTGCCACGGGCCGTAAAAACACGGCGACAACGAAGTCTTCACAGGGCATCGCCGGAGGCCGGGGTCAGTGATCGATCAATCGGCCGCTGATCCACTGGAGCGTCGCGGGGATCTCGCGGCGCCAGGTATTGAAGTTGTGGCCGCCGCTGTCGAGGATGATCGACGAGATCCGGGTCCGGTTCGTGGCCTGCACGCGCGCGATGAATTTCAGCGTGTCCTTGTAGTTGGTTTCTCCGATTTTACTGCTGGTGACCAGCAGGGACGTGGCCGGAGCGGGTTCGTGCCCGAGGAGCCACCAGAGGTTCGCGCGGTCGCGGAGTCTTCCCTCGCCCTGGAAGAGATCACCGGTCGTGGGGTCGACGGGCGCCTTGTAGTACGCGGAGAGGCCTGCGCCGGCCGCGTACACGCCGGGGTGGTGCATCGCGAGCTTGAGCGCGCAGTAGCCGCCGGTCGAGTCGCCGATGATCCCCCAGCTTCCCGGTTTTTTGCCGACCCTGTAGTGCGCGGTCACGGCGTCGGGCAGGTCCTTGGCGAAGAAGGTCTCGGCCTGCGGGCCCCGCGGGACGTCCACGCACTCGGTGTCCCGGGGCGGTGCGACCGTGGGCCGCAGCATCACCAGGATCATCGGCTGCATCCGCCCGTCCTTGGCCAACTGCTGTGCCGTGCGCGGGTAGTGCAGTTTGTCGACGAGCGCCCGCGCGGTCCCCGGGTAGCCGGTGAGGACGACCGCCGCCGGGAACGTGCGGGTGCGGTACTGCGGCTGGAAGTACTCCGGCGGCAGGTACACGTAGGCGGGCGTGGTGATGCGGGTCGTACGGCCGACGATGTCGACCTGCTGGATCTGACCGGCCGTCCCCGGCCGCGAACCGCCCGCGCCGTGCACGCGGGAGGTGGCGACCACCTGGAGCGGACCGCCGCCCGCCGCATGGTCGATGACGACACCCTGGTCCGTCTCCCTGCCGAACAGGTCGGCCCAACTGGCGTAGAAACCGAAAGCCTGGTTGGCCGCTATCCCGAGACACGCGAAGAGCGCCGTCTGGGTGGCCAGCAAAAGACCGACGCGACCGCTGACGGCCCGCCAGTTGCGGCGGGCCAGCCGGGGCCACAGCCACACCGTGCCGATGAACAGGAGTAGGGCGGACAAGACCGCCAATGCCAGTGTTTTATCGCTCGTGAGACCCATGAGGTACTTCCTGCCTGCGCTTTCCCCCGTGGCGACCGCCGCTTTCAGCGAGGCTTGCCCCGGTCTTTCCTTGGCCTTTGACCCGGCTTTCCGATGGGGAGTGAACCTCTCCCCCCAAGACACCGTCCTAGAGGGCGCAATGTCGCCGGATGCCCGAATCGGGCCCGGATTCAAGGTCTCTCGCAGAACTACGGGATGCGATGTCTGTCAGGATAGATGCGGAAATGTCGGGCGGGGTTCCGAGCCGATCAAGCCGGGCGCGGCGCATAGTCCGTGGTCCGCGCCCTGAGGCGGTCCCCGCTCTGGTCGGCAGGGCGTGCGCGGTCGTAGGCGTCCTGGACATCGCCGCGGGTGTGTTCCCGCGCTTCCGGCACAGCCGTATGCACGCCATGGCCGAGGTGCTGCCCGGGTCGATGGGGCCGTTCGCCGCCGCGCTCTCGCTCAGCGCCGGCGTGCTGTTGCTGCTGCTCGCGCACGGGCTCAAGCGGCGCAAGCGCCGGGCGTGGCGGGCCGCGGTCGCGCTCCTGCCGGCCGGCGCGGTGTCGCAGTTCGTGTACCGGCACTCGGTCATCGGAGCCCTGATCTCGCTGGCGCTGTTCGTGCCCCTGGTGCTCCACCGCGACGAGTTCAAGGCACTGCCGGACCCGCGCAGCCGGTGGCGCGCGCTCGCCAACTTCGTGCTCATGAGCGCCGGTTCGCTCGCCCTCGGGCTGGTCATCGTCAGCGCCCACCCGAAGCGCACGATCGGCGACCCGAGCCTTGCCGACCGCATCACGCACGTCCTGTACGGCCTGTTCGGCTTCGAAGGCCCCGTCGACTACGAGGGATCGACCTCCTGGACGGTCGCCTTCTCGCTCGGCGCCCTCGGCCTGATCACCGCGGTCACCACCATCTACCTCGCCTTCCGCCCCGAACACCCCGCCGCGCACCTCACCGAGGAGGACGAGGCCCAGCTGCGCGCACTGCTCGAGAAGCACGGCGCCCGCGACTCCCTCGGCCACTTCGCGCTCCGCCGCGACAAGGCGGTGGTCTTCTCACCCAGCGGCAAGGCGGCGGTCACCTACCGCGTGGTCTCCGGCGTGATGCTCGCCAGCGGCGACCCGATCGGCGACGTCGAGGCCTGGCCCGGCGCCATCGAACGCTTCATGGACGAGGCCAAGGCCCACTCCTGGACCCCCGCCGTGATGGGCTGCTCGGAGACGGGCGGTGAGGTGTGGACCCGGGAGACCGGCCTGGACGCCCTCGAACTGGGCGACGAGGCGGTGGTGGACGTAGCGGATTTCTCGCTCGCCGGACGCGCGATGCGCAACGTGCGCCAGATGGTCAAGCGCATCGAGCGGGCCGGCTACGAAACCCGGGTGCGGCGCATCCGTGACCTCGGCGAGGCCGAGCTGGACCGCATCCGCCGGGCGGCGGAGGACTGGCGCGGCACCGACACCGAGCGCGGCTTCTCGATGGCCCTGGGCCGCATCGGCGACCCCGCCGACGGCGACTGCCTGATCGCCACCGCCCACAAGGCGGACGACCAGCCCGGTCCCTACGGCGACCTCAAGGCGATCCTGCACTTCGTGCCCTGGGGCGCCGACGGTGTCTCCCTCGACCTGATGCGCCGCGACCGCGCGGCCGACCCCGGGATGAACGAACTGCTCATCGTGGCCGCCCTCCAGGCCGCCCCGAAGCTCGGCATCACCCGGGTCTCGCTCAACTTCGCCATGTTCCGCTCGGCGCTCGCGCGGGGCGAGAAGATCGGCGCGGGCCCGGTGCTGCGCGCCTGGCGCGGGCTGCTGGTCTTCCTGTCGCGCTGGTTCCAGATCGAGTCGCTGTACAAGTTCAACGCCAAGTTCCAGCCGCGCTGGGAGCCGCGCTTCGTGGTCTACCGGGCCTCCGGCGACCTCCCGCGGATCGGCCTCGCCGCGATGCAGGCCGAGGGCTTCGTCAATCTCGCCCTCCCGCTGCCGCGCTTCCTGCGCCGCACCACCCCGGCCGCCCGCCCCTGCGCCCACGGCGTCGCCGAACAGGGCATACGAGCGGCCTGACCCGATGACCGGCCCGAGCGGACGCCCCTCCCCCTCCAGCCTGCGGGCTCCGCTCGGGCCCACTCGAAGGCCGCACGGCGGGGCCGCCGTTTCCTGGGCCTACGCTGAACGTATGAGCAACCACAGCGGACGTGGCCAGGTGGCAGGGCTTCCGGCATGGGACCGGTGCGCGGTCATGGGGGTCGTGAACGTCACCCCCGACTCCTTCTCCGACGGCGGCCGCTGGTTCGACACGACGATCGCCGTCAAGCACGGCCTCGACCTCGTCACCGAGGGCGCCGACCTCGTCGACGTCGGCGGTGAGTCCACCCGCCCCGGCGCCACCCGTGTAGACGAGGACGAGGAGCTGCGCCGTGTCATTCCCGTCGTCCGCGGCCTCGCCTCCGAGGGCGTCGTCGTCTCCGTCGACACCATGCGCTCCCGTGTCGCCCAGCAGGCCCTCGCCGCCGGCGCGGCCCTCGTCAACGACGTCAGCGGCGGCCTCGCCGACCCCGACATGATCCCCGTCGTCGCCGAGTCGGGCGCCCCGTTCGTCGTCATGCACTGGCGCGGCTTCCTGGAGGGCGGCAACGTCCGGGGCGTGTACGAGGACGTCGTCGCCGAAGTCCTCGACGAACTGCACGCGCGCGTGGACGCCGTCCTGGCCGGCGGCATCTCCCCCGACCGCATCGTCGTCGACCCCGGCCTCGGCTTCTCCAAGGACTCCGAGCACGACCTGACCCTTCTGGCCCACCTCGACCGGCTGCACGCCCTCGGGCACCCGGTACTCGTCGCCGCCTCCCGCAAGCGGTTCCTCGGCCGGGTCCTGGCCGGGCCCGAGGGGGCGCCCCCGCCGGCCAGGGAGCGCGACGCGGCGACGGCCGCCGTCTCCGCGCTCGCGGCGCACGCCGGCGCGTGGGCAGTGCGCGTGCACGAGGTGCGCGCCACCGCGGACGCGGTACGGGTCGCGCGCGCCATAGAGGGGGCGCGCACGGGACCGGACGCGCCGGGCGCGCACGCCTCACAGGCCTCGCAGCCCGCGAACGCCTCACAACCCGCGCAGGCCTCTCAGACCTCGCAGGCGTCGCAGATCTCGCAGAACCCTCCCCGCCGCGCAGAGGGAGCCCGGTGAGCGCCCCCCACACCGACGTCGAGCAGGTCGAGGCCGCCAACACCGCCTTCTACGAGGCACTGGAGCGCGCCGATTTCGAGGCGGTGTCCGGCCTCTGGCTCACCCCCGCCGACCTGGGCGTCGACGAGGAGTACCACGACCCGGCGGACAGCGGCGTGGTCTCCTGCGTGCACCCGGGCTGGCCGGTGCTGACCGGCCGCGGCGAGGTCCTGCGGTCGTACGCGCTGATCATGGCGAACACCGACTACATCCAGTTCTTCCTCACCGACGTGCATGTCTCCGTCACCGGCGACACCGCCCTGGTGACCTGCACGGAGAACATCCTCAGCGGCGGCCCGGCCCCCGCGGGCGGGCAGGAGCTCGGTCCGCTGGTGGGTCAGCTGGTCGTCGCCACGAACGTGTTCCGGCGCACCCCGGACGGCTGGAAGCTCTGGTCCCACCACGCCTCCCCGGTGCTGTCCGAGACCGACGAGGACGAGGACGACGACACGCCCTCCTGAGCGACCGCGCCGGCCCGCGCGGTCCGCGTGGCGCAAGAAGTGGCTGGAATCACGAACTCGCCGGTAGGTCCGGCTACCGGCCCGTGAGCCGCCGGGTTCTCCAGGGAAAACGCGCGATGAACCCTGGCGGCCCCGGCGCGGGCCGCCGCCCCGTGCCCTGGCTCTGTCAGTGTCCGCAGGTAGATTCGTCTGAGGCCGGTCGATCGCCCGCACATGATGCGACCTCGCCGTTACCGACGATTGCAGGAGTGATTCGCGTGGATCGTGTCGCGCTGCGCGGCCTGAAGGCCCGCGGGCACCACGGTGTCTTCCCCAAGGAGCGCGAGGAGGGCCAGACCTTCCTCGTGGACCTCGTCCTTGGCCTGGACACCCGGCCGGCGGCGGCCGACGACGACCTGACGAAGACCGTGCACTACGGCGTGGTGGCCGAAGAGGTCGTCGCCGTGGTCGAGGGGGAGCCGGTGAACCTGATCGAGACGCTCGCCGAGCGGATCGCGCAGGTCTGCCTCAAGCACGAGGGGGTAAGAGAGGTCGAGGTCCAGGTCCACAAGCCGGACGCGCCCATCTCCGTCCCCTTCGACGACGTCACCGTCACCATCACCCGGAGCCGAGTATGACCGCATCCTCTCTGCGGGGTCCCAGCGACCCGACCGTCCAGCCGGTGCCCGCCTCCGTCGTCGAGCAGGTCGACGCCGCCGACACCACCCTCTCCAACCCCAAACGCGCCGTGGTCGCCCTCGGCTCCAATCTCGGCAACCGCCTGGAGACCCTCCAGGGCGCCATCGACGCCCTGGAGGACACCCCGGGCGTTCGCATCAAGGCCGTGTCGCCGGTGTACGAGACGGAGCCGTGGGGCGTCGAGCCCGGCAGCCAGCCGACGTACTACAACGCGGTCGTGGTGCTGAAGACCACCCTCCCGCCGTCCTCGCTGCTGGAGCGGGCGCACGCGGTGGAGGAGGCGTTCAACCGGGTGCGGGACGAGCACTGGGGCCCGCGCACCCTGGACGTCGACATCGTCGCGTACGCGGACGTCGTCTCCGACGATCCGCAGCTCACCCTTCCGCACCCGCGGGCCCACGAGCGCGCCTTCGTGCTGGCGCCCTGGTACGACGTCGATCCCGAGGCTCAGCTGCCCGGCCGCGGCACGATCGCCGACTTGCTGGCGGTCGTCACCCGGCACGGTGTGGAAGCACGTGCGGACCTGGAACTCCGACTGCCCGAGTAGTCGTTAAGGTCGACACGACCACATCTCTGCGCGGGGGAGCTGAAGGAACACAGTGAAAGAGCTGCGGATCAGGGTGCTGGCCGGCGTGTTCGTCGTGGCCGGGGTGCTGTCGTGGGCGGGAGCCCGCCTGTGGAACTCGGTGGGGACCCTGCCCAGTGTGCCGGTGGCCGCCCCGATCGTCCTCGCCCTGATCGCCGTGGTCCTGCTCGCCACGGCGCTCTCCATGCGCGCCCGCCTCCGGGCCCAGCGCGAGCGTCGCCCGGGCGCCAAGGGAGTCGACCCCCTGATGGCCGCCCGCGCGGTCGTCTTCGGCCAGGCCAGCGCCCTGGTCGCGGCCCTGGTCGCCGGCATGTACGGCGGCACGGGCGTCTTCCTGCTGGAGCTCCTCGACCTCCCCGCCCGCCGCGACCAGGCTCTCTACGCTGCCTTCTCGGTGGTCGCCGGCATCGGTGTGATAGCGGCGGCGATGTTCCTGGAACGGGTGTGCAAGCTCCCGGAGGACGACGACAACCACCACAGCGGGGCCGAGCCCGTCGCCTGAGCCCCGCACGGGGAAGGTCAGCGCGCCAGTATCAGGCTCATCGCCTCGGCGCGGGTCGTGGCGTCCCGGAGCTGGCCGCGGACCGCCGAGGTCGTCGTCTTGGCGCCTGGCTTGCGGATCCCACGGACCGACATGCACATGTGCTCCGCCTCGACGACGACGATCACACCCCGGGCCTCCAGGATCCGCATCAGGGAGTCGGCGATCTGGGTGGTGAGACGTTCCTGCACCTGCAGACGACGGGCGAACACCTCGACCAGGCGCGCGAGCTTGGACAAACCCGTGATCTTGCCGGTCTCCGCCGGGATGTAGCCGACATGGGCGACGCCGTGGAACGGCAGCATGTGGTGCTCGCACAGGCTGACGATCTCGATGTCCTTGACCAGGACCATCTCGTCGTGCCCCAGGTCGAACGTCGTCGTCAGGACCTCTTCGGGCTGCTGGTGGTTCCCGGCCAGCAGCTCGCGGTATGCCCGCGCCACCCGCGCCGGAGTCTCCCGGAGCCCTTCACGGTCGGGGTCCTCGCCTACCGCGATCAGGAGTTCGCGTACGGCGTTCTCGGCGCGTTTCTCGTCGAATTCACCGATGGTGCCCTCGCCGTCCAGGGTCACGGGGTCGGTCATCTGGGTGCCTCGTTCCTTAGGGAGGGCGCCTGTGGGTCACGCGCCTCATCTGCGGGCATACCGAAAAGCCGCGCCCCCCAGGCTAGATCCTGAGGGGCGCGGCATCCATTCCGAGCCAGGCGAGACCGGTGTGAGTCAGCTCTCGGGACGGTCCTCCGGGGCCTTCTCGACCGCCGGGGCGGACTCGGCCGCCGTGGACTTCGCGGTGCTGATCGCCGGTGTCGCGCCGTTCGCCCCGTTGGTCAGTGCGAGCTCCCTGGGGGAGAGCACCGGCGGACGGGTGGACGGCGTACGGCGGGAGGAGCCCGTCCACGCGGGCCGCGCGGGCCGCTTGTGGAGCCCCGCGAAGATCTCGGCGATCTCCTCCTTGCCCAGGGTCTCCTTCTCCAGGAGCTGGAGCACCAGGTTGTCGAGGACGTCGCGGTTCTCGACCAGGATCTCCCAGGCTTCGTTGTGAGCGTTCTCGATGAGCTTCTTGACTTCCTCGTCCACCAGGGCGGCGACCTCTTCCGAGTAGTCGCGCTGGTGGGACATCTCACGGCCGAGGAAGGGCTCGGTGTTGTCGCCGCCGAACTTGATCGCGCCGAGACGCTCGGTCATGCCGTACTGCGTGACCATCGCGCGGGCGGTGGCCGTGGCCTTCTCGATGTCGTTCGCCGCACCGGTGGTCGGGTCGTGGAAGACCAGTTCCTCGGCCGCCCGGCCGCCCATCATGTACGCGAGCTGGTCGAGCATCTCGTTGCGCGTGGTCGAGTACTTGTCCTCGTCCGGCAGCACCATCGTGTAGCCGAGGGCACGACCGCGGGACAAGATCGTGATCTTGTGGACCGGGTCGGAGTTCGGGGAGGCCGCCGCGACCAGGGCGTGGCCGCCCTCGTGGTACGCGGTGGTCTTCTTCTCCTTGTCCGACATGATCCGGGTCCGCTTCTGCGGGCCCGCGACCACACGGTCGATCGCCTCGTCGAGCATCTGGTTGTCGATGAGCTTGCGGTCGCTGCGGGCCGTGAGCAGCGCCGCCTCGTTCAGCACGTTCGACAGGTCCGCGCCGGTGAAGCCCGGCGTGCGGCGGGCGACCGCCGCGAGGTCGACGTCGGGCGCGACCGGCTTGCCCTTCTGGTGGACCTTGAGGATCTCCAGACGGCCCAGCAGGTCCGGCGGGTCGACCGCGATCTGGCGGTCGAAACGGCCCGGGCGCAGCAGCGCCGGGTCGAGGATGTCGGGCCGGTTCGTCGCAGCGATGAGAATCACACCGCCCTTGACGTCGAAGCCGTCCATCTCGACGAGCAGCTGGTTCAGGGTCTGCTCGCGCTCGTCGTGACCGCCGCCGAGGCCGGCGCCGCGATGGCGGCCGACCGCGTCGATCTCGTCGACGAAGACGATCGCCGGGGCGTTCGCCTTGGCCTGCTCGAAGAGGTCGCGGACCCGGGAGGCACCGACACCGACGAACATCTCGACGAAGTCGGAACCGGAGATCGAGTAGAAGGGCACCCCCGCCTCGCCGGCGACGGCGCGCGCGAGCAGCGTCTTGCCGGTGCCGGGACGGCCGTAGAGGAGCACGCCCTTGGGGATCTTGGCGCCGACCGCCTGGAACTTGGCCGGCTCCTGGAGGAATTCCTTGATCTCGTGGAGCTCCTCGACGGCCTCGTCACAGCCCGCGACGTCCGCGAACGTCGTCTTCGGGGTGTCCTTGGTGATGAGCTTCGCCTTGGACTTGCCGAAGTTCATGACCCGGGAGCCGCCGCCCTGCATCTGATTCATCAGGAACAGGAAGACGACCACGATGAGGACGAAGGGGAGCAGGGAGAGCAGGACACCGACGAAAGCGTTCTGCTTGGTCGGCGAGACGGTGTAACCGTCGGGGATCTGCTTGTCCTGGAACTTGGTCTGCAGGGTGTTGGCGATGGTCACGCCCTGGTCGCCGATGTAGCTCGCCTGGATCTTCGAGCTGCCGTCGACCTTCTCGCCGTTCTTGAGCGTGACCTTGATGGTCTGCTCGTCACCGGTGGTCAGCTTCGCCGATTCCACCTTGTTGTTGTTGATCGCCGCCACGACTTGGCCGGTGTCTACCGTCTTGTAGCCGCCGGACGAGCCGACGACCTGCATCAACACGACCACGGCAAGGACGGCCAGCACGATCCACATGACCGGCCCACGGAAGTATCGCTTCACGTCCATCCATACGGAGCGTGTCGCCCCGTCCCTCCTGCCATAGTGAGTTTGATAAGACAGTTCTTCTGACGGTACCCCAGCACGAGTGCCCAAAGCCGCACGGAGCGGCTCGGACGGCTGGCAAACCCGTCTCTGCATGCTCCAACGGCGAGAAACCCGCTGGGGTTCCCGATCGTCTTACGCAAGTGGACCCTCCGGCGTATCAACCGGGGTTCAGCCGCCGTAGACGTGAGGCGCGAGCGTACCGACGAATGGAAGATTGCGGTACTTCTCGGCGTAGTCGAGGCCGTAGCCGACGACGAACTCGTTGGGAATGTCGAACCCGACCCACTCGACGTCGATGGCCACCTTGGCCGCGTCCGGCTTGCGCAGCAGGGTGCAGATCTTCAGGGTCTCGGGCTCGCGGGAGCCGAGGTTGTTGATCAGCCAGGACAGGGTCAGTCCGGAGTCGATGATGTCCTCGACGATCAGGACGTGCCGGCCCTTGATGTCGGTGTCGAGGTCCTTGAGGATCCGCACCACACCGGAGGACTGGGTGCCCGCGCCGTAGGAGGACACGGCCATCCAGTCCATGGTGACGGGGGTGGACAGCGCCCGGGCGAGGTCTGCCATGACCATCACGGCGCCCTTGAGGACGCCGACGATGAGCAGGTCCTTGCCCGCGTACTCCGCGTCGATCTTCGCGGCCAGCTCGGCCAGCTTCGCGTCGATCTCTTCCTTGGTGATGAGTACCCGTTGGAGGTCGGCACCCATGTCTTTCGCGTCCACCCGCATCACTTTCGGTCGTCCCACCGGCGGAGCCCGGACCCCGGGGGGTACGGAATCAGCCTTGCCGGATCACCAGTCTGCCACCCTGGCGCTGGGCCACGACCTTGCCGGGGAGATTGATGGCTCCCTGGCCGCGCCAGCCGGTGATCAGCCGGTCGACTTCCTCGATGTGCCGGGCGAAGAGCGAACCGGCCGGTGCGCCCGCCTCGATGGCCGCGCGGCGCAGGATCCGGCGGCGGACGGCGGGTGGCAGGGCGTAGAGCTTGGCGCATTCCAGCAGACCCGCGGCGTCCCGTACGGAGGCCTCCGCCTGGCTGGCCCAGGTATCCAGGGCGTCGGCGTCGTCACGGGAGAGCTGGGCGGTACGGGCGAGGGCCTCGACGACACCCTTGCCCAGGGCTTTCTCCAGGGCGGGCAGGCCCTCGTGACGGAGCCGGGAGCGGGTGTAGGCCGGGTCCGCGTTGTGCGGGTCGTCCCAGACCGGCAGGGACTGGACCATGCAGGCCTTGCGGGCGGTCTGCCGGTCCAGCTGGAGGAACGGGCGGCGGTAACGGCCGTCGGCCCCCGAGACCGCGGCCATTCCGGACAGGGAGCGAATGCCCGAGCCGCGGGCGAGGCCGAGCAGGACGGTTTCGGCCTGGTCGTCTCTGGTGTGGCCGAGCAGGACCGCGGTGGCGCCGTGCCGCTCGGCGGCGGCGTCCAGGGCGGCGTAGCGGGCGTCCCGGGCGGCTGCCTCGGGCCCGCCGTCGCGGCCGACGGTCACGGTGATCGACTCGGCCGGATGCAGGCCGAGTTCACGCAGCCGCAGGACGACCTCTTCGGCCCGCAGGTCGGAGCCGGGCTGCAGGCCGTGGTCGACGGTGATGCCGCCCGCGCGGACGCCGAGTTTGGGGGCCTCGAAGGCGAGGGCGGAGGCGAGCGCCATCGAGTCGGCGCCTCCGGAGCACGCCACGAGGACGAGCGGGGAGGGGGGCCGCTCGTTCGGTGACTGTTCCGGGATGTCTCCGACGGGGCGCGTCAGGCGCGCGACGATGCGCCCACCGGCGCGCTCACCGGTGGTACGGCTGCATCGGCTGGTGTCGGTGAGGATGTCGTGGAGGACGCGGCGGACCGCCAGGCGTATCGCCGCGACCGCAGGATGGGGACCCATGTCCGGTTCCCTTCATGAAGTTTTCGGGGGGTGAACCCGAGATCGGTCACTCAGAGTGTGTCGATGGTGACAGAAACGGGCCGTTCCCCGAGCATCGCACGCCTACCCATCGCTCACGGTCCCTCGGACGGGTGATTGGAGGGGCGTTCGCCTGCCGTGGGCAGGATCCGATTCACCACACCTGCGTCGGTTCACGACTCGGCCTTGCGATGCACCCGTGCGACCCAGTCCGCCGGTTTGGCGATCTCGGCCTTGGTCGGCAGCGTGTTCGGGGAGGTCCACACCCGGTTGAAGCCGTCCATGCCGACCTGTTCGACGACGGCCCGCACGAACCTCTCGCCGTCCCGGTACTGCCGGAGTTTGGCATCCAGGCCGAGCAGCTTGCGCAAAGTCATGTCCAGCCGGGAGGCACCCTTGGCACGCCGCTGCTGGAACTTCTCGCGGATCTCGGCGACGGTCGGTACGACCGCCGGTCCGACCCCGTCCATGACGAAGTCGGCATGGCCCTCCAGGAGGGACATGACGGCGGTGAGCCGGCCGAGGATCTCGCGCTGGGCCGGGGTCTGCACGAGTTCGACGAACGACCGCCCGCCGTCGTCCTCCTCGGCCTCGGGGCGGCTCCCGGCGAGCGACTGGGCGGCGTCCCGGACGCGTTCGAGGACGGTCATCGGGTCGACGTCGGTCTCCGACAGGAACGCCTGGATCTCGCCCTCGAGATGGGCGCGCAGCCAGGGCACCGCCGAGAACTGGGTGCGGTGCGTCTCCTCGTGCAGGCACACCCACAGACGGAAGTCATGGGGCTGTACGTCGAGTTCGCGCTCCACGTGGACGATGTTCGGGGCGACGAGCAGCAGCCGTCCGCCGCCGTGCTCGTCCGCCGGGAGGTCGCGGGAGGCGGGGGCGAAGGTCTCGTACTGACCGAGCACCCGGGACGACAGGAACGACAGCAGCATGCCGAGTTCCACTCCGGTGACCTTGCCGCCGACCGCGCCCAGGACCGCGCCGCCCGGGCTGCCGGACCGCCGCTCCTGCATCTTGTCCAGCAGCGGCTTGAGGAGTTCACGGAACCCGGCGACGTTCGCCTTCACCCAGCCCGGGCGGTCCACCACCAGGACGGGGGTGTCGTGGATGTCGTCGTTGCCCATACGAGTGAAGCCCCGGACGTGTTCCTCCGAGGCCTTCGCGTGCCGCCGCAGCTCCGCGACGATGGCCCGGGCCTCGTCGCGGCTCACCTCGGGGCCCGGCCGCACGAGCCGGGTCGCGGTCGCCACCGCGAGATTCCAGTCGACCATCCCAGAAGAAGCAGCGCCACCGATGCTCGTCATGCGTCAACCGTACGTTAGTGCTCCCACTTGGGGCAGGCCGTGGAGGTTGGTGGAGGTGCGGCTGTTTTGTGCAGTGGGCGGGGTTGGTGGTGCCTGCGTCGGCCGAGGCGGGCGGTCCGCCGCAGACGCGGAGCTCGGTGGTTCACAGGCCCGCCAACGCCGTCGCCGTCCGGTCCAGTGCGTCCTGGGCCTCCTGCGGACTCGTCGTGCCCGCCGCGAGGAAGGCGAACGCCAGCAGGCGGCCGTCCTTGTCGACGAGTGTGCCCGCCAGGGTGTTGACCCCGGTCAGGGTGCCGGTCTTGGCACGTACGACGCCTGCTGCGCCGTCCGTGTAACGCGTGCTCAGGGTGCCCGTGAAGCCGGCCACGGGCAGGCCGGTGAGGACCGCGCGCAGGTCCGGCCGGTCCGCGTCGGCGGCCTTGACGAGCAGGGCCGTGAGCAGGTTCGCCGTCAGCCGGTCGTCACGGTTCAGGCCGCTGCCGTCGTGGAAGGAGGCACCGGTCATCGGCAGTCCCAGCTTGGCGAGTTGGGCGTCGATCGCGGCCGCTCCCCCGTCGAAGCTGGCCAGCTTGCCGCTCGCGAGCGCGGTCTGGCGGGCCAGGGCCTCGGCGATGTCGTTGTCGCTGTTGGTCAGCATGCGCTCGACGATCGCGGACAGCGGCGGCGAGGAGACGGTGGCGAGGGTGTCGGCCCGGCTGCTCGCCTTGGAGGTGCCTGGCGACGAGGTCTTGATGCCGGCGTCGGTCAGGAAGCCGGCGAACTTGCGTGCCGCGTCGGCCGCCGGGTCGCTCACCCGGATCGCCGGGCCGTTGGTGGAGGCGCCGGTGCGGGCCTCGTCGACCATGAGGGGGCTCACGCGCGCGAGGTTGTCGTTGACGCCGATCGGGTGCAGGTCGGGGCCGCTGTAGAGCGTGGTGTCGTACGAGAGCGTGATCTGTTTGATGCCCCGCGCGGTCAGCGATCTCGCCGTCTCGGTGGCGAGGGTGCGCAAACTGGCCCAGCCGCCCGTGTCCTTGCGGGCGGTCAGGGTGGGGTCGCCGCCGCCGACCAGGACGACCTCCCTGGTGCCGGGTTCGAGGGCCACGCGCGTGGTGATGCGGTGGTCGGGGCCGAGCGCGGAGAGGGCGGCGACGGCGGTGGCGATCTTGGTGGTGGAGGCGGGGGTGAGGGCGGTGTCGGCGCCGGCGCCATAGAGGCGCGCACCGGTGGCCACGTCGACGACCACGGCGGTGCGGGTGCCGCCGAGCGCCGAGGCGTCCAGAAGGGGCCCCAGGAGGTCCGTGACGGCCGTTCCGGCGATTCCGGCGGGCTCCCCGCTCGGCGCCGACTTCACGGTGTTCATGGCGGCGCCCAGGCCCGTCAGGACGGATCCGGCGCTGGGCGCGGGGGTGGGTTCTCCCGCGGCGATGCCGGAACCGTGGTCTGCGCCACCCGTGTGTTCCAGGGCGGCGGCGCGGTTCCGCTCGGCCGTACGCTGACCGTCGGCGTCCCAGGGGCCCGCCGCGGTCACCGCACCGGCGGCCAGCGCGAGCCCGGCCGTGGCGGCGCCCGCGGTGTACTGCCAGGTCCTGAAGGTCCGAGGACGAGGGGGGCGGACCAGGGTGGCCGGACCGGGTCCGGTCGCGCGCCCGATGCGCGCCAACTGCGGTCCCACTGCCCGCGTCAACCGCGTGAACTGCGGTTTCGTGGCGGTCACCACGCGTACCAGACGCGGTCGCACGGCATCCGCGATCGTCCGCACACGCGGTTTCGCGGACTGCCAAGGCCTCAGCTCTGGCACGACCACCAGCCCCTTTCGCGATCACACACCTGCGTGAGGGACACTTAACCACCAGAACTATGTGTTGATCATGGAGGAGTCACCGGTGGAGTTCGACGTCACGATCGAGATCCCGAAGGGTTCGCGGAACAAGTACGAGGTGGACCACGAGACCGGTCGGATCCGCCTGGACCGTCGTCTCTTCACCTCGACCGCCTACCCGACCGACTACGGCTTCGTCGAGAACACCCTCGGCGAGGACGGCGACCCGCTGGACGCGCTGGTCATTCTCGACGAGCCGACGTTCCCGGGCTGCCTCATCAAGTGCCGCGCGATCGGCATGTTCCGGATGACCGACGAGGCCGGCGGCGACGACAAGCTGCTGTGCGTCCCGGCCACCGACCCGCGCGTGGAGCACCTGCGCGACATCCACCACGTGTCGGAGTTCGACCGCCTGGAGATCCAGCACTTCTTCGAGGTCTACAAGGACCTGGAGCCCGGCAAGTCCGTCGAGGGCGCCAACTGGGTGGGCCGCACCGACGCCGAGGTGGAGATCGAGCGGTCGTACAAGCGCTTCAAGGAGCACGGCGGTCACTGATCCAGTCCGCGCACGGGAAACGGGCCGCACGCACGCGTGAGGCCCGTTTTTCGTGTCGGCCGGCTCGCGCGGGCAGGTTTTTGGTGGCCGCTGTGTGGTCACGCGCATACTGAGGCGTACGTGAAGTTGTCGCTAATGGGAGCGTTACTACGGTGACGGAGGAGGAGGACCGCAAGCCCCGGTCGGACGAGGCGCGGTACGACCCGGAGATCACGTCCGAGTTCGCCGTTCCGGCGGGCATCGCGGTCCCGGAGGCCGGCGTCGAGCCCGAGACCACGTCCGAGTTCGTGGTGCCGGAGGGGCTGGCGACGCCACAGCCGGTGACCGGCGAGCCGGAGGGCTCGGCGTTCAGCATGCCGAGCACCTACAGCGCCCTGGACGCCCCGCCCGCCTTCACACCCGCCTCCGGATTCCCCGCGGTCAATCTCGTCAAGGACGCGCCCTGGCAGGACCGGATGCGCACGATGCTGCGCATGCCGGTGACCGAGCGGCCGGCGCCGGAGCCGGTGCAGAAGGCCGAGGAGGGCGGGCCGGCCGTTCCCCGTGTGCTCGACCTGACGCTGCGTATCGGGGAGTTGCTGCTGGCGGGCGGCGAGGGCGCGGAGGACGTGGAGGCCGCGATGTTCGCGGTCTGCCGGTCGTACGGACTCGACCGGTGCGAGCCGAACGTCACCTTCACGCTGCTGGCGATCTCCTACCAGCCCTCCCTCGTCGAGGACCCGGTGACGGCGTCCCGGACGGTACGGCGGCGCGGGACCGACTACACGCGTCTGGCCGCCGTCTTCCGGCTCGTGGACGACCTCACCGACCCCGAGACCCATGTCTCCCTGGAGGAGGCCTACCGGCGGCTCGCGGAGATCCGCCGCAACCGGCACCCGTACCCCGGCTGGGCGCTGACCGGCGCGAGCGGACTGCTCGCCGGGGCTGCCTCGGTGCTCGTCGGCGGTGACTACCTGGTGTTCGTGGCGGCCGCGATCGGCGCGATGCTCGGCGACCGGCTGGCGTGGCTGTGCGCGGGGCGGGGGCTGCCGGAGTTCTACCAGTTCATGATCGCCGCGATGCCGCCGGCCGCGATCGGGGTGGCGTTCGCGCTCGCTCACATCGATGTCGCGGCGTCCGCCGTCGTCACCGGTGGACTGTTCGCGCTGCTGCCCGGGCGGGCCCTCGTCGCGGGCGTCCAGGACGGGCTCACCGGCTTCTACATCACCGCCTCCGCGCGCCTGCTGGAGGTCATGTACTTCTTCGTCGGCATCGTCATCGGGGTGCTGACGGTCCTGTACTTCGGCGTGAAGCTGGGCGGCCGGCTCAACCCCGACACGGCGCTGACCACCTCCGATCGGCCGCTGCTGCAGATCACCGCGTCGATGGTGCTGTCCCTGACCTTCGCGGTGCTGCTCCAGCAGGAACGGTCCACCGTGCTGGCCGTGACCCTCAACGGCGGGGTGGCGTGGTGCGTCTACGGCGCGATGCACTACGCCGGGGGGATCTCGCCGGTCGCCTCCACGGCCGCGGCGGCCGGGCTGGTGGGGCTGTTCGGGCAGTTGCTGTCGCGGTACCGGTTCGCTTCCGCGCTGCCGTACACGACCGCGGCGATCGGGCCGTTGCTGCCGGGGTCGGCGACCTACTTCGGGCTGCTGTCGATGGCCCAGAACGAGGTCGACAAGGGGCTGGTGTCGCTGGCCAAGGCGGCGTCGCTCGCCATGGCCATCGCCATCGGGGTCAATCTGGGGTCGGAGATCTCGCGGCTGGGGCTGCGGGTCGGTTCGGCGGGGAAGCGGCGGGCCGCGAAGCGGACGCGGGGGTTCTGAGAGCCGTCAGCGGGGGCCGACAGCAGGGGCCGATGTGGTGCGTCGGCGGGTGCGGGTGCGTTGTGGCTTGTCGCGCCCGCGGCGGCAGCCGCATATCGATACAGCCCCGCGCCCCCAAGAGGCGCGTTGCCTCACGGCGCTCGGTAGTGGTCCTCGTTGTACGGGTTCTGCTGCCGTTCGTAGCCGTTCTGGCTGTAGTCGGGCTCGCCGTAGTACGGCTGCTGCTGGTAGGGCTGCTGGGGCTGGCCGTACTGCTGCTGAGGCTGCTGCTGGCCGTACTGCTGCTGGGGCTGAGGCTGCTGGGGCTGGCCGTACTGCTGCTGCGGAGGCTGCTGCTGGCCGTATTGCTGCTGGGGCTGCGGCTGCTGCTGGCCGTACTGCTGCTCAGGGTACGTCGCGGCGATCCTGCGGAGCTGGGTCGTCGCGTCGTCCATCATCGGCGGGGCGGGGTGCTGCTGGAGCGGCTGCTCCGCCGGCGTCGCCTTCTTGCTCTTCGCGCGGGCCCGCAGGAACTCGATGATGATCGGGATCACCGAGACGAGGACGATCAGGATCAGGATCGCCTCGATGTTGTTCTTGACGACGTCGATCTTGCCGAGCCAGGAGCCGAGCAGGGTGACACCGGCGCCCCAGAGGACACCGCCGATGACGTTGAACACCAGGAACGAGCGGTAGGCCATGCCGCTGACGCCGGCGATGATCGGCGTGAACGTGCGGATCACCGGCACGAAGCGGGCCAGGATCAGGGACTTCGGGCCGTGCTTCTCGAAGAACTCGTGCGCCTTCTCGACGTTCTCCCGCTTGAAGAGACGGGAGTTCGGCCGGTTGAAGAGCGACGGGCCGACCTTCTTGCCGAACATGTAGCCCGCCTGGTCGCCGAGGATCGCGGCGACGCAGATCAGGGCGATGGCGCCCCACAGGGGGAAGTTCAGCTGATTCGAGGTGATCAGCAGGCCGCAGGTGAACAGGAGGGAGTCACCCGGCAGGAAGAAGCCGATCAGCAGGCCGGACTCGGCGAAGACCACCAGGAGCAGGCCCCAGATGCCGAACGAGTCGAGAAGTTGGTTCGGATCCATCCAGCTCGGGCCGAGGGCTTGCGTCATCACGGTTCCGGGCTCCTGTGGGGTGAAGGCACTGCGGGTTCCTTGTGCGGCCGCACAAAGCTATCAACGCAATGTGTCCACCCCAGGTTCCACCGGTGGATCCAGGATGCACTGTGCGCCCCCTGGGGAATAGCTGTGGACATGGGTATCGAAGAATTCGGCGGCGGTCAGGGGCCCCAGCCCGATGTGCTGGTGGTCACAACGAACGACGTTCCCGGGTACCGGGTGCGGGAGGTCATCGGCGAGGTCTTCGGGCTGACCGTGCGCTCCCGGCACCTGGGCAGTCAGATCGGCGCGGGTCTGAAGTCGATGATCGGCGGTGAGCTGAAGGGGCTGACGAAGACGCTCGTCCAGACCCGCACGCAGGCGATGGAACGGCTGGTGGAACAGGCACGCGCGCGTGGCGCCAACGCCGTGCTGGCCTTCCGGTTCGATGTGACCGAGGCGGCCGACGCGGGGACCGAGGTGTGCGCGTACGGCACGGCCGTCGTCGTCGACAAACTCGACAAGGCCTAGCTAGACAGGCGCAGAAAGACAGAAGGCGGGCACAGACGGGCACAGACAACCTCCGGGTCACGTCGTGTGCCGCGCCGCGTTCGCCTCGATCGCCCCCTTCAGGTGTTCGGCCAGGCCCGGGGCCATCGAGTCGTAGAACGCCTTGAAGCGCTCGTCGGACACGTACATCCCGGCGAGACAGCGGTGCATCTCGTACGGGCAGTCGTAGAACCAGGCCGAGATGTGCCGCCGGTGTTCCTCGGCCATGTCCATGGCCCGTGCGCCGGTCGGCGGCTCGGCCTGGTTCACCAGGGCGGCGTAACGCTCGCCCCAGTCGTCGACCTCGGCCTTCATGCGCTGCCAGTCGGCCTTGGTGTAGCGGGCGGCCCGGCGCTGCGACTCGGCGTAGGCGTCGGTGCCGCCCCAGCGCTGTTCGGCCTCCTCGGCGTACTGCTCGGGGTCCTTGTCGCCGAATACCTCGAAGCGTTCCTCGGGCGTGAGGTTGATGCCCATTCTGCGTGCCTCCATGGCGTGCTCCACGGCCGCGGCCATCTTCCGCAGCTGCTCGATCCGGGCGGTCAGCAGTTCGTGCCGGCGGCGCAGCTGCGCGCGCGGGTCCGCGTCCGGATCGTCGAGCAGCGCCGCGACCTCGTCGAGCGGGAAGCCGAGCTCCCGGTAGAACAGGATCCGCTGCAGCCGGTCGAGGTCGGTGTCGCCGTAACGCCGGTGTCCGGCGGGGCTGCGCTCGCCCGGGACCAGCAGGCCGATCTCGTCGTAGTGGTGCAGGGTACGCACGGTGACGCCGGCGAATCCGGCGACCTGTCCTACGGAGTAGCTCACTTCCGCTCCTTTCCGTGCTCCACCTTGGGTCCTCACGTCACGTGAGGTGCAAGTCCTTTGGGTTCGGGGCCGCACGGCGCCCGTTTCCCTCAGGATGTTGTGTCTGTTTTGCCCGCTTATGGTGGGGCCGTGGCCCAGGACACCGCGCGGCAGGCGCCGCCCACCCCGCCCTCGGCCCCCGCGCGTGCCCTGCTGCCGCTGATCCTGCCCGCACTGGTCGTCGGGGTCGGCAGCAGCCTGTTGTACCTGCTGGTGAGTTCGCTGGCGGAGCGGTTGCAGCACGTGCTCTGGAACAACCTGCCGGACGCGCTCGGCATCGGGCGGTACTCGGTGCTGTGGATGCTGGTGATGCTGACCGCGACCGGTTTCGCCGTCGGGCTGGTGGTGTGGAAGGTGCCCGGCCACGCGGGGCCCGATCCGGCCACCCTGGGCCTGGAGGCGGTGGCGCTGCCCCCCGTCGTCCTGCCGGGGCTGCTGCTGGCGACCGTACTGATGCTGGCGGGCGGGCCGAGTCTCGGCCCCGAGAACCCGATCATCGCCGTGAACGTGGGGCTGGCGCTGTGGCTGGGACGCCTCGCGATGCCCCGGCTGCCGGGCTCGCTGTGGCCCGCGCTGGCCGACGCGGCGACCCTCGGCGCGCTGTTCGGTACGCCGGTGGCGGCGGCCCTGGTGATCTCCGAGGCACTGGCCGGGAAGCAGCTGAAGGGGGCGTTGTGGGACAACCTCTTCGGGCCGCTGATGGCCGCGGGAGCGGGAGCGATGACGACGGCCCTGGTGGCCCGTCCGGCCCTGGACCTCGGGCTGCCCGCGGTCGGCCGGCTGCGCTGGACCGAACTGCTGGCGGCTCTGGTGATCGCCCCCGTGGCCGCGCTGCTCGGCATGCTCGCCGTCTACGCCTTGCCGTACGTCCACGGGGCCTTCCGGCGCCTCGGGCACCCCATGGTGGCCCTGCCGGCCGGCGGTGTGATTCTGGGCCTCCTGGGCGCGCTGGGCGGCCATCTGACGCTCTTCAAGGGGCTGGACGAGGTCGCGGAACTGGCGAAGAACCCGGCGGGCTGGTCGGCGGGACAGTACGCGGTGATGACGGTCGTCAAGCTGGCCGCGCTGCTGGTGGCCGGCGCCTGCGGCTTCCGCGGTGGCCGGATCTTTCCGTCGGTTTTCATCGGCGCGGCCCTCGGGTTGTGCGCCCACGTCCTGGTGCCCGCCGTCCAGCCCTCGGTGGGCGTGGCGGCAGGCGTGCTGGGCATGCTGTTGGCGATCACCAGACAGGGCTGGGTGAGCCTGTTCACGGCCGCCGTGCTCGTGGCCTCGCCGACGATCCTCGCCCTGCTGTGCATCGCGTCGCTGCCCGCCTGGCTGCTGGTGACCGGACGGCCGAAGATGCAACTGCGGGCGGACGGCACGGCCCTGCACTGAACCTTGTGAAACTGCTCTAGGAGGCACCTGTCATGCCGCTCCACAAAGGATCCGGGAAGCACCGCGAGCGCTCCATGTCCGTCAACCCGTTCTTCGGTGAGGCGAACCCGGTCGCCGGCATGACCGAGGCCCCGCCCACGCACCGGCTGCCGGCCGGACCGCTGCCGCCCTCGACCGCCTACCAGCTGGTTCACGACGAGCTGATGCTGGACGGCAACGCCCGGCTGAATCTGGCGACGTTCGTCACCACCTGGATGGAACCGCAGGCCGGGGTCCTGATGGCGGAGTGCGACGACAAGAACATGATCGACAAGGACGAGTACCCGCGCACCGCCGAGCTGGAGCAGCGCTGTGTGGCGATGCTCGCCGACCTGTGGAACGCGCCGGATCCGGCCGGCACCATCGGATGCTCGACGACGGGCTCCAGCGAGGCCTGCATGCTGGCCGGGCTGGCGATGAAGCGCCGCTGGGCGCAGCGCAACGCCGACCGCTATCCCGGCGCCGCCCGGCCGAACCTGATCATGGGCATCAACGTCCAGGTCTGCTGGGAGAAGTTCTGCAACTTCTGGGAGGTGGAACCCCGGTTCGTGCCCATGGAGGGCGACCGCTACCACCTGGATCCGCAGGGCGCCGCCGAGCTGTGCGACGAGAACACCATCGGGGTGGTCGGCGTCCTCGGCTCCACCTTCGACGGGTCGTACGAGCCGATCGCCGACCTCTGCGCCGCCCTGGACGCCCTCCAGGAGCGCACCGGCCTCGACATCCCGGTCCATGTCGACGGCGCGTCCGGCGCGATGATCGCGCCCTTCCTCGACGAGGACCTGGTGTGGGACTTCCGCCTCCCGCGGGTGGCGTCGATCAACACTTCGGGGCACAAGTACGGCCTGGTCTACCCGGGCGTCGGCTGGGCGCTGTGGCGCGACAAGGAGGCGCTGCCCGAGGAGCTGGTCTTCCGGGTCAACTACCTGGGCGGCGACATGCCCACCTTCGCCCTCAACTTCTCCCGCCCCGGCGCCCAGGTGGTCGCGCAGTACTACACGTTCCTGCGCCTCGGCCGGGACGGCTACCGCGCGGTGCAGCAGGCCTCGCGGGACGTGGCGACGGGGCTCGCCGCACGTGTCGAGGCGCTCGGCGACTTCCGGCTCCTCACCCGGGGCGACGAGTTGCCCGTGTTCGCCTTCACCACCGCCGACCACGTGACGTCGTACGACGTCTTCGACGTCTCCCGGCGGCTGCGCGAGAGCGGCTGGCTGGTGCCGGCGTACACCTTCCCGGCGAACCGGGAGGACCTGTCCGTGCTGCGAGTGGTGTGCCGCAACGGCTTCTCCAAGGACCTGGCCGAGCTGTTCCTGGAGGACCTGGCCCGGCTGCTGCCCGAACTGCGCCGGCAGCCGCATCCGTTGATCAGGGACAAGGACGCGGCCACCAGCTTCCACCACTAGCAGTCGCTAGGAGGCCTTTTCCAGGGCCACGAGTTCGAACGCCGTCTTCCCGTCCAGGGACTCGCGGACGATGTCGGCGTGGCCCGCGTGCCGGGCGAGTTCGCGGATCAGGTGGAGGCAGACCCAGCGCATGGAGACGCTGCCCTCAGGAAACCAAGGGGCCTGCGGGAGCGGGAAGGCGTCGTCGAGGCTGGGGACGGAACGGATGAACTTCTCCGTCTCGGCGGCGACCTCCTCCCAGTAGGCGAGCTGCGAGGCCACCGTCTCGTCGCCGACCAGCTGGAAGGTCTCGTGCCAGTTCGACTGGTCGCGAGCGATCGCGGGCGGCTCCTGCTTGGCGCGGGCGATCCAGCTCTGCTCGACCTCGGCGACATGCTTGAGCAGGCCCGACAGGGACAGCTCGCTGGCGCTGGGCCTGCTCGCCGCCTGCTCGTCGGTCAGGCCGAGCAGTGCCCGGCGGATGCCGCCGCGCTGCTCCTCGATGAAGGAGAGCAGTGCTCCGCGCTCGTCGCCCTGTGCTTCGGCGGAAACGTGAGTGACCATGACCGGCAGCCTTTCCTCGGATCGTGTTGCCCTGACACCGACGAAGCTACGGGCCCTTTAGGACAGATCGCGTCCTAAAGGGCCCGGGGTGAGGGTCTCGTCGAGGGCTTTCTTCGACCGACTCTTTCGGTCGGCTCTTTCGACCGGCTCTTTCAACCGGCTCTTTCGACCGGCTAGAACGGGAAGCCGCTCCGGCCGTGCTGGACCGAGATCCACTTCAGGGTGGTGAAGGAGTCCACGGTGGTCTCGCCGTTGAGGCGGCCGAGGCCGGAGTGCTTCTCGCCGCCGAAGGGGACGACGGGCTCGTCGTGGACGGTGCCGTCGTTGACGTGGAACATGCCGGTGTCGATCTGCTTGGCGAAGGACACGCCCCGCTCTATGTCACCGGTGTGGACCGCGCCGCTGAGGCCGTACGGGGTGTCGTTGACGAGACGTACGGCCTCCTCCTCGCCGTCGAACGGGATGAGGAAGGCGACCGGGCCGAAGACCTCCTGCCGGAGCAGGTCGGAGTCGGCCGGGACGTCGGTGAGGACCGAGGGCTCGACCAGGTTGTCGGTGGTCGTGCCGTGCAACAGGGCCGTCGCGCCCTCGGCGATGGCCTGCTCGACCGTGGCCGAGATCGACTCCGCCTGCTGGGAGTTGATCAGCGGGCCGATGACGGTCGCCGGGTCGCTCGGGTCGCCGGCCTTGAGGGTCTTCACCTTGGCGACGAACTTCTCGGTGAACTCGTCGGCGATCGAGCGGTCGACGAGCACGCGGTTGGCGGCCATGCAGACCTGGCCCTGGTGGACGTACCGGCTGAAGACCGCCGCGTCGACCGCGTAGTCGATGTCGGCGTCGTCGAGGACCACGATCGCGCTGTTGCCGCCCAGTTCGAGCACCGAGCGCTTGAAGTGCGAGGCGCAGACGGTGGCCACGTGCCGGCCGACCTTGTCGGAGCCGGTGAAGGAGATGACCTTGGGGATCGGGTGCTCGATGAAGGCGTCGCCGATCTCCGCGATGTCGGTGACGACGACGTTGAGCAGGCCGCCCGGCAGGCCCGCGTCCTCGAAGAGCTTCGCGACCAGGGTGCCGCCGACGATCGGGGTGTTCTGGTGCGGCTTGAGGACCACGGCGTTGCCGAGCGCGAGCGCCGGGGCGACCGACTTGATCGACAGCAGGAAGGGGAAGTTGAAGGGGCTGATCACGCCCACGACACCGACCGGCACGCGGTAGACGCGGTTCTCCTTGCCGTCCACCGGGGAGGGCATGATCCGGCCCTCGGGGCGCAGCGACCACTGGATCGACTCGCGCAGGAACTCCTTGGCGAGGTGCAGCTCGAAGGCGGCCTTCAGACGGGTGCCGCCGAGCTCGGCGATGATCGCCTCGGAGATCTCCGCCTCGCGCTCCTCGATGAGGCGCAGAGCCTTCTCGAAGACGGCACGGCGGGCGTAGGGATTGGTGGCGGCCCACTGCTTCTGGGCGCGTGCGGCGGCCTGGTAGGCCTGATCTATCTCCTCGACCGCGGCTATGGTGATCGACGCGAGCTTCTCCCCGTCGTACGGGTTGAAGTCGATGATGTCCCAGGAACCGGTCCCCGGGCGCCACTCACCGTCGATGTACTGCTGGGCCAGGTCGGTGAAGTAGGACGACATGTGATCCCTCGATCCCCTGCTGCGTCGGCAGTCGATGCAGACACCCGATCCACATCCACATCACGGTCTGATCACGCGTCATCGTACTTGCGTGACAGGGGAGTTGGGACACCAGTTCGGCGATCTACCGGCATCTCCCGGCAAGGCCGAGGGAAATCCCTGTGCGGGGTTCAGGAGAGCTGGAGCAGTCCGCGCAGCAGGTCCCGGCTCTCGTCCGGTCCGGGGCTGTCCTGCTGGAGCTCCTTGAGCGCCTGCTCGTACTGGGCGACGTCCTCGCGCTTGTCGAGGTAGAGGGCGCTGGTGAGCTGCTCCAGGTAGACCACGTCGGACAGGTCGGACTCCGGGAAGCTCAGGACCGTGAAGGAGCCGCCCTCCCCGGAGTGGCCGCCAAAGCTGAACGGCATGATCTGGAGCCGTACGTTGGACCGCTCGGAGATCTCGACGAGATACTGGAGCTGACCCCGCATCACCTCACGGCTGCCGTAGGGCCGGCGCAGTGCGGCCTCGTCGAGGACGATGTGGAAGTCCGGGGCGTTTTCGGCCACCAGGTACTTCTGCCGCTCCATGCGCAGGGTGACCCGGCGCTCGACATCGTCCTCACTGGCCCCCTTCATGCCGCGCCGCACCACCGCGCGCGCGTACTCCTCGGTCTGGAGGAGGCCGTGCACGAACTGCACCTCGTACGCGCGGATGAGATGTGCCGCGCCCTCCAGGCCGACATAGGTGGGGAACCAGGTCGGCAGGACGTCCGAGTAACTGTGCCACCAGCCCGCCACGTTGGCCTCCCGGGCGAGGGAGACGAGCTGTTCGCGCTCGGCCTCGTCGGTGATGCCGTACAGCGTCAGCAGGTCTTCCACGTCCCTCGTCTTGAAGCTCACCCGACCCAGCTCCATACGGCTGATCTTCGATTCGGAAGCACGGATCGAGTACCCCGCCGCCTCGCGGGTGATGCCCCGGGCCTCACGCAGCCGCCTGAGTTGCGAGCCGAGCAGCATTCGCCGCACCACCGATCCGGGCTCTCCCGCGCTCACGTTCGCCAGCCTCCCCAACCGTCTTCAGGGCCCGCAGTCTGCCACTAAAACACTTCGAGCAGTACTCGTCCGGTTACGGAAACGGAAAGCGGCCAAAGTTTAAGCACAGGAAGTTGCAAGCAGGTAGTGAGCCATCGGCTGCAAGTTGGCGGAAAAAATGACCAACAAGCGGTACGGGAGGGTCCAATTCGGTCGCGTGCACGTGCATCTGCCCTTGCATCTGCTGTGCGCATCCGAAACCATGGTCCCGCGCCACCGCTGCATCGCAACGACCGCGAATTCCCGGGAGTGCCTCGCATGGGGACGAATGGATCGACCATGCTCAAGCCATTACGGCAGGGCCTTCCGCCGCTTGATCCCGCGGCCGTGTCCGACGCCGCCTCCTGCGCCCTGCCGGCCCGCTACGAAGCGGTGCGCGAGGCCCGGCTGTTCACCCGGAGAACGCTCGACCAGTGGGACGTCGGCGAGCGCTTCGACGACATCTGCCTCGTCGTCTCGGAGCTCGTCACCAACGCCCTGCGGCACGCGATGCCCGGTGAGTCCGAGCACCCCGTCGCGCCGCAGGCGCCGGCCGTGCGGCTGCACCTGATGCGGTGGACCGAGCGGCTGGTGTGCGCGGTGCGCGACCCGAGCCACGCCACCCCCGCCCCCGGAGACTCCGACGACTTCTCGGCGGAGTCCGGCCGCGGGCTCTTCCTGGTCGACTCCTTCAGTGACGGCTGGGGCTGGCACCCACTGGCGGGCACCCTCAGCGGCAAGGTCGTGTGGGCCCTGTTCCGGCTCCAGCCCACCGAATAGGAAACCCGGCGCCTTCGGACGCCGGGTTTCTACGCGCGTTACCGTGCGCTCTGCGGCGAATGCGCCGGGTTTCTCCTGATGCGCCCGGCCTCAGCTCACTATCAGGTGATCGAACTCGCCGTCCTTGACGCCGAGAAGCATCGCCTCGATCTCCGCGCGGGTGTAGACGAGCGCGGGGCCGTCCGGGAAGCGCGAGTTGCGGACCGCCACGTCACCGCCCGGCAACCGCGCGAACTCGACGCAGGAACCCTGCGAGTTGCTGTGCCTGCTCTTCTGCCAGGCCACTCCGTCCAGCTGCGTCGCAGCCATGCCGTTGTACACGTCAAACCCCCCGTACACGCCGTCAACGTCGAGGTCCACAGGTCGCTCCCCGGTGGTGCACTAACTGGCTGATGTGACCATTGATGCCGTGGTCAACTGACCCGGATCATAACCCTGTTCACGTGCAGATGCATGAGCAGATGCACGTGCACGCGGAGTGTGCCTCCGGTTACAGCTTTGACGCCCGCTTTACCCAAGCTGCTCCTGCGTCTGCCCCGGAGCTGCGCAGACATGCGACCGGCCGGTCCCCGTCCATGTTCTTGCGCGCCATCACCTGCGCCGGGTCGTCCGGATCCAACCCCTCATGCACTAGGAAGAGACGCGTACCGCGGCCCTGGTGTTCCAACGTCCATGTGATGTTCCAGTGAGCGAGATTGGCCGGATCGGGATCGGCCCACTGGACGGACCGCCTCCGCTCCGGGTCGCGGGCGAGAACCTGCACGTCGACGACGCCCGAGAGCGGTGTCGGGACGCGGGGCCGAGGTCGCCCGGTGCCGGTGACCGACCTCAGGACGAAGTTCCCGGCCCTCTGCATCTGCCCCTGCACGAGCGGATCGGGCTCCGCGAGGGCGCGACAACCTTCGCGGGCGGATGCGGAAGGAACCGCTCCACGCGGATGGTAGGTCACGCCCGCCTGCTCCAGCGGATCGGGACGGTCCTTCACCGGCTCGCGGTCGGTCGCGCGGGGCATGGGGGGCAGAACTCCTGGAGTTCGTTGCGTGCCGTGGCTGCTGCCGGCGGACCTCCCGCCGCTTCGACCCCGACATCCAGACCAGGCGGTAGTGGCTGCCGGACGAGAACCGGCACGTACGGCTTCGGCTGAGCGCCCGTGCCGTGAAGACGGTCGACACGATCGGCGTGACGGCGGCCGTGGCACGCATCCGCGCGCGGGGCGTGAAGGTCTGACGGGGGCGAGGCACCGATATGGCGAAGAAGAGCAAGATCGCGAAGAACGAGCGGCGGCAGGAGAGCGTCGCCCGGCACGCCGGCCGCCGGGCCGAACTGAAGGGAATCCTCCCGCGGTCGGCCGGCACCGAGGCCGAGCGGCTCGCCGCCCAGCGTGAGCTGCGCAGGCAGCCGCGCGACGCGAGCGCCACGCGCGTACGCAACCGCGACCAGATGGACGGCCGCCCGCGCGGCTGCTTCCGCACTTTCGGTCTGTCCCGCGTGAATCTGCGGGAGCAGGCTCACAGCGGATACCTACCTGGCGTCCGCAAGTCCTCCTGGTGACTCCTGGTAGCTTGCCGCTGTCGTTCGGGCGAACGGGCGGCCGACCCCCTAGAGCTTGGGAGCGTTGCGGTGACCACGGCTATGGCGAGTACGGCTACGACGCACACGGAGACGGCTGCGGCTTCGGTCGCGGCTTCGGCTGCAACTGCTGCTGCGGCGCACACGAAGACGGCTTCCGCCGGGGCCGCGGCGCGTGGCGCATCGGCCGCGCGGCCGGGGGTGCGGATCGTGGCCGCCGCCGCGGCGGCGCTGGTGGGCGCGCTTGCGCTGGCCGCGTGCAGCGGCGGCGGCGACTCAGGCAGTTCCGGCGGGTCCGGCGACTCCTCGGCCACCTCGTCGGGCACGGCCGCGACCGCCACGTCCGGATCGGACGGCGCCACGGCCTCGTCCGACGCGCTGCAGGGCAGTTGGATCACCACGAGCGGTGGCAAGATCGTCGCCCTTGTGATCACCGGCAAGCAGGCCGGGCTCTTCGAGACCGGCGGGTCCGTGTGCAGCGGAACCGCCGGCGAGGAGGCCGGGATGCGGATGATCCACCTCACCTGCACGGGCGGCAGCAAGGACCGTGTCACCGGAATGGTCGACTCGGTCAGCAAGAGCGGCATGAAGGTCACCTGGTCCGGAAAATCCGGCGAGGAGACCTACACCAAGGCGGCGGGCGGCAAGCTGCCGTCCGGGCTGCCGACAGCAAGCCTTGGACAGTAGGGGCAATACGGGCAATCGGAGCGTATTCGGCGGCTGGGGCGTACTTTCACCGACCCGCGCCGACCGGTGAACGTAACGGCGCGAAGCGGTCGGAGGCGGGGGCGGGCGCGCGGGACCCCGGCAGGGGCGTGATGATGCTGGGACACCGCCACGACCTCGATGGGGATCTGCTCATGCGCGCCATTCCGCTCACCGTCACCGCCCTCGCCGCCGCCCTCGCCCTGACCGCCTGCGACGACGGCAACGCCGGCAACGCCGGCGCCAGCGGCAAGAACAGCTCGGCCTGCGAAGTCGGCAAGGTCTCCGTCCAGGTCGGCTCCGCGAGTGTCGCGCCGGCCGCGGGTGACACCGGCGAGGTGCCGGTGAGCATCACGAACCAGAGCGCGCCGTGCACGCTGGACGGCTTCGCCGGCGTCACGCTGAAGGCGGGCGGCACCTCCGCGACGCTGGCCACCCTGTCGGGCGCGAAGTCCGAGAAGCTCAAGCTCGCCAAGGGCGACTCCGCGACGTTCTCGATCAGCTACGTGCGCGGCAAGGACGGCGACAAGGCGAGCCTCGCGGCCACGTCGGTGACGGTGTCCCTGCCGGGGAGCGACGCGACGGAGAGCTTCCCCTGGAAGTACGGGCCGGTGGCGGGCAAGGGCTCCGCGGACAAGCCGAACGCGACGGTGGGGGCGTTCCAGCAGGCGGGGGACTGATTCCGGGCGACCGGACGGGGCCGGACCGGATCGGATCGGGCCGGATCGCGCGTTGAGCCGGACCGGGTCGGGCCGGATCGCGCGTTGAGCGGTCCCGGCCGGGCCGGATCGCGCATTGAGCGGTCCCGGCCGGGCCGGATCGCGCATTGAGCGGTCCCGGCCGGGCCGGATCGCGCATTGAGCGGTCCCGGCCGGGCCGGATCGCGCATCGGGCGGACGCGGCCGGACCGGATCGCGCGTTGGGCCTAGGGCAGTCGGGAGCGTGAGTGGACCTGGGCCCGGTCCGCTGCTCTCGTGCCCTCCGTCCAACCCGCCTCGTCGGTCACCCCGCGCAGGCGGGTCGTGGTGGTCTCCGGGAACATCCGCTCCATGTGGTCGGTCACGGCCATCTCCCTGCCGGCCAGGACCGGCAGCAGGTCCTGGGGCGCCTCGGTCTCGGTGACGGCCGCCCGCGCGGCGGCCGCCAGCCGGTCACCGACCCGGTGGGCGTACGCCGCCAGGAAGGACTGCCGGAAGGTCTTCGTCCGCTTCCGGCCGCCCGCCCGCTGCGCCGCCTCCGCCTTCGCCATCGCGTGCGTGGCCTGCACCAGCAGTGAGGTGTAGAGCAGCTCGACCGCCTCCAGGTCCGCCTCGAAGCCGACGACCGTGGAGAAGGCCAGCGGCTCGTTCCACACCGCCCGGCAGTGGTTGGCCGTGGCGACCGCGTCCAGCAGCACCGCCTTGGCCTGCTCGTACGGCGGCTCGACCCCGATCCGGCAGGCTCCGGGCGCGTCCGGCGCGGCTGCCCCCACCGCGAGCAGCGCCTCGTCCACGCTGTGCCGGGCCATCAGCTCCTGCGCCTTGGCGCTGAGCGCCTCCGCCTCCTCCGGGAAGCCGGTCGCCTCGGCCTTGGCGAGCAGCGCGCGGATCCGGGTGTGCATGCGGGACTCCGGCCGGTGCGGGTCCGCGGGGGGCCCGGACTCGTCGAGGGGCTCCAGGGAGGGCAGCCGCAGCAGCAACCGGTACAGCTCCAGGACGGCGGTGGCGTGCGAGAAACGGTCACCCGCGCGTGCGTGCCCGTCCGGCAGCGCGTCCAGCTGCGACTGCCAGCGGGGGCCGCGCTGCCGGTCGTCCGGCGCCTGCGCCCGGATCAGCGCGGCAGCCAGCCGGACGTGCGGGTCGTCCAACTCGCGCCGCACCAGCCGTACGACGTCGGCGGGCTGCCAGCCGCGCCGCCAGGCCGCCGCGACGAACTCCCGGCCCCGGCGCGCGAGTTCCGCGTCCGCGGCGGAATCGGCCGCGAGGAGGGACGCGCCCGTGTCGAGGCCGGAGTCGGTGCCGTCGTACAGGGCGCTCTGGAAGGCTCGGTCGACGGTGGTGGGCTGGCTGCTGGTCACACGTCGATCGTGCCACGCGCCACCGACAGCCGTCGGAGGTCGTCCACAGCCTGTGGACAACTGTCCGGCGCTTCCCGCCGTCACAATGGCCAAGCATGTCAACCGAGGGTTGACAGTGCTGGGGTGTCAACCTACGGTTGACACATGGCGAGCAACCCGAACATCACGGCATCCGTACGCCTCGACGACCTCATCGCGGCGATCAAGACGGTTCACCCCGAACCCCTCGACCAGCTCCAGGACGCGGTGATCGCCGCCGATCACCTGGGCGACGTGGCCGACCACCTGATCGGCCACTTCGTCGACCAGGCCCGGCGCTCGGGCGCGTCCTGGACCGAGATCGGCAAGAGCATGGGCGTGACCCGGCAGGCGGCACAGAAGCGCTTCGTGCCCAAAGAGTCGGCCGACCTCGACCCCAGCCAGGGCTTCAGCCGCTACACCTTGCGCGCGAAGAACGTGGTCATGGCGGCCCACAACGAGGCGGTCGCGGCACGCAACCCCGAGGGCCGCCCCGAGCACCTGGTCCTCGGCCTCCTCTCCGAGCCGGACGGCATCGCGGCGAAGGCGATCATCGCGCAGGGCGTCCTGCTGGACGCAGTGCGCCAGGGGGCGACGGCCGCGCTCCCGCCTGCCGCCGAGAACGTCCCCGATCTCGTCCCCTACGGCCCGGAGGCCAAGAAGGCCCTCGAACTCACCTTCCGCGAGGCCCTGCGCCTCGGCCACAACTACATCGGCACCGAACACCTGCTGCTGGCCCTCCTGGAACACGAGAACGGCGAGGGCGTCCTCAGCGAACTGGGCATCACCAAGCCCGCGACCGAGGAGTACATGCACAAGGTGCTGGGACTGCTGCTGGAACAGAAGAACGCGGCGGCGGAGGCCGCGGGCGCAGCGGCGGAGGCGCGGGAGGGCGAGGCTGGCTGAAACTCCGTCGAGACGCTACATCCCCAGGTCAGACCCATTGTCAGTGCCGGATGCCACACTCGCAGCATGACCGACCGGTGGGCTCTCGCTCCGGCCGAGGACGGCGGCGTGGATGTCGCCCCCCTCGGTCCGGACGGGCTGCCCGCCGGGCCGGTGCGGCGGGAGTCCGATCTCGCCGGGGCGGTCAGGGGCCGCCCGGAGGTCACGCGCTGGGTGTGGCGGTCGACCGCCGAGGTCTACCCGCGTCTGCTCGCCACGGGGGTGCGAGTAGAGCGGTGCTACGACATCGAGGACGCCGAAACCCTCCTGCTGGGCCACGAGGGACGGTCCGGTGAGCCGCACTCGGCCGCCGCCGCCCTGGCCCGCCTCCGCGGCGGCCCCGTTCCGCCCGATCCACCACAGCGCTCGGCCGAACCGGGCGCGCAGTCCCCGCTGTTCGAGCCGCAGGGCACCGCCCGCCTGACGCTCGACGAACTCCTCGCGGTCTACGCCGAGCAGCAGCGCCGCCACGACCGGGCCGAACGCCCGGACCGGATGCGGCTGCTGACGGCCGCGGAGTCGGCGGGGATGCTGATCGCCGCCGAGATGAACCGCGCGGGCCTGCCCTGGAGCGCCGAGGACCACCGCGAGGTGCTGCGGGAACTGCTCGGCGAGCGGTACGCGGGCGGCGGTGAGCCCCGCCGACTGGCCGAGCTGGCGGACGAGGTGTCGGCCGCGTTCGGCAGGCGGGTGCGCCCGGACCTGCCCGCCGATGTGGTCAAGGCCTTCGCCCAGGCCGGGATCAAGGTGAAGTCCACCCGCCGCTGGGAGCTCTCCGGCATCGACCACCCGGCGGTGAAACCGCTCCTCGAATACAAGAAGCTGTACCGGATCTGGGTGGCGCACGGCTGGACCTGGCTCCAGGACTGGGTACGCGACGGCCGGTTCCGGCCCGAGTTCCAGGCGGGCGGCACGGTCACCGGACGCTGGGTGACCAACGGCGGGGGCGCGCTGCAGATCCCCAAGGTGATCCGGCGGGCCGCGGTCGCCGACCCCGGCTGGCGGCTGGTGGTCGCCGACGCCGACCAGATGGAGCCGCGGGTGCTCGCGGCGATCTCTCGCGACCCCGGGCTGATGGAGGTCGCGGGGCGGGAAACCGACCTCTACCAGTCCGTCTCCGACCGCGCCTTCTCCGGCGACCGCGGACAGGCCAAGCTCGCCGTCCTGGGCGCGGTCTACGGCCAGACCTCCGGCGACGGCCTGAAGAACCTGGCCGCGCTCAGACGCCGTTTCCCCCGGGCGGTGGCCTACGTCGACGACGCGGCGCGGGCCGGCGAGGAGGGCCGGCTGGTGCGGACCTGGCTGGGCCGGACCTGTCCGCCGGCAGCCGGTGCGGGCGACGGCGCGGAGGAGGCGGGCATGCCCCAGCAGGAAGCGGAGGAGCCTGCGGCAGACGGCTGGGTACCGGGCTACGCGTCCACCAACTCCCGTGCCAGAGGCCGCTTCGCCCGCAACTTCGTCGTCCAGGGCAGCGCCGCCGACTGGGCTCTGCTGATGCTCGCGGCGCTGCGCCGGACCTGCGCGGACCTGGCGGCCGAGCTGGTCTTCTTCCAGCACGACGAGGTGATCGTGCACTGTCCCGAGGAGGAGACCGGGGCGGTCGTGGCGGCGATCAGGGAAGCGGCCGACCTGGCGGGACGGCTGACGTTCGGGGAGACGCCGGTCCGTTTCCCGTTCACGACGGCGGTGGTGGAGTGCTATGCCGACGCGAAGTGATCAGTCACCGCCCGCCAGCAGCTCACGCAGCTCCACGAGGACGTCGGGCTCGTCGGTGCCGTCCAGGGCGGCCAGGGCGGCGCGCCAGACGTCGTACGCCTCGGTCGTGCGCCCCTGCTCGCGCAGGAGCAGACCGAGCTGGTGGCGGGCCAGACCGCCGCTGTAGCGGTCGGCGCGGCCATCGGCGCGCTGCAGGAGTTCGGCGCACTCGTGGTGGGCACGGTCGGTGCGGCCGAGCTCGCGCAGGGCACGGACCAGACCGAGCCGGGTCTGGGACTCGCCGTGCCAGTCGCCGTGGCGGCCGAGGATGCGCAGGCTCTCCTCGAAGTGCGTGGCGGCGGCCGCCGGTTCGCCGAGGGCGAGATGGGCGTAGCCGATGTTGCAGTGCGCCGAGTGCTGCACGATGACCGCGCCGATGGCGTCCCCGATCGCCAGTGAGCGCCGGTGCTGCTCGATGGCGGCGCGGGGGTCGGTGTGCTCGTAGAGGTTGCCGAGGTGGCTGTGGGTGACGGCCTCGCCGTAGGGGTCGTTCAGCTGCCGGGAGTACTCCAGGCTCTGCCGCAGCGCCTCGCCCGACTCGTCGTACCGTCCGAGCCCCTCGAGGAGCAGCCCCCGGTTGTTCAGGCAGCGCCGGATCCAGGACACCACGTCCAGCCGCCGCCAGACGGCGAGGGCCTGGTCGATCAGGGCGAGGGCCTCCCGCTGGCGGCCGGTCAGGAAGTGCAGCCCGGCGAGGTCGCCCAGGGCGTAGGCCTCGGCGGGCTCGTCGCCCAGGCGCCGGGCGGCGGCCAGACCGGCCGTGCCGAGCACCTCCATCTCGGCGACCCGGCCGCTGCGCAGGACATAGGGGAAGAGCAGCCGGACGAGCGTGGAGAGGTGGCCGCTGATCCGCGGGTCGGCGGTGTCGGCGTACCGCTCCACCAGGGCGACGATGTTCTCCAGCTCCAGATCGCCCCAGGCGAAGGCATGCTCGGCACACTCGAAGGGGGGCAAGGCAGCGGTGTACGGCTGGTGTTCGGCGGGCTGGGCGGCGGTGGGCCGGAGCCGGTCGCCCTGTTCGAATCCGGGTTCGAGGATCGCGACGAGGGCGAGTTCGGCGACGGCGGCGAACCAGCGCAGGGCGGTGAGTGCGGCCTCGGTGCGGTCGGCCCGCCCAGTCCGTCCGGTCCCGTCGGCCCGGCCGGTCCCGTCGGCCCCGTCGGCCAGCTCCCGTGCGAAGTCCCGTACCAGGTCGTGCGGGGTGTAGCGGCCGTAGGCGGTCTCCTCCAGGAGGGCCACGTCGACCAGCCGGTCCAGGGCGGCCTCGGCGCGGCGCGCGTCGGTGCCGGTGAGGCGGGCGATCAGGGGGGCGCCGTAGGTGGGCAGGTCCAGCGCGCCGATGTGACGCAGGGCGAGGGCGGCGTCGCGGTCGGGTGCCCGGTCGGAGGCGGCGAGGGCGTCATGGGCGACCGCGAGGGAGCGCCGAACGCTCAGGTCGTCGTATTCGAGGTGCTGCAACCTGCCCTCGGTGGCGGCGAGTTGACCGGCCAGCACCTCGGGAGTGAGGGCGCGGCGGGCGGCCAGCCGGGCGGCGACCACCCGCAGGGCGAGCGGCAGCCGACCGGTGAGGCCGACGAGCGGGTGACCGGCGTCGATCTCGTCCCGCCCGCTGACCGTGCGCAGCAGGGCCGCGCTGTCCTCGCCGGTCAGCGGTCCGAGCGCGAACCGGCGGGCACCGTCGAGCGCGGTGAGCGGCGAACGGCTGGTGACGATCACCGCGCAGCTGGGGCCACCGGGGAGCAGCGGCCGCACCTGGGCGGCGTTCGCGGCGTCGTCGAACAGCAGCAGGGTGCGGGTCGGCGCGAGCAGCGAGCGCAGCAACGCGGCCGCAGCGTCCGGGTGTTCGGGGATGTGCCGGGGGTCGGCGCCGAGGTCCCGCAGCAGCGCGGCGAGTGCCTGGGCGGGGGCGAGCGGGGGTACGCCAAGGGTGGCGCCGTGCAGGTTGACGTAGAGCTGGCCGTCAGGGAAGCGTTCGCGCAGCCGATGGGCGACATGCAGCGCGAGTGCGCTCTTGCCGACGCCGGCCATGCCGCTGACGACGGCGACGGCCGGCGTGGGCGCCGAGGTGAGAGCACCGCCCAGTTCTTCACGGACAGCGGTGCGTCCGGTGAAGTAGGCCGGGGGTGGGGGAAGTTGAGCGGGCCGGGGCGCCCGGGAGTCGCCGCGCGTAGAACCGGGACCGGCGGGCCGCTCCTCAGCCGGGTCGTACCCCGCACCGGCGCCAGCGTCCTCGTCCGCCGACTGACGGTCCCCTGACGCGCCCCCAAGGGGCGCGGGGAGCTGCGCAACCAGCCACGACGCGCCTTCACCAGCACCAGCACCAGCACCAGCACCAGCACCAGCACCAGCACCAGCACCAGCACCAGCACCAGCACCAGCACCAGCACCAGCACCAGTTTCACGCACCCCGTCGAACGGCACACCCGCGTCAGTCACATCCCCGTACGACTCCCCTCCCCCCGCCCCGCCACTCCCCCGCAGCACCTGCACATGGGCCTCGCGTACCGACGCCCCTGGCTCGACGCCGAGTTCCTCGAGCAGGCGGTTGCGCAGGTCGCGGTGGATGGCGAGGGCCTCGGCCTGGCGGCCGGTGCGGTGGAGGGCGAGCATCAGCTGGCGGTGGTAGGCCTCACGGAGCGGGTACTCCGCGACCAGCGCCGCCAACTCGGGTACGACGCCCCCCAGTCGCGGCCCGCCGAGGGCAAGCTCCGCGTCGTAGCGCCACTCCAGCAGAAGCAGCCGGGCCTCCTCCAGGCGCTGCACGAAGGCATAGCCGCCGAAGTCGGCGGGGAGGCCGCAGAGCGGGCTGCCGCGCCAGAGCGCGAGCGCGTCGGCGCAGGCGCGCAGCACCGGCGCCCACTCCCGGCGCCCGTGCGCCGCGCGCGCCCGCGCCACCCGCGTGTCGAACACGCCGACGTCCAGCTCACCGTCGTCGACGCGCAGCAGATACCCGGGCGGTACGGCGCGCAGCCGCTCCGGGTCGTCGAGGAGCCGGCGCAGTCGGGTGACGTGGTTGTGCAGCGAGGCCTGCGCGGACACCGGGGGCGCCCCGCCCCACAGCGCGTCCTTGACCGACTCGACGGAGACGACCCGCCCGGCCTCCAGCAGCAGCGCGGCCAGCAGTGCGCGCACCTTGGGGCTGCCGATGGGCCGGACCTCGCCGCCGGGGAGATACAGCACCGGAGGTCCCAGCAGTCCGAACCGCAGCTCGTACCGCCGCATCACTCCGCCCATCGCCTTCCCGCACGGTCATGGCCGACCGCGCTGCACGGCGGGGATGCCCGCCGGTACCCGGCTCCTGGCGGAATCCGATCCCGTCGAGAACGAATTCCCGCCACCTTCTCCGTGCCGTCCGAGCCGGAATCCGCAGGATTGCCGGCCTGCTCCCGGCCTCGTACGACGCCTTCACGCCGACCGGTTGGTGACCTCCGGAGGAACCGCTGGCCATATGTTAGCGATCCGTTGGCGAACCCTGATGTGATCTTCGCATCGGACCGGGCCCGACGGCGCGCGTGTATACCGCGCAACTCGGGGGAGTGTCGCCGCAGGCCTGGATCCGGGGACGCGAGAGGGTCCCGGTCGGCGGAGGTGAACGACCGGGACCCTCGTCCCGTCTCCGGCGGCCCCCGGACTCAGATGACGGGCGGGCGGCCGAGCCGGGTGAGGCGCCAGACCGTGCGCCAGCGCATGGGCCGGCGCTCGCCGGCAGGTTCACGCATCCCCTCCACGAAGCCCCCGAACCAGGCAAGCAGCCCGCCCGTCGAACGGGTGCGCAGGAGGGTGATCAGCGTCCACACCGTCAGGTGGACCGGGATCAGCGGCAGGGGCAGCCGACGGCGGGTCAGCCAGACCCGGTTGCGGGCGGTCACCCGGAAGTAGACGGCATGCCGGGCCGGCGAGGTCCGGGGGTGCTGGAGGAGCAGCTCGGGTGCGTAGAGGATCTTCCAGCCGGCGTCGGCGGCCCGCCAGGCCAGGTCGGTCTCCTCGTGCGCGAAGAAGAACTCGGCGGGCCAGTCGCCGGTCTCCGTGAGCATGGCCATGCGCAGGGCGTGCCCCCCGCCGAGGAAGCCGGTGACGTAACCCCCGCGCATCGGGTCGGCGTTGCCGACGCGTGGCACGTGCCGCCGCTGGGTCTCACCCCGTTCGTCCGCGATGCGGAAGCCGACGATGCCGAGGCGGGGGTCGGCGGCGAACAGATCCCGGACCTGCCGGAGCGCCTCGACGTCGACGAGCACCCCGTCGTCGTCCAGTTCGACGACGACGTCCACGTCGCCGTACGCCCGCAGCCGGGCGAGGGCGATGTTGCGGCCGCCGGGGCAGCCGAGGTTCTCCTCCACGTCGACGGTGGTGACCTCGCCGGGCAGGTCGAGGCGGCGGGCGAACTCGGGGAGCCGGCAGCCGTTGCCGACGATCACGATGCGGTCGGGGGCGAGGTCCTGCTTGGCGACGGACCTGAGCAGGGCGTCGACTTCATCGGGCCGGTTCCCCATGGTCACCACGGCAACCGCGAGCCTCGGCTGAGCCATGCCCTCACCCCATCCGACCGAAGGCGGAGCCCGCGCCTGACCACGAGACACTCACCGTTCACCAGGATGTTGCCCCAGATACGCCAAGGCTCCGGGCATGGGCCCACTTTGTGTCGGCTTTGACAATCATTTGATCGACCATTTTCGCCGACCATAAGTTCCCCTCCACGAACACCCGTTCCAGAACTCCTTGTTCGATTCACCTGCCGGAACCGGGGGATTCGCGCTTCCCGCCGGGAATGGGACATGACGACGGAACATGACGACGTCACGCAAGACACGACATCACAGGACATGACCACATGTCAGCAAGGACATGAACGACAGGACACGAACGGGGGACGGACCGTGCGAAGACATCTGCGTCGGTTACGCGGACGGTGGTCCAGAGCGCCGAAACTGACTCGCCTGTCATTGATGTTGATCTCTTGCGCGGCCCTCCGCGTCGCCGAGCCGGAACGCCGACCGGCCACCGCGGTCGCACTGCTCAGCCTGGCGTACACGGCCTACGCGGTCCTGGCACCGCAGAGCGGCCCCACCCCCGGAGCCGCCGGACCGGACGAGATCCTGGCCCACGAGCGCAAGGACACCCTGAACCTGATCTGGGTCCATGAGGCCGTCCGCCGCGGCCTGGACTCCGGGGTGCTGCTCCCCCTGGTCCTGTCCGCCCGGACAGGGCCGGCCGGACAGGACCACCGGGTGGTCGCCGCCCCCATGACGGACCGGCGCCGACCGGTCTGCCGCGGGCGGCGGCCGGACAGTACGGCGCGGACCTCGGCTCCTACGCATCGGATGTCCGGCCGGGATGTTCCTCACCAGCCAGTTCGGCTGGAGCTACGGCACCACGCTGATCGTCGTCTTCGGTCTCTGCCTCGGCGTGCCGATCGGGATCTCGCCGGACTGCTCCTCTGGTACAACCAGCACCGGCCGGACGGCGACTCCGCGAGCGCCCGCGGTTCACTCACCAGTGATCGCCGCGTCCTGGTGGGCTGCGTCCTCAGCGCCACACTCCTGGAGACGGCCGGCGCCGCCGCGGTGGTCTACGGCTTCGGCGACCGGCTCCTGAACCGCGACGGCAAGACCGTCCTGGTCCTCCACCTCCACCACGGCGTCCTCTTCGGCCTGGCCATCGGCTGGATCCTGGCCTCCTGCCACACCACCTCCATCCCGGTGACGGTCAGCCACGCCTGGCACGCCCTCCACGGCCGTCTCCCCTGGCGCATCGGAACCTACCTGGACGCCCTCCACACTCGGGACGTCCTCATCCAACTGGGCCGCACCTACCAGTTCCGCCATGCCGCCCTCGGCAACCGCCTGGCCCAACGCCTCCCAGAACTCAGGAACTCCGCACCGACCGACCTCTGACCCGATCTCTGACCCGACCTCTGACCGAAGCTGCCCGGAACGGGAAAACCCCCGTACGGTGGCCTGCGCGCCGCCCGGACATGATCACGCCGGCCCGGCATTCGGCCCTCGGTGGCCATCTCGGCCCGATGGACGACCCGTTCCGCGGTGCCGTGATCGACCAGGGCAGGATCGTGCTGCCGGGCGATCCCGGACTGGGCGCGCGCTCGTGCCCAGACAGCGAGAACACCTGGGAGAACCGACATGCGATTCCGCTGCGCCGTACTCGACGACTTCCAGAACGTGGCGAGCACGTACACCGACTGGTCGACGCTGGGCGACCGGGTGGAGGTCGTCTCCTTCACCGAGCACTTCGCCAGCGAGGACGAACTCGCCGCGGCCCTCGCCGACTTCGACTTCGTGGTCACCTTGCGCGAGCGGGTGCCCTTCCCGGCCTCGCTGCTGAACCGGCTGTCCCGCCTGAAACTGCTGATCGCCTCCGGTATGCGCAACTCGGTGATCGACTACGCGGCCGCGCAGGCGGCCGGCGTCACGGTGTGCGGCACCCAGAGCTCCTCGACACCGCCGCTCGAGCTCACCTGGGCCCTGCTGCTCGGCCTCGCTCGCGGCATCGTCCAGGAGAACAACGCCCTGCGCAACGGCGGCCCCTGGCAGTCCACCGTCGGCGCCGACCTGGACGGCCGCACACTCGGCCTGCTCGGGCTGGGCAAGATCGGCAGCCGGGTGGCCCAGGTCGGGCTGGCCTTCGGCATGAAGGTCACTGCCTGGAGCCAGCACCTCACCGAGGAACGCGCGGATGAGGTCGGCGTCGAACTCGCCGCCTCCAAGGAGGAGTTGCTGACGAACAGCGACTTCGTCTCCGTCCATCTCGCGCTGGGCGACCGGACCCGGGGCCTGATCGGCGCCCCGGAACTCGCCCTGCTCAAGCCCACCGCCTATCTGATCAACACCTCGCGGGCCGCCATCGTCGACCAGGACGCCCTGCTCGCCGTGCTGCACGAGGGCCGTATCGCCGGAGCCGGCGTCGACGTCTTCGACATGGAACCCCTGCCCGCCGACCACCCGATGCGCACCGCGCCGCGACTGCTCGCCACCCCGCATCTCGGCTATGTGTCCCGCGCCAACTACGAGCGCTACTACGGCCAGGCCGTGGAGGACATCCAGGCCTACCTCGACGGCGCCCCGGTCCGGGTCCTCGGCTGACGTGCCGTGGTGCCCCCGGCGGCCGTACCCCCGCCGGGCTCCCTACCGGCCCACGCCGGACCACCACGTCACCGCCTGGCAGCACCTCCACGCACACCACGACGGAGGCCGGTCGCATCTCTCCGAGGACGCGATGCGCCGCATGGGAGACCACTTCAGACCACAAGTGAGACGAGAGGCAGGAAGGCGGCACGCGCTCAGCGTCGACGTCGCATCCGATAAGAGCAAAAGCCCCAGGTCACGGCGAGTGAGTCCTGAGGCTTCCACAGAGCCGCCTTCGGGATTCGAACCCGAGACCTACGCATTACGAGTGCGTTGCTCTGGCCATCTGAGCTAAGGCGGCGCGTCGCCCGCACTATGGTGCGATCGGCGACGTCGGTAAGTCTACACAGTTTCCGAGGGTGCTCTGGACACGCCCCGGCAGCGGGGCCCCGGGGCGTGGGCAGGGCCTATGAGCAGCGCCTTCCCTTCGTCGGCGGGGTGTCCTTGAGGAGGTAGGTGTCGATCGCCGAGTCGATACAGGCGCTGCCCCGGCCGTATGCGGTGTGGCCGTCGCCGACGTAGGTGAGGAGACGGGCCGAGGTGAGCTGGCGGGCCAGGGACCGGGCCCAGGGGTACGGCGTCGCCGGGTCCCGGGTGGTGCCGACCACAACGATCGGCGCGGCGCCCTTCGCCTCGATGCGATGCGGCTCCCCCGCGGCCCGCACCGGCCAGTACGTGCAGTTCAGCGAGGCCCACGCCAGGTTGGCCCCGAACACCGGCGACGCCTTCTCGAACTCGGGCAGCGCCTTCTCGACCTGCTCGGGGCCGGTGAAGGCGGGCGGCAGGTCCAGGCAGTTCACCGCGGCGTTGGCGAACATCAGGTTCGAGTAGTGGCCGTCGGGATCGCGCTCGTAGTAGCTGTCGGAGAGGGCGAGCAGGCCCGCGCCGTCGTTCTGCTTCAACGCCGCGTGCAGCGCGTCGCGCAGCTGTTCCCACTCCGCCTGGTCGTACATCGCCGCGATCACACCGGTCGTGCCGAGGGACTCGGTGAGCCGGCGGCCGTCCGCGTCGCCGGTCGGGATCGGGTGCGCGTCGAGCTTCCGGAAGAACGCGCTGAGGTTGTCCGCGATCTGCGTCGGCGTACTGCCCTTCGCGCCCAGCGGGCAGTCGGTGCGCTTCGCGCAGTCCTTCGCGAAGGACTGGAACGCCGTCTCGAACCCCGCCGTCTGCTCCAGGTTCATCCGGCGCGCGGACAGGGAGGGGTCCATCGCGCCGTCCAGGACCATCCGTCCGACCCGCTCCGGGAACAGCCCCGCGTAGGTCGCGCCGAGGAAGGTGCCGTACGAGGCCCCCACGTAGTTCAGCTTCGGGTCGCCGAGCACCGCCCGCAGGATGTCCATGTCGCGCGCCGAGTCGGCGGTGGAGACATGGCGCAGCAGTTCCGCCGAGTGCGTCCCGCACGCCTCCGCGAACTTCTTGTACTCCCCGACCAGTTCGGCCGTCTCCTTCCGGTCGTCGGGCGTCACGTCGGTCTCGGTGTACGTGTCCATCTGCGATCCGTCGAGGCACTCGACGGGCTCGCTGCGGGCGACTCCACGCGGGTCCATCGCCACCATGTCGTAGCGTGCCGTCACCTGCGAGGGGTAGCCGATACCGGCGTACTGCTGGAGGTAGTCCACCGCCGAGCCGCCCGGTCCGCCCGGGTTGACCAGCAGCGAACCGAGCGGCTTAGCCTTGCCGGTCGCCTTCTTCCGGGCGACCGCCAGCCGCACGTCACCCGCGCCGGGCTTGGCGTAGTCGAGCGGGGCCTTCATCGTCGCGCACTGGAAGCCAGGGACGCCGCAGCTGCGCCAGCTGAGCTTCTGGTCGTAGTACGGCGCCAGCGCGGACGGGGTCGAACGGGGCAGCGCGGCCAGCTGGGCGACGCCGGCCGAGGCCGAAGTCGACGCGCTTTGCGGGGAGGAGCACGCGGAGACGAGCAGGGCGGCGGCCGACAGCAGAGCCGCCGCGGTCAGGGCGCTGGTGCGAGTCCGGGTCCGGGTACGCGTCTGGGAACGGGTGCGGATCCGGGTACGGCGGAGGGTTCGCCTGATGTGCATCAATCGAGCGTAACGCTGAGAGATGATCTACGTGCGGTGCGTGTTGACTGTGGCTCGTACGGGTGACCCCGGTCAACGACGTGAACGCCGATCCCCCGGTACGACGCTCAGCCCGCTCTGAGTGCCATCGTCATCGCCTCCACCGCCAGCAGCGGCGCCACATTGCGGTCGAGGGCGTCCCGGCAGCCGGCGATCGCCTCGATCCGGCGGAGGGTTGACTCGGGCGAGCCGGCGCGGGCCAGCCGCTCCAGGGCGTCCTCGGCGTCCGCGTTGGCGATCGCGACCCTGGACCCCAGCTGGAGGGCGAGGACGTCGCGGTAGAAGCCGGTGAGGTCGGTGAGGGCGACGTCGAGGCTGTCCCGCTGGGTCCTGGTACGACGGCGTTTCTGCATGTCCTCCAGGTCCTTCATCACGCCCGCCGTGCCGCGCAGCAGCCGTCCGCCCTGGGCGGCGCCGAGCGCCGCCTTCAGCTCCTCGGTCTCCTTGCCGTCCACCTCCTCGGCGAGCTGCTTGGCGTCCTCGGCCGCCGCGTCGACCAGCTCCTGGGCGGCCTTCAGGCACGCGCCGATCTCGTCCAGCCGCAGCGGCAGCTTCAGCACGGCGGCACGGCGCTCACGGGCGGCCGGGTCGGTGGCCAGTCGGCGGGCCCGGTCGACGTGCCCCTGGGTGGCGCGGGCGACCGCCGCGGCCACCTGGGGCTCGATGCCCTCGCGCCGTACGAGCATGTCGGCGACCGCCGCCACCGAGGGGGTGCTGAGATTCAGGTGACGGCAGCGGGAGCGGATCGTGGGCAGCACGTCCTCGATCGACGGCGCGCAGAGCAGCCAGACCGTGCGGGGGGCCGGCTCCTCGACGGCCTTGAGGACGGCGTTGGCCGACTTTTCGTTCAGCCGCTCGGCGTCCTCGACGAGGATGATCTGCCAGCGACCGGTCGCTGGAGACGTGTAGGACTTGCGGACCGTGTCGCGCATGTCCTTGACCAGGATCTCGGAGCCGACGGCGGCGACCGCGGCGACGTCCGCGTGGGTGCCGATCAGCGCGGTGTGGCAGCCGTCGCAGAAGCCGCAGCCAGGGGCTCCGCCGAGGGCGCGGTCGGGGCTCACGCACTGAAGGGCGGCGGCGAAGGCCCGCGCCGTCTGGTTCCGGCCGGCACCGGGCGGGCCCGTGAACAGCCAGGCGTGCGTCATCTTCGACGTCTCCGGCAGCGGCTGGTCAGCCGCGGCGGCGGTGACCAGGGCGTCGGCGTCCCGGGCGGCGGCGGTGAGCACCTCGCTCACCCGTTCCTGCCCGACGAGGTCGTCCCACACGCTCATGGGTCACGCCGCCCTTTCGTCCGTCACGCGTCCTGATCTCTGAGACCTGATCCCGAGTCCACCATTTCCGTGGCCCGGACTCCATTGTGCGGGCGCCCACTGACAACGGGTTCCGCACCGACGGGCACCGCGTGACGGGCACCGCGCCTGCGAACCCGCACCGACGGCCCCCGCGCCGACAGCAACGGGGGCGGCACCGGCCGGCACCCCGACCCGCACCACCCCCGTACGAGCGTCTGCGGCCCGGGACGGGTCAGCCGCGCCGCCCGCGACCCCGACGGCCCCGCTCGTCGTCGGCCTCCTCCTCGTACGACCCCAGCAGCTCGTCCGCCAGCGACGGCAGGTCGTCCAGCGGGGTCTCCTCGGCCCAGTCGGGCCGAGGGCGCTGTCGCCGGGCCGCGCCGTCGTCGTCGACCTGCGGCAGCTCGCGCGTACGGCCCTCGGAGCCGTCGGGGTTCCCGCCCGGCCCGTCCGTCCGCTCGTCCCGGAAGAAGCCGGGCGGCATCCGGTCCGCCGGGGCGTCGGCGGGAGCGGTGGCGTCGTCGCGCACGGGAGGCAGTACGGCGGTCTCGTCGGCCGCACCCACCGGAGGCAGCACGGCCGTCTCGTCCGCCGCGCCCGGCGCCACGGAGGGCAGCACCGCCGTCTCGTCCGCGGCCCCCGGCACCACCGGAGGCAGCACCGCCGTCTCGTCGGCCGCACCCGCCGGCGGCTGCGGCAGCTGCGCCGTCACCTCCGACTCGGACTCGCGGGGCGTGGGCTCGCGGTCCGCACGGACCGGCCGCAGCACCGTCGTGTCGTCCACCGCGCGCCTCGGCGCGACCGGCGGCTCGTCGTCCGGCCGCACCACCGGCGTCGGCATGGTCGTCGCCTCCGGTGTGACACCGGGCGCCGTCGGTCGCGGCGCGGACGACTCCCGGGCGGACGCGTCGGCCGCGGCCGCCGCGTCCGCCGCGGCGCGCCGCGCCTGCTCGGCCTTGAGCAGAGCCTCCTCGGCCTTGCGCTGCTTGTCCAGGCGCCGTTCCTCGGCCTCGGCGTGCAGCCGGGCCTCCTCCTCGGCCTGCTGGCGGCGTCGCGCCTCCTCGGCCTGGCGGCGGGCCTCCGCCTCCGCGCGGGCCTTCTCCTCGGCGAGCAGCCGGGCCTGCTCCTCCTCGGCACGCCTGCGGGCCTCCTCGGCGCGCAGCCGGGCCTCCTCCGCCTGCCGTTCGGCCTCGCGGCGCTGCGCCTCCTCCAGCTCGCGGCGCTTGCGCTCCTCCTCCTCGGCGCGCAGCTTGGCGAGCTGCTCCTGGCGCTCCCGCTCCAGGCGCTCCTCCTCGGCCTTGCGCGCGGCCTCTTCCTCCGCCTTCCGGCGGGCCTCCTCCTCGGCGGCCTTGCGGGCCTCCTCGGCGGCCTTGACCTCGGCCTCGGACAGCGGCAGCACCGTGTCGAGCCGGGCCCGGATGACGGTGGTCACCGACTCGGGTTCCTGGCCGGCGTCGACGACCAGGTAACGGCCGGGGTCGGAGGCGGCCAGCGTCAGGAAACCGGCCCGTACGCGCGCGTGGAACTCGGCGGGCTCCGACTCCAGCCGGTCGGGTGCCTCGGTGAACCGCTCGCGGGCGGTCTCCGGCTGCACGTCCAGCAGGACCGTCAGGTGCGGGACCAGTCCGTCGGTCGCCCAGCGGTTGATACGGGCGACCTCGGTCGGGGACAGGTCGCGGCCGGCCCCCTGATAGGCGACGGAGGAGTCGATGTACCGGTCGGAGATGACGATCGCGCCGCGCTCCAGGGCGGGCCGGACGACGGTGTCGACGTGCTCCGCGCGGTCGGCGGCGTACAGCAGCGCCTCCGCGCGGTGCGACAGACCGGCCGACGAGACGTCGAGGAGGATCGAGCGCAGCCGCTTGCCGACCGGGGTGGCGCCCGGCTCACGGGTGAGGACGACCTCGTGGCCCTTGGCCCGGATCCACTCGGCGAGGGCCACGGCCTGGGTGGACTTCCCGGCACCGTCACCGCCCTCCAGGGCGATGAAGAAGCCGTTGGTCGTGGGCGCCTGCGCCGGGTCGTCGCCGCCGAGCAGCGCGTCCCGCAGGTCGTGGCGGAGCGGTACGCCCGCGCGGTCGTCGACCTTGGCCAGCACCAGCGCGGCCACCGGCAGCAGCAGCGCCCCGACCAGCATCAGGGTGAACGCGGCGCCGCCGTGCGCGAACACGAACTTGCCGTTCTCCATCCGGTGCGGCCCGATCAGCGCGGCCACCACGGGCGCGATCACCGCGCCGAGCGCTATGGCGACCCGGACCACCGCGTGCAGATGCTCGGTGGTGCGGGCCTTGCGGTAGTCCTCGGTCTCCTGGTCGAGCAGGGTGTGCCCGGTGTTGGCGGCCACGCCCGCGCCGATACCGGCCAGGGCGACGATCAGCAGCACGGTGGTGACGTCCGGGACCAGGCCGCCGGCCAGCAGCGCGATGCCGGTGAAGGCGATCGCCAGCGAGAGCAGTCGGCGGCGGGAGAGCGTCGCCAGCAGTGCGGGCGCCGTACGGATACCGATGGCGACCCCGCCGGTCAGCGCGAGCACCAGCAGGCCATACAGGACCGGGCCGCCGCCCAGGTCCTTGGCGTGCAGCACGGAAACGGCGACCGCGGCGGAGAGGGCACCGGCGACGGCGGCGCAGGCCGTCACGAGCAGCGGGATAGCGCCGGTACGGCCCCGGTCGATGCCGGTGCCGGCCTTGGGGCGGCGCAGGCCCTCCAGCGGCGACCGCGCGCGCGGGGTGCGCGTGCCGGGCACCTCCAGGTAGACCAGCACCGAGAGGGAGGCGGCGAACAGGCCCGCCGCCACGTACGACCCGAGGGCCGCCTGGTGCTGGGCGAACCACTCGATGCCCGTGCCCAGCAGGTTGTTGATCAGAGAGGCGACGGCGAGCGCGGCGGCCGCGAGCGGGACCGCCAGGAAGGTCGTACGCAGCGACAGGCGGCGCAGTGCGTCCAGATGGTCCGGCAGCGGTCGTACCGTCGCGCCCTCCGGAGGCGGGGCGGGCAACAGCGCGGGGGCCGCGCTTTCCCGGCAGACCGTCCAGAAGCGCTCGGCGATGCCGGTGACGAAGGCCGTCACCAGAAGCACCGCCGGGGCGTTCTCCGGTGTCCAGTCGATCCACAGGGGCGCGACGATCAGCAGGGCCGCACGCAGGCCGTCGGCGCCGACCATGGTCCAGCGGCGGTCCAGCGGGCCGTCCTCGGCGGTCAGCGTGGACAGCGGGCCCAGCAGAACCGCGCCGAAGAGCAGGGTGGCCAGAATGCGCACCCCGAAGACGATCGCCACCGCGAACGCCACACCGCGGTAGCCGCCGCCGAACGAACCCTGCGCGATCGCCGCCTGGAGCGTGAGCACGACAAGCACGAGGAGCGCCAGCGTGTCGCCGACGCCGCTGACTAGCTGGGCGCTCCACAACCGCCTCAGCTCGGGTCGGCGCAGCAGCGAGCGGACGGCGCGTTCGCGGGAATCCGCTACCAGTGCGTCGTCCGGTTCTGTCTGGGGGGCCGTTGGCTGCTCGGCTGGCGTCATGCTTTCAGCCTATCGGCAGCCACCGACAGGCCGCCGCGACCGTCCACAGCTACGCACGCCCCGACACCAAGTTGATGCCGGGGCGTTCGCATTGCGAAGGCGGTGTGAACCGGTGTGGCCGGTATGAAACGGCCTGGCCGATATGAACCGGTGCAGCCGGTATGAGTACCTGAGGGTGACTCAGTCCTCCGCGGCCGCCTTCGAAGCCGTCGCCTTCTTGGCGGCCGTCTTCTTCGCGGCCGTCGTCGTCTTGGCGGCGGTCTTCTTCGCGGCCGTCTTCTTCGCGGGCGCGGCCTTCTTGGCGGTCGCCGTCTTCTTCGCGGGCGCCTTCTTCGCCGTCTTCTTGGCGGGCGCCTTGGCCCGCTTCTCGGCGAGCAGTTCGAAACCGCGCTCCGGGGTGATCTCCTCGACGCTGTCGCCGGAGCGCAGGGTCGCGTTGGTCTCCCCGTCGGTGACGTACGGCCCGAAGCGGCCGTCCTTCACCACGACCGGCTTCTCGCTGACCGGGTCCGTGCCCAGCTCCTTCAGCGGCGGCTTGGCGGCGGCCCGGCCCCGCTGCTTGGGCTGGGCGTAGATCGCCAGCGCCTCTTCGAGGGTGATCGTGAAGAGCTGGTCCTCGGAGGTGAGCGAACGCGAGTCCGTGCCCTTCTTCAGGTACGGCCCGTAGCGCCCGTTCTGCGCGGTGATCTCCTGGCCCTCGGCGTCGGCGCCGACGACACGCGGCAGCGACATCAGCTTGAGGGCGTCCGCCAGGGTGACCGTGTCCAGGGACATGGTCTTGAAGAGCGACGCCGTACGCGGCTTGACCGCGTTCTTGCCGGTCTTCGGGGTGCCCTCGGGGAGCACCTCGGTGACGTACGGGCCGTAGCGGCCGTCACGGGCGATGATCTGGTGGCCCGTCTCCGGGTCGGCGCCCAGCTCGAAGTCGCCGCTCGGCTTGGCGAGCAGCTCCTCCGCGAGCTCGACGGACAGCTCGTCGGGCGCCAGGTCCTCCGGCACGTCCGCGCGCTGGTGGCCCTCGGAGTCCTTCTCGCCGCGCTCGACGTAGGGGCCGTAGCGGCCGACCCGCAGCACGATGTCGTTGCCCACCGGGAACGACGACACCTCGCGCGCGTCGATCGCGCCCAGGTCGGTCACCAGCTCCTTGAGGCCGCCGAGGTGGTCGCCGTCGCCGTTGCCCGCGTCGGCCGCGCCGCCGGTGGCCGCGCCCTCACCGAAGTAGAAGCGCCGCAGCCACGGCACCGCCTGGGCCTGACCGGCGGCGATGCGGTCGAGGTCGTCCTCCATCCTGGCGGTGAAGTCGTAGTCGACCAGCCGGCCGAAGTGCTTCTCCAGCAGGTTGACCACGGCGAAGGACAGGAAGGACGGCACGAGGGCCGTGCCCTTCTTGAAGACATAGCCGCGGTCGAGGATCGTGCCGATGATCGACGCGTACGTCGACGGGCGGCCGATCTCGCGCTCTTCCAGCTCCTTGACCAGCGAGGCCTCGGTGTAGCGGGCCGGGGGCTTGGTGGAGTGCCCGTCGACCGTGATCTCCTCGGCGGAGAGCGCGTCGCCCTCGGCGACCTGGGGCAGCCGGCGCTCGCGGTCGTCCAGCTCGGCGTTCGGGTCGTCGGCGCCCTCGACATAGGCCTTGAGGAAGCCGTGGAAGGTGATCGTCTTTCCGGAGGCGCTGAACTCGACGTCCCGGCCGTCGGCGGCGGTGCCGGCGATCTTCACGGTGACGCTGTTACCGGTCGCGTCCTTCATCTGCGAGGCGACGGTCCGCTTCCAGATCAGCTCGTAGAGCCTGAACTGGTCGCCGGTCAGCCCGGTCTCCGCAGGGGTGCGGAAACGATCACCCGAGGGGCGGATCGCCTCGTGCGCCTCCTGGGCGTTCTTGACCTTCCCGGCGTACACACGGGGGGACGAGGGCAGGTAGTCGGCGCCGTACAGCTGCGTGACCTGGGCACGGGCGGCCGCGATCGCGGTGTCGCTCAGCGTCGTGGAGTCCGTACGCATGTACGTGATGTAGCCGTTCTCGTACAGCTTCTGGGCCACCTGCATGGTGGCCTTCGCGCCGAAGCCGAGCTTGCGGCTGGCCTCCTGCTGGAGGGTCGTCGTACGGAACGGGGCGTACGGCGAGCGGCGGTACGGCTTGGACTCGACCGAGCGGACCGCGAACCGGGTGTTCTCCAGGGCGGCGGCGAGGGCGCGCGCGTTCGCCTCGTCGAGGTGGAGGGTGTTCGCGGTCTTGAGCTGCCCGAGCGAGTCGAAGTCACGGCCCTGGGCGACGCGCCTGCCGTCGACGGCCTGCAGGCGGGCGACGAGCGAGGACGGGTCCGACGGGTCGCCCGCGCGGCCGGTCGCGAAGGTGCCCGTCAGGTCCCAGTAGTCGGCGGACCGGAAGGCGATGCGGTCGCGTTCCCGCTCGACCACGAGCCGGGTCGCGACGGACTGGACACGGCCGGCCGACAGGCGCGGCATGACCTTCTTCCACAGGACCGGCGAGACCTCGTAGCCGTAGAGGCGGTCGAGGATGCGGCGGGTCTCCTGGGCGTCGACCATGCGCTGGTTCAGGTCGCGCGGATTGGCGACGGCCTCGCGGATCGCGTCCTTGGTGATCTCGTGGAAGACCATCCGCTTGACCGGGACCTTGGGCTTGAGGACTTCCAGGAGGTGCCACGCGATGGCCTCGCCCTCGCGGTCCTCATCGGTGGCGAGGAAGAGTTCGTCGGAGTCCTTCAGCAGGTCCTTGAGCTTCTTGACCTGCGCCCTCTTGTCGGCGTTGACGACATAGATCGGCTCGAAGTCGTGCTCGACGTCCACGCCGAGGCGCCGGACCTCGCCGGTGTACTTCTCGGGCACCTCCGCGGCGCCGTTGGGAAGGTCACGGATGTGCCCGACGCTCGCTTCGACGACGTATCCGGGGCCCAGATAGCCCTTGATCGTCTTCGCCTTGGCAGGCGACTCGACGATGACGAGTCGGCGGCCGCCCTGTGCGGTCTCGCTGGTCGGGGACAACTTCGCTCTTCTCTCCGGTCGACGCTGGGGCCTCCCCAGGCCTTGCTCCCGGGGTCGTGGCACGGGCACGGATACCCGCTCACTTGGTGACGCTGCGGAGTGTGACGGTACATCCCGCCCCCGTGTCAAACGGGAAAAGCTCACAACGGCCACTCGAACGGTAACCCGACTACCGCCATTCCTGCCGCCCGGAGTCCCCGGCCGCTCTCTCGGCCCTGTCCGGAGCGTGATGCTCCGATTACCGGAACGGCATCGTCAGAGGCGGGTCAGGCAGTACGCCGCGAGGCCCAGCGCGATCACCGCGGCGAGGCTTGCGAGGGTCGCCGATGCGACCTGACTCACACCCTGGGCGACGGGTTCACCACGCCGGACCCGGATGCCGGTCCACACCAGCAGTGCGCCTCCGAACAGGGCGAACACCGCCCCTGCGAAGATCGCCGGTCCGCTCTCCATGGCCCGTGCGCCCCTTCCCTGCCGTCCGTGACTGCCCAGCGCCGGGAGACTGACACGGGCGGACGGCGGGTGGGAGGCGGACACGCGAAATCGAGGTGAACGAGACACTGGCATCGTTTCGAACATACGATCGACTGGCTACGAGGTGAACATTCTGGCCACATTTTTCCGGCCCTTTTCCTTTCCCGGCGTGTTCCGGGGACGGCCGGAACGGCCGGGCAGCGCCCCGCCGAGGGCGACGCGTCCCGGCCGGGGTGGGGCGGGCGGGGCAGGGCAGGGCAGCCGCGCAGACCGGGCCGGATGACCGGCTCGATGTCTCCCGGGGCAGGACGGCCGACTCGCTGCGTCCGGGCCGGACGACAGGCTCGCTGCGTCCCGCGGATCGGTAGGCAGACCGGGCACGCCCCGGCGCGCAACGGAACCCACACCCTCCGCCGGCGCGGCCTCCCGGTCCGGCCTCCCCGTTCGTCAGCCCGTCGGCTCCAGGAACCCCTGTTCCACCAGCAGCCGGATCTGTGCGGGCGTGCGGTCGCGGAGCAACACCGGGTCCTCGCCCATCAGCTGGGCGATGGCGTCGAGAATCCGCCCCGCACTCAGCGAGCCGTCGCACACCCCTGCGAACCCGGCGCCGACCGTGTCCACCTTGGTCGCGCGGCGCATCCCGCGGTGCTGGCGCAGCACCACGTGCTCCGGGTCCTCGGCGCCGGGCAGCCCGACCTGCTCCTGGACCACCTCGACGGCGAGCCTGAAGTGGCCTTCGAGCAGATCCGCGTCGTCGTGCTCACGGAGATAGTCGAGGCGGTCGAAGTGGGCGCGGATCGTCTCGCCGAGCGGCTGTTCGATCGGATGCGGCCATTCCTCCACCGTGACCGAGGGCACGTTGGCCCCGGTTTTCCGCAACGTGATCCAGCCGAATCCCACCCCCTTGACCTTGCGCGCCTCGAACTCGTCGAGCCACGCGTCGTACCGCGCCTGGTACTCCGCCGTGTCCCCGCGGTGGTCGCCGGAGTCCCGGAGCCACAGCTCGGCGTACTGGTTGACGTCCTGCACCTCGCGCTGCACGATCCACGCGTCGCACCCGCGCGGCACCCACGACCTGACCCTGTCCTGCCAGTCCTCCCCCGCGACGTGCTGCCAGTTGGCGAGGAACTGCGCGAACCCGCCCTCGGTCAGCCGCTCCCCGGCCTGTTGAACGAGCGAGCGGCACAGATCGTCCCCGCTCATCCCGCCGTCCCGGTACGTCAGCCGGGCATCCGGCGAGATCACGAACGGCGGGTTGGACACGATGAGGTCGTACGTCTCCTCCTCTTTGACGGGCTCGAACAGCGAGCCCTCGCGCAGGTCGGCCGCCGGGGCGCCGGACAGCGCCAGCGTGAGCGCCGTGATGTGCAGCGCGCGCGGGTTGAGGTCGATCGCCGTCACGCGCGTGGCGTGCTGGGCGGCGTGCAGAGCCTGGATTCCGGAGCCGGTGCCGAGGTCGAGGGCGGCCGAGACAGGCGTGCGGACGGTGATGCCGGCCAGCGTCGTGGACGCGCCGCCGACGCCCAGGACGACACCCTCGTGGCGCTGCCCGATGCCGCCGGCGCCGCCGACCGCGCAGCCGAGGTCGGAGACGATGAACCAGTCCTCGCCGTCGGGCCCGCCGTACGGCCGTACGTCCACGGTGGCCGCGACCTCGTCGCCGCCCGCGCGGGTCAGCCAGCCGCTCCCCAGAAGGTCGTCGACGGGCAGCATGTCCGCCACGCGCGCGTGCGGCACGGGCTGCTGGAGCAGGAACAGCCGGACGAGCGTCTCCAGCGGTGTGTCCCCGCGGGTGGCCCGGAGCGCAGGCACCGTCTCACTGCGGGCCAGCGCCGCGTACGCGGGCGCGCCGAGCAGTTCCAGGAGCCCGTCGGCGGTGAAGGAGGCGCCCAGCAGGGCGGTGCGCAGCCGGGCGGCGACGTCGGGGCGGTCGGAAGCGGGCAGGGTGGCGAGGCCGGAGTCAGTCACGCCCTCCATTGTGGCCCGCGCCCCCTTGCGGACACCGCCGCAGCTCGCGGCGGCCGGGGCCCTTGCCGGCACCCGTCGGCCCGTGGGGACGCGCCCTGCGGCTCCGGGCGCCCGAAACGGTCACCGGGGCCCTCGGCTTCCGGCTTCCGGGCTTCCGGCCCTGCGGCTTCCAGCCCCGCAGCTTCCGGCTTCCGGGGTTCCAACCCCGCACCTTCCGGCCCCGCAGCTTCGGACTTCCGGCTTCCGGCTTCCGGCTTCCGGAGCGATCGCCGGATCTCCGCGGCAGACACCGGGCCTCCGCAGCGGACCTCGGACTTCCGCGGCGGACGCCGACTCGTGCCGTCAGCTCGTGGTCGACGAGGCCGACGCCGAAGCCGACGTCGTCACGGAGACCTTCTTGCAGCTGGCCTGCTCGGCGATCGCGTTCTTGACCTCGCCCTGCTCCAGGGCCTGCAGCGCCGCGGTGCCGCTCTTGTTCTGCGTCTCCAGGTCCGCCATCTGGGAGGCGACGTCGTGCAGACCGGAGGCGAACTTCGCCTGGTTCTTCGTGTTGAGCCCGTCGACCTTCTTCTTCAGGTCGGCATAGGACGCGGAGAGGCTGTTGAGGTTCTTGACGACGTCCTGCTGGCGCTTGGCGCCGTCGTCGATCCCGGGGGGCGCGCCGGCGCTGCCGATGGCCGTGGCGAGCGCCTTGTAGCCGTCGGACATGTCCTGGAAGGCCTGGGAGTCGGTCTTCTGGATGGTCGCGGGCGAACTCGTGGTGTCCGAGGCCGTCTGAGCGATGGCCTCGTTGGCCGCCTTGATCTTCGCGTCCTGCGCCGGCACCGCGTCGCACACGGTCTTCGCCCAGGCGATCAGCTTCGGGTCGGTGCCCTTGTTGCTGCTGCACCCGGACAGCGCCACTACCAGTACCGCACCGCCGGACAGTGCGGCCGCGAGCTTCTTGTTCACCGGATAGGTCCCTTCAATGGCTCTCGGCCCCCGGAATCTACACGGCGCACGGACAGCACCCCCATGGACGGCGTCCACTAAGTATGCTTTTAGGTGAATTTGCACCTGGGAGAGAAGGCTCACGACGAGACGACGGGCACACCCGGCACGCCCGGACCCGGAGCGCACGACCGCGCCCGGCCGCGCACGAGAACCGGCGGGCGCCCCTGGCACACGAAACGGGCGGACGGCGTGTCAGTACACGCCATCCGCCCGCTCGTTGGCCGAGCCCCCTCGCGAGAGCCCTGGCGGCCGTCGTAAGACCGCTTACGAAACCACCGCTGGATCGGCCGAGTTGGCCACGCGTTCGGCGCTGTCCTCGTCGTCGCCGACGGTGATACCGCGCCGCTTGGAGATGTACACCGCGCCGACGATCACGACCAGCGCGAGGACCGCGATCAGGATCCGGATGCCGATGCTCTTGTCATGGCCGTACGAGAACTTGATCACCGCTGGTGCGATGAGCAGCGAGACCAGGTTCATGACCTTGAGCAGCGGGTTGATCGCGGGTCCCGCGGTGTCCTTGAAGGGGTCGCCGACGGTGTCGCCGATCACCGTGGCGGCGTGGGCCTCGCTGCCCTTGCCGCCGTGGTGGCCGTCCTCCACGAGTTTCTTGGCGTTGTCCCAGGCACCGCCGGAGTTGGCCAGGAAGACGGCCATCAGGGTGCCCGCGCCGATCGCGCCGGCGAGATAGGAGCCGAGGGCCCCGACGCCGAGCGTGAACCCGATGAAGATGGGCGCCATCACGGCGAGCAGTCCCGGCGTGGCCAGCTCCCGCAGGGCGTCCTTGGTGCAGATGTCGACGACCTTGCCGTACTCGGGCGTCTCCGTGTAGTCCATGATCCCGGGGTGCTCGCGGAACTGCCGCCGCACCTCGTAGACCACCGAACCCGCCGACCTCGACACCGCGTTGATGGCGAGTCCGGAGAAGAGGAAGACGACCGCCGCGCCGGCGATGAGGCCGACGAGGTTGTTGGGCTGCGAGATGTCCATCGACAGGGTCAACGGAGCACCCGTACCGGTCAGTTTCACCCCCACGTCCTGCACGTTCGTGGTGATCGCGTCCCGGTACGACCCGAAGAGCGCCGACGCCGCGAGGACGGCGGTGGCGATGGCGATGCCCTTGGTGATGGCCTTGGTGGTGTTGCCGACGGCGTCCAGGTTGGTGAGTACCTGCGCGCCCGCGCCCTGGACGTCGCCGGACATCTCGGCGATGCCCTGCGCGTTGTCCGAGACCGGCCCGAAGGTGTCCATGGCGACGATCACACCGACCGTGGTGAGCAGGCCGGTGCCGGCCAGCGCCACCGCGAACAGCGCCAGCATGATCGACGTACCGCCGAGCAGGAACGCCCCGTAGACGCCGAGGCCGATCAACAGGGCGGTGTAGACGGCCGATTCGAGGCCGATCGAGATGCCGGCGAGGACCACGGTGGCCGGGCCGGTCAGCGAGGACTTGCCGATGTCCATGACCGGACGCCGGTTGGTCTCGGTGAAGTAGCCGGTCAACTGCTGGATGACGGCCGCCAGCAGGATGCCGATGGCGACCGCGACCAGCGCGAGGATCCGCGGGTCGCCGTCCTTGGCCCTGATGGCCGCGTCGGAGATGCCGTCGAGGTCGGCGTACTTCCCCGGCAGGTACACGAAGACCGCGATCGCGACCAGTGCGAGCGAGATCACCGCGGAGATGAAGAAGCCGCGGTTGATGGCGCTCATGCCGCTGCGGTCGCTGCGGCGCGGGGCGACCGCGAAGATGCCGATCATGGCGGTGAGCACACCGATGGCCGGCACCAGGAGCGGGAAGGCGAGACCCGCGTCCCCGAAGGCCGCCTTGCCGAGGATCAGCGCGGCGACCAGGGTCACCGCGTAGGACTCGAAGAGGTCGGCCGCCATGCCCGCGCAGTCGCCGACGTTGTCGCCCACGTTGTCGGCGATGGTCGCGGCATTGCGCGGGTCGTCCTCCGGAATGCCCTGTTCGACCTTGCCGACCAGGTCGGCGCCGACGTCGGCGGCCTTGGTGAAGATGCCGCCGCCGACACGCATGAACATGGCGATCAGGGCGGCACCGAGGCCGAATCCTTCGAGCACCTTCGGCGCGTCGGCCGCGTACACCAGCACCACACAGGAGGCGCCGAGCAGGCCGAGCCCCACCGTGAACATGCCGACCACGCCGCCTGTGCGGAAAGCGATCTTCATGGCTTTGTGCGAGACGGCGGTGAGATCCTTTTCCGGTTCGCCTGCCGCCGGGGTGGCTTCCCGGGCGGCCGCGGCGACGCGCACATTGCTGCGCACGGCGAGCCACATGCCGATATAACCGGTGGTCGCCGAGAAGGCCGCGCCGATCAAGAAGAAGATCGACCGGCCGGCGCGCTGATTCCAGTCGTCCGCAGGCAGCAGTAGGAGCAGGAAGAACACCACGACGGCGAATACGCCGAGGGTGCGCAGCTGCCGGCCCAGATAGGCGTTCGCGCCTTCCTGGACCGCCGCCGCGATCTTCTTCATGCTGTCGGTGCCCTCGCCGGCCGCGAGCACCTGGCGCACCAGGATCCAGGCGACCACGAGCGCGGCCAGCGCCACGACGGCGATCACCGCTACCAGGACCCGGTTGTCGTCGGTCAGGACCGCGGCCGCGAGGGTTGTGGGGTGACCCAACTGATGAGGGGTAGAAAGCCCCGCCATTCGTCCTCCTTGACGCTTGGGCTGAGCTCAAGATGTGGACGGATTGTAGGTACCCACGAGTGATCTAAACAGGGGACGGTAAGCGGAATTGGCCTTCTCGTGCTCTTCAGCAGATGATCGAGGTCACGCCGACGAACCCGAAAGTGGTAACGCTCTAAAAGCATTGACGATCACCATTGGCCTATTCGGCGCTTGATCCAATTATCGGGCGATCCACCGGATCATTGATCGTGAATTCTTTCACGAATTCGGCGACCGGATGACATTCGCCGGAAAATAAGAAGAAGGGCCCTGCTCAGCAGGGCCCTGCTCATGATCGGGTGACTCTCAGGTGAGCGCGACTCCGGGCGGGATGGTCGGCCAGGTCATGCGGATCAGGCCGCCGTGCTCCCCGGCGGTGACCTCCACGTCGTCGACGAGACCACTGATGACCGCGAGGCCCATCTCGTCCTCCTCGGCCTCCACGTCCGCGTCCGGCGCCGCACCGGTCGCCCGGTCGACGGGGGCGGAACGGGGTGCCTCGTCGCCGACCTCGATGGAGAACTGTTTCTCGTCCTCGATCAGCGCCACCCGCACCGGCTCGGTGATGCCGGCGCTCTGGTGCAGACCAACAGCGCGGGAACAGGCCTCGCCGACGGCCAGCCGGACCTCGTCCAGGACGGCCTCGTCCACTCCGGCCCTGCGTGCCACCGCCGCCGCCACCAGTCGGGCGGTGCGGACGTGCTCGGGCAGCGCGCTGAAGCGGAGTTCAACGGTGGCCATACGTCCCCCTCGGAACTACGGGCGTGCGGTAGGGGGCCGGATCGCCGAAAACCCGGCCCCCCCGATGAATTGCGTCCGCCGCGGGCCTGCGACCCGTGAACGGCTGCCGGCACGGGCACGCGGGCCCGAGCGGGCGGGGGGCGACACGGGCATGCGTACTGCTCTGTACGAGCCCGTGTCGAAGGCCGGCCGGACGGCGCGGACCGATCGGCGGTCCGGAAGCCGTCGGCCGGCCCGGGTCAGTCGGTGGCCGCCACCGCTTCCTCGACCGAGGTGTGGATCGGGAACACCTTGGTGAGACCGGTGATTCGGAAGATCTTCAGAATGCGCTCCTGGTTGCAGACCAGGCGCAGCGAGCCCTCATGGGCTCGCACCCGCTTCAGGCCGCCGACCAGTACGCCGAGCCCGGTGGAGTCGAGGAAATCCACGCCCTCCATGTCAACGACGAGGTGGAAATTCCCGTCGTTCACCAGCTCGACCAGCTGCTCGCGCAGCTTGGGCGCGGTATATACGTCGATTTCGCCACCGACCTCGACGACCGTACGATCGCCGACGGTACGGGTCGACAGGGACAGGTCCACGGATCCTCCAGCACCTTGCTATCGAGCGGGTCGCCCCTTGGGACACCTCGGCTTGCGGCCCCCGGGACGGTACGCCAGCCGCGATGGCATTCAATCACTTACCGGCAGGCGTGCACGACGCCTTGGCCCCATTGTCCGTCACGCCAGTGACACACTCGGTCCCGATGGCCATAAATCACCGATCCGATCGACCCTCGGTTCCGGCCGCGTCCGGGTTCTCTCCGGGCACGGTCCTGGACCGGCTCGCCTCCGGGCCGAGCCGGGCTTCGCGCATCACTCATACGGAGCACTTGCCCCCGCGAGCGGGTCGGCATGCCGTCTGGCCTGACCGGATTCGTTCGGAGGTTGTCGCGGCCGTGCAGGCGGGCGGCATCGAGCATCCCTGGGAACACCAGGCGCTGGCCGCCGAGCACGCCCTGGACGGCGACTCGGTGGTGGTCGCCACCGGCACCGCCTCCGGCAAGTCCCTGGCCTATCTCGTGCCGGTCCTCTCCACCCTCCTGGACGGTTCCGAATCACCCAACGGCCGCGGCGCCACCGCCCTCTACCTGGCTCCCACCAAGGCACTGGCGGCAGATCAGTGCCGATCGGTGAAGGAACTTTCACAACCGCTGGGTAACGCCGTACGGCCCGCGGTGTACGACGGCGACACCCCGTACGAGGAGCGGGAGTGGATCCGCCAGTACGCCAACTACGTGCTCACCAACCCGGACATGCTGCACCGCGGGATACTTCCCGGGCACGCCCGCTGGTCCTCCTTCCTGAAGTCGCTGAAGTACGTCGTCATCGACGAGTGCCACACCTACCGGGGCGTCTTCGGCTCGCACGTCGCCCAGGTGCTGCGCCGGCTGCGCCGCCTGTGCGCCCGCTACGGCGCCTCCCCGGTCTTCCTGCTGGCCTCCGCGACCGCCGCCGAGCCGGCCGTCGCCGCCCGCCGTCTCACCGGGCTGCCGGTCGTGGAGATCGCCGAGGACGCCTCCCCACGCGGCGAGCTGGTCTTCGCCCTCTGGGAGCCGCCGCTGACCGAGCTGCACGGCGAGAAGGGCGCCCCGGTCCGCCGTACCGCCACCGCCGAGACCGCCGACCTGCTGACCGACCTCGCCGTGCAGGGCGTGCGGTCGGTGGCCTTCGTGCGCTCCCGGCGCGGCGCCGAGCTGATCGCCCTCATCGCCCAGGAACGGCTCGCCGAGGTAGACCGTTCCCTCGCCCGGCGTGTCGCGGCCTATCGCGGCGGCTACCTCCCCGAGGAACGGCGCGCCCTGGAACGCGCGCTGCACTCCGGGGAGCTCCTCGGGCTTGCCGCCACCACGGCCCTGGAGCTGGGCGTGGACGTCTCCGGGCTGGATGCCGTACTGATCGCCGGGTACCCGGGTACGAGGGCCTCTGTGTGGCAGCAGGCGGGTCGCGCGGGCCGCTCCGGGAAGGGCGCCCTCGCGGTCCTGGTGGCCCGCGACGACCCGCTGGACACGTTCCTCGTCCATCATCCCGAGGCCCTGTTCGACCAACCGGTGGAATCGACGGTCCTCGACCCCGACAACCCGTATGTCCTCGCCCCGCACCTGTGCGCCGCCGCGGCCGAGATCCCGCTCACCGACGACGACCTCGACCTGTTCGGTCCCGCCTGCGAGGACCTGCTGCCGCAGCTGGAGGCCGCGAAGCTGCTGCGCCGCCGTACCAAGGCGTGGCACTGGACCCGGCGGGAGCGGGCCGCCGAGCTGACCGACATCCGCGGCGAGGGCGGCCGCCCGGTGCAGGTCGTCGAAGAGGGCACGGGGCGGCTGCTCGGCACGGTGGACGCGAGCGCCGCGCACTCCACGGTCCACGAGGGCGCGGTCCACCTGCACCAGGGCCGCACGTACCTCGTGCGCTCCCTGGACCTGGAGGACTCGGTCGCGCTGGTCGAACAGGCGGAGCCGCCGTACTCCACGGTCGCCCGCGACACCACGGCCATCTCCGTCCTGGAGACCGACATCGAGGTCCCCTGGGGCGACGGCCGCCTCTGCTACGGCTCCGTCGAGGTCACCAACCAGGTGGTCTCCTTCCTCCGCCGCCGGCTCATCACCGGCGAGGTGCTGGGCGAGACGAAACTCGATCTCCCTCCTCGGACACTGCGCACCCGCGCGGTGTGGTGGACCGTCACCGAGGACCAGCTCGACGAGGCCCGGATCAACCCGGAGATCCTCGGCGGCGCCCTGCACGCCGCCGAACACGCCTCCATCGGCCTGCTCCCGCTCTTCGCGACCTGCGACCGCTGGGACATCGGCGGCGTGTCGATCCCCCTGCACCCCGACACGCTGCTGCCGACGGTCTTCGTCTACGACGGCCACCCGGGCGGCGCGGGCTTCGCGGAGCGCGCGTTCCACACGGCCCGCGCGTGGCTCACGGCCACACGGGAGGCGATCGCCGCGTGCGAGTGCGACGCGGGGTGCCCCTCCTGCATCCAGTCGCCCAAGTGCGGGAACGGAAACGATCCGTTGCACAAACGGGGGGCGGTGCGGCTCCTCACGGTGCTGCTGAAGGGGGCGCCGGAGGAGAAGCCGGCGGAGGGCTAGCGGCAGTGGGGCCCGCTCTGGCCCGGACCTCCGCCGTGAACGGCCCACCACCCGACGCAGCCGTCACATCCGAGACGTCTCCCACGATCACGCACCGCGTCAGCCGTGCACCCTGAGCCCGCGCCACCCGGTCCGCCCGGGCGCAGGCCGCGGTGGTCCCCTCGGCCCAGTGATCCGCGGCCGCGAGGGCCGCCATGTCGGCACCCCCGGCCGCGCGGTGCCGGACCACGACAACCTGCCCCAGCCCGAGCACCACGCCGAACACCACGCAGAGGACGCCGATCGCGCCGACGCTCCAGACGGTGGCCGACCCGCGATCCGAATACCGGCGTCTCACGGCCCCGCCTCCTCCGCCAGCGCGACCGCCGACTCCCGTACCTGGAACGGCAGCCCGCCCAGCACCGGCGGCCTCGCCACCACCGTCACCCGCACCTGGTCGCCCTCCCGGCCGATCGTGACCGTCGCCCCGTCCGGCGCGGCCTGCTTCGTCACGGCGACCACCGCGTCCTCGGCGTCCTGCCGCGCGGCGGCCCGCGCCCCGGTGCGGGCGGCGTCCACGCACCGGATCTGGGCGGCCACCACGAGCAGCCCCCACACCAGCGCCATCGTGAACGCCACCAGCACCGGCAGGACCACGGCCGCCTCCGCCGTCACGAACCCGCGGTCCGTCCCGCGCCCTTGCTCACATCCGCGCACTGAGGGCTCGTTTCACGATGGCCTGGAGCTCCGCACTGACCTGCCCGCTCGTCACGACCGCGTAGAGGACCGCCGCGAACCCGACGGCGGCGATGATCCCCATCGCGTACTCGGACGTGACCATTCCCGCGTCCCCGCGCAGCAACTTCCGCATCTTCTGGTACATCTCGACTCCCTTGAATGTCTTGAATTCAGTGATCAGTTCCTGTTGACGGCCCGTTGTCGCCCCCGGTCATCCACCACCCCCTCGCAGGACCCCGCCCGCCAGCCCGATCACCACGGGCAGGACCCCGACCGCGATGAACGCGGGCAGGAAACACAGCCCCACCGGCGCGGAGATCAGCACGGCCGCCCGCCGCGCCCGCGTGGTCGCGCTTCTCGCCCACTCCGCGCGGGCGTCCGCGGCAAGCCGCGCGACCGGGGTGGCCGCCGGCAGCCCGGACTCGTCCGCGCGCTCCAGCAGCCGGGCGAGGGCGGCGGCACCCGGCAAGGCCGCCAACCGCCGCCAGGCCTCGGCGGGTTCACCGCCCAGCCGGACCTCCGCCGCACCCCGCGCAAGCCCTTCTCCGACGGGTCCGCCGAGCGCCTCGCCGACGGCCTGGGCGGCTACCACCGGGCCCGCCCCGGCTGCGATGCAGGCGGCCAGCAGGTCGGAGGCGAGCGGAAGTTGGCGAGCGGCCCGGGACGCCTCGGCCTGCGCCGCCCGTCCCGCGTCCCCCTCTCGGCGCCGCCACTGCCACAGCCCCAGGGCGACGCCCAGCCCGAGCAGCACTCCGACGACCCCACCGACCAGCACCCAGCCGCCGCACACCACACCGACCGCCGGCAGCCACCCGCGGACGGCACCGCCGACGTCGGACCGCCGCTCCGGCATCTCCAGAGCCAGCAGTTCGCCCACCCTGCGTCGGGCCCAGCGCCTGCGCCTGGCCCGCTCCAGTCGCCACGCCGACCAGCCCAGGGCCAGCAGCACCGCGACCGTCACCCCCAGCCTGTGGACAACTTCCGCGCTCATGCCGCCTCAGCTCCCCGCACGATCCGGGCCGCCCACCAGATCCCGGCGCCCTCGAACACCGCTCCGGCGACCAGGCAGCCCAGCCCGGCCCCGGTGTGCAGCAGTACGCGCAGCGGGTCGGCGCCCATGGCCGAGCCGAGCAGGAGGCCGAGGGCGGGCAGTGCGGCAAGCAGCACCGCGGTGGCCCGGGCGCCGGACAACTGGGCACGCAGGTCGGCGCGCTGGTCCCGTTCGGCGCGCAGGGCCGCGTCCAGGCGGTCGAGGCCGGCCGCGAGCCCGGCACCCTGGTCGACGGCCACCCGCCAGCAGGCCGCGAGCCCCAGCAGGCCGTCGGCGCCCGGCTGGCGTGCGGCCGTAGCGAGCGCGCCCGGCACGTCCCCGCCGAAGCGTGCCGCCGCGACCACGGTCGCCTGGGCCTCGCCCAGCCCGCCGGAGTCCCGGGCGGCCCGCAGCAGCGCCTCACCGGGCTGCCGTCCCGCGCGCACCTCACCGGCAAGCGCCCCGCACAGCGCGATCACCGCGTCGGCGTGGGCCTGCCGGACCCGCACAGCCTGCCGGGCCAGCCGCAGCCTGCGCAGCACCGGCATCCCGGCCGCCCCCGCGAGGACCGGAAGCACCGAGGCGGCGAGGAGGGCCAGCGCGATGCCGACGGTCAGGGCCCACCACTCACTCCGCCATCGGCCGCACAGGCGCCGCAACTCCCCGATCGTCCGCTCCCAGGAGGGCGGTCCGGCGGCCACCGACCCGCCTCCGGCGAGCAACAGCCGCGCCCGCCGTACCTCGCACTGCCGTTCGGCGAGGAGCCACGCCATGATCCCGCCGCATGTCACGGCCACACCGACCGTCATCCCACCCATCACACAAACCCCTTCCAACTCGCAGACCATTCAGGTCACTTCGGATCGCGACTCAGCCACCGCGGACCGGGTGACTCGGCCGCTTCGGACCCACGGACCAGTCGGTCACTTCGAGCCCACAGATGACTCAGATCACTTCAGGCTCAGAGACCACTGGCGTCACTTCGCAGCAGCCCCCGCAGCCGCTCCCACCCCGGCTCGCGCGCGAAGGCCTCCGCACCCCAGCGCAGTGCCGGTACCGTCCGCACCAGCCCCGAGGGGTCCCGCTCCAGCACATGCACCTCGGCGATCCGCCGTCGGCCCGTGCGGTCCCGTACCAGGTGCAGCACCACCGACAGCGCGGCCGCCAACTGGCTGTGCAGGGCGGCCCGGTCGAGCCCGGCGGCCGTACCGAGCGCCTCCAGGCGGGCCGGGACGTCCGCCGCCGCGTTGGCGTGCACCGTGCCGCAGCCGCCCTCGTGCCCGGTGTTGAGCGCGGCCAGCAGGTGTACGACCTCGGGGCCGCGCACCTCGCCGACGACCAGCCGGTCGGGACGCATCCGCAGCGCCTGGCGAACCAGGTCCTCCAGGGTGACCAGGCCTGCGCCCTCCTGGTTGGCGGGTCTGGTCTCCAGCCGTACGACGTGCGGGTGTTCGGGCCTGAGCTCCGCCGAGTCCTCGGCGAGCACGATCCGCTCCCCCGGACCCACCAGGCCGAGCAGCGCGCTCAGCAGGGTCGTCTTGCCGGTGCCGGTGCCGCCGCTGACCAGGAACGAGAGCCGGGCCTCCAGGAGCGCGCGCAGGATCCGGTCGCCGCCCGGTGGCACGGTCCGGGCCGCCACCAGTTCGTCGAGCGTGAACGCCCGCGGCCGCACCACCCTGAGGGACAGACAGGTGCAGCCGACCGCCACCGGGGGCAGGACCGCGTGCAGGCGGGTGCCGTCGGGCAGCCTGGCGTCCGCCCAGGGACGTGCGTCGTCCAGGCGCCGGCCGGCCACCGCGGCCAGTCGCTGCGCGAGGCGCCGTACGGCCGCCGCGTCCGGGAAGGTGACCGGGGTCAGTTCCAGGCCGCCACCGCGGTCCACCCAGACCCGGTCCGGGGCGGACACCAGGACGTCGGTGACCGTGGGATCGGCGAGCAGGGGTTCCAGAGGGCCGCTGCCGACCAGTTCGGAGCGCAGTCGCTCGGCCGCGCCGAGGACTTCGGCGTCGCCGAGCACCCGGCCCTGTGCGCGCAGCGCCTGCGCCACGCGCGCGGGGGTCGGTTCGGCGCCGCTCTCGGCCAGCCAGCGCCGGACCCCGTCGAGCAGGGCCGGGCCGTCCGCGCCCACGGTGCCGGGCCTCATACGCCACCCGCCTCGACGAGCGTGCGCTCCCAGAAGCCCTTGCAGAAGCGGGCCAGCGGTCCACGGGCGGCGGCACCCGGTGGTTTCCGGTGAGGGCGGGACAGGCCCGGTTCGACGGGCACTTCGCCGGCCAGCGGCAGGCCGAGCAGCCGGGCCACCTCGCGGTCGTCCAGTCCCGGCGCGTACGGGCCTCGTACCGCCACCCGCAGATCGCGCACGACCATGCCGACGGTGGCCGCCACCCGGCCCGCCGCCGCGATCGCGCGGAGTTCGGCGGGAACCACCAGGACGGCGAGGTCGAGCTGGGTGAGGACCTCGGCGACCTCGTCGTCCAGGCGCCGCGGCAGGTCGACGACGACCGTGCCGCCCCGCCTGCGGACGGCGGCGAGCACCGCGCGGACGGCGGGCGGCGGGATGGCCACGCTGTCGCCGCGGTCCCAGCTGAGGATCCGCAGCGAGTGCAGTTCCGGCAGTGACTCCTCCAGGGCGCCGCTGCCGAGCCGCCCGCGCGAGGCGGCGAACGCGGGCCAGCGCAGGCCCTCGGCCGTCTCGGCGCCGAGGAGTACGTCGATTCCGCCACCCAGTGGATCCGCGTCCACGAGGAGGGTGCGCAGTCCCTCCCTCGCGGAGGTGACGGCGAGCGCGCAGGCCAGCGTGGAGGCGCCGGCCCCGCCCCGGCCGCCGATCACCCCGACGGTGAGAGCCGGGCGGCCCACACCCTCGACGACGTCGGCGATCCGGTCCACCAGCCACTGCTCGCCGTCGGGCAGCATCAGGACATGGTCGGCGCCGATCTCCACGGCGCGTTTCCATACATCGGGGTCGTCCTGGTCCTGGCCGACCAGCACCACCCCGCGTCGGCGCGCGGCCCCACGCACCCGGCGCGCGACGTCGTCGCCGACCAGGACGAGCGGGGCGGACTCCCAGCCGCCGCGTTCCGGTACCCCGTGGTGGACCTCGGGTTTCGCGCCGGCCGCCGCGCACAGGCGCAACAGGTCGTCGAGGAGATCGGCGTCCTCGGTGACGATCATCGGGCGTCCGGGCCGTCCCGGGGCGGCGGACGGTGATTCATGGGTGACAGTTCCGGCCACGTGAGCTTCCCCCTTGGCTGCGTTCTTGCGCGCGGCCTCCGGGGCCACGCGATTCCCATACGTGTGAAGAACCGGCAAGCGGCCTCCATATGCACGGCCGACAGAAACCGGCCATTGGCGCCCGGCAATCGGAACCGGCCATGAACTCGCCGCCGCCGGAGCGCGCTGGAATCACGGTGCAGCGAACCCGGAAATCGTGTGGATCTTGGTCCAAAACTGTGGACAACCCGATGGTTGTGAATATCGCTGTCACCCATACCGGTGAGTCCCGTTCTGGGCTCTGGGCGACTTCCACAGAGCAGCGTCACGACTACCCAGCGTGACGGATCATGGGCATGCGAAAGGGACGGCAGCAGCCGCCCGACCAAGATCTCAGGACTCGGAGAAGAGAGGAAAAACCCGTCCGGACATGCGACGACCCCCACCGGGGGGGAGAGTGGGGGTCGTCTCCACGGCCGACTCGGGGGGGGAGGAGCCGGACCGGGTTAGCACGGTCGCGAACGATCCGTGACTTCCATGGTGTACCCGAGAGGCCTCTCAGGCAAACCCACGCGCCCCACCTTACGCCGAATGGTGGGCGCCTATGCTCGGGGGCGTGGAAAACCACTCCTTGCCCCGCACAGCGGCCTTCTTTGACCTGGACAAGACGGTCATTGCGAAGTCGAGCACGCTCACCTTCAGCAAGTCGTTCTACCAAGGCGGTCTGATCAACCGCCGGGCGGTCCTGCGCAACGCGTACTCCCAGTTCGTGTTCCTGGTCGGCGGTATGGACCACGACCAGATGGAGCGCACGCGCGCGTACCTGTCCGGTCTGGTCCGTGGCTGGAATGTCCAGCAGGTCAAGGAGATCGTCGCCGAGACCCTGCACGACCTGATCGACCCGATCATCTACGACGAGGCCGCCTCCCTCATCGAGGCCCATCACCGGGCCGGCCGGGACGTCGTCATCGTGTCCACCTCGGGCGCCGAGGTGGTCGAGCCGATCGGCGAACTGCTGGGCGCCGACCGGGTGGTGGCCACCCGCATGGTCGTCGGCGACGACGGCTGCTACACCGGCGAGGTGGAGTACTACGCCTACGGTCCGACGAAGGCCGAAGCGGTCCGGGAGCTGGCCGCCTCCGAGGGGTACGACCTCGACCGCTGCTACGCGTACAGCGACTCGGCGACCGACCTGCCGATGCTCCAGGCCGTCGGGCATCCGCACGTGGTGAACCCCGACCGGGCGCTGCGCCGCGAGGCACTCGGGCGCGGCTGGCCGATCCTGGACTTCCACCGTCCGGTCCGGCTCAAGCAGCGGATCTCCGCACCGCCGCGCCCGGCCCTGGTCGCCGCGGCCGCGATAGGAGCGGCCGCCGCCACCGCGGGCCTGGTCTGGTACGCGAGCCGGCGCCGGAACTCGGTCGCCTGAACCGGCACACCACTCCCTCTTTCACCCGTTCGACCTAACAGCGCCCCTTTAGCGCCACTTAGCTTGTCTTTGAACCTAAAAGTAAAGAACTGCAGGCAGGGGTTCCGCTTGCTCCGGGCTTGCAGTACAAAGGGGTTAGCGGCCCGCGAGACCGAAGGACATCCGAGAGGATCACCTTTAAAACGCATCTGGCCCCACGGACCCAGCATGGACACCGGGCACCCACGCGACGTCGACCCGTCGATTACGGGCCAGCCGCACCAGGTGACGGGCAAAGTACCCGACCTGATGGGCGACATTTCGAGGACGCCTGGTAACCCGGTGAACATGCCAGCGGCGGTACGAGGACTCGTACCGCCGCAACCCGTTTCGGTGGCCGTCCGGCCGCCCAGTGGCTTTACGCCGCCCCGCGCTGCAACGCCTCGCACACCGCGGTCGACTCCCGCGCGCCGAGCTCCACCGCGCGGCCGCAGTGCGCGATCCAGGCCGCCATGCCCTCCGGAGTACCCGAGACGTACCCGTCCAGGGCTGCCAGATAGGAGGCGCGGCCCAGTTCGGCGTGGCCGACCTCGGCGGGGCAGACCGACTTGGGGTCCAGGCCGCTGCCGATCAGCACGATCCGCTCGGCCGCGCGCGCGACCAGCCCGTTGTTCGAGGTGAAGGGCCGCAGCGCGAGCAGCTCGCCGTGCACCACGGCGGCCGTCACCAGCGCCGGCGCGGAACTCCCCGCGATGATCAGCTCGGAGAGCCCGTCGAGGCGCCCCGACACCTCGTCGGCGTCCGGCAGCGGCAGCTCGATCAGCGGCTCGTCGACGTCTTCACCGGCCCGGCGCGGCCGACCCACCTCATCGGCGCCGGTCGCGGCCGCCACCAAGTGCAGCCGGGCCAGCACGCGCAGCGGTGACTGCCGCCAGATGGACAGCAGTTGGCCCGCCTCGGCGGTCAGCCGCAGGGCCGCACCCACCACGCGCGCGTCGTCACCACCGAAGTCGGAGCGCCGCCGGACCTCCTCCAGTGCCCAGTCGGCGCCGGACAGCGCCGCACTGCCCCGGGCGCCGCGCAGCGCGGCCTCGGAGGTGACGGCGTTGCTGCGGCGCCGCATGACCCGGTGCCCGTAGACCCGGTCCACGGCCTTGCGCACGGACTCCACGGACTCGGCCACACCGGGCAGCGAGCCCAGGGCCGCGAGCGGATCGGCGGTCGCACGTGACGTACTCATGAGTACGACCCTACGCACCCGCTGGCCGCCACTCCACGAAGGAGTGGTCTTCTTCACTTCACCTGACACATACAGCTATCGCACGACTACTCTTCGTGAACATGAAAATTGCTTTCGTCGGGAAGGGCGGCAGCGGCAAGACCACGCTCTCCTCCCTGTTCATCCGCCACCTCGCGGCCGCCGGCGCGCCGGTCGTCGCCGTCGACGCCGACATCAACCAGCACCTGGGCCCCGCGCTCGGCCTCGACGAGACGGAGTCGGCGGCGCTGCCCGCGCTGGGCGAGCGGCTCTCCCTGATCAAGGACTACCTGCGCGGCAACAACCCGCGCATCGCCTCCGCCGCGACGATGATCAAGACCACCCCGCCCGGCGAGGGCTCGCGGCTGGTCCGGGTCCGGGAGCCCAATCCGGTGTACGACGCCTGTGCGCGCCCGGTGGAACTCGACGGCGGGGCCGTCCGTTTGATGGTCACCGGGCCCTTCACGGACGCCGACCTGGGGGTCTCCTGCTACCACTCCAAGACGGGAGCCGTGGAGCTGTTCCTGAACCACCTCGTCGACGGTCCCGACGAGTACGTCGTGGTCGACATGACGGCGGGCTCGGACTCCTTCGCCTCGGGCATGTTCACCCGCTTCGACATCACGTTCCTCGTCGCCGAGCCGACCCGGAAGGGGGTCTCCGTCTATCGCCAGTACAAGGAGTACGCGCGGGACTTCGGCGTCGTGCTGAAGGTCGTCGGCAACAAGGTGCAGGGGCAGGACGACGTCGACTTCCTTCGCGCGGAGGTCGGGGACGACCTGCTGGTCACGGTCGGGCACTCGGACTGGGTGCGCGCCATGGAGAAGGGCCGCCCGCCCCGGTTCGAGCTCCTGGAGGACGCCAACTCCCGCGCCCTGCACACCCTCAAGGTCGCCACCGACGCGACGTACGAGCTGCGGGACTGGGAGCGGTACACCCGGCAGATGGTCCACTTCCACCTGAAGAACGCCCAGTCGTGGGGCAACGAGCGCACCGGGGCCGACCTGGCGGCTCAGATCGACCCCGGCTTCGTGCTCGGCGAGGGAGTGGCGGCGCCCGTCTGACGGAGGTGGGCACTCCGCCGGCGGGGCGCCGACTCCCGCCCACCGCCTACTGCTTGACCGCCGGCGCCCCGGGCACCCCCTTCGGTGCCGGGGCGGGACGGCCGGAGAGGAAGGACGCCCAGCCCTGACGCGGGGTCTCGCCCACGTTCAGGGTGCGCAGTCTCGCCAGGACCTGCGGGTCCTGGGCGTCCAGCCAGTCGGCCAGCTGATGGAAGGAGACACAGCGCACCTCGGGCTTGTTGCAGACGTTCTCGACGACCTCGTCGATGGCCCGCATGTAGGTTCCGCCGTTCCACGACTCGAAGTGGTTGCCGATGACGAGCGGCGCGCGGTTGCCGTTGTAGGCCCGGTTGAAACCCTGGAGCAGCCCGTCACGCATCTGGTCGCCCCAGTAGTCGTACTTGTCGGGGTCACCCTGGGTCGAGGTGCCTGACTGGTTGACCATGAAGTTGTAGTCCATGGTCAGCTGCTCGAAGGAGTGGCCGGGGAAGGGGACGAGCTGCATCGACAGGTCCCACAGCCCCTCCTTCCTCTTGGGCCAGACCTGGTCGTTGACACCGCTGGTGTCGTAGCGGAAGCCCAGCTGGCTCGCCGCCTTCATGAAGTTCTTCTGTCCCTCCAGGCAGGGGGTGCGGGCGCCGATGAGTTCCTTGTCGTAGTCGAAGGGCAGCGGTGCGGCGTTCTTCATGCCCGTGTTGGTCTTCCAGTTCTTCACGAACTGCTTGGCCTGGGCGATCTCGCTCTTCCACTCCGCCACCGACCACTCGCCGACACCCCCGTCGGGGCCGCAGAAGTGCCCGTTGAAGTGGGTGCCGATCTCGTTGCCCTCCAGCCAGGCCAGCCGCAGCTGCCTGACGGTGTCGGAGATGCCCTGCTCGTCGTTGAAGCCGATCTCGGAGCGGCCGGGCGAGTGCTGCGGGGGCCGGTAGAGGTCACGTTTCTCCTCGGGCAGCATGTAGACGCCGCTGAGGAAGTACGTCATGGTCGCGTTGTTCTCCTTGGAGACCTTGCGGAAGTGCGAGAACAGCTTCTGGCTGTCCTCGCCCGCGCCGTCCCACGAGAACACCACGAACTGCGGGGGCTTCTCACCGGGCTGGAGCTTCTCCGGCCGGGGCAGGTGCGGCTGCGCCCCGGTGTACGCGGTGGAACCGTCCCCGATCAGACGGACCACGCTCTGGGGCGCCGGCGCTCCCTTCTGCGGCCCGGGCGCCCCTTCCTCGGAGTTGGTGCCGGTCGCGCAGCCCGCCAGCGACGCGGCACAGGCCGCGGCGGTCACGGCGCCGACGGCAATTCTCTGGGTGGCGGCCAATTCCGCCCACCTTCTTCCTTCTCTCGGCGAACGCCGATCACGGCGTTTATGGCGGTGTGCCGGGTATGTGCCGACAGCGCCGTCAAGGTCGCATAGGACCGAGAGAGGGATTAATACGACAAGCCGATGAACTGCTCACTTCACCCATGGAGGTGAAGAGGTGCCCCATTTGCGCAGAAAATCCATGCTTGACCTTTACTCTGCATTACGATTCGTTTACCGATTGTTGATTCATCCCGCCACTGCACGCCGTGACCCACGGCCGCGACCGAGCCCCAGCCCACTGGCGAGGGGACCCCCTGATCCGCGACCGCGCTGCCCCGGAGGAGACGGGAAACATGTCATCAGCCTGCGTACCCACCCACCCCGAGAGCCTCGGCCTGGCCCAGGCCGGAGCTCGGGCCGAAGCCACAAATCCCCAGCCCGCCAAGGGCGCCGACCGGTCACCGAGCCCGCCCAAGCCCCCGCGCCGCCGCTTCCGGGTCGAGGGCGCCGACCTGTCCGCGTCCGTCTCGGTGTTCCTGATCGCCCTGCCGCTGTCCCTCGGAATCGCCCTCGCCACCGGAGCCCCGCTCCAGGCCGGGCTGGTCGCGGCGGCCGTCGGCGGACTGGTCGCCGGGCGGCTCGGAGGCTGCCCGCTCCAGGTCAGCGGCCCGGCCGCCGGGCTCACCGTGGTCACCGCCGACCTGATCCACCGTTACGGCTGGCGGACCACCTGCGGCATCACCGTCCTCGCCGGACTGGCCCAGCTGGGCCTGGGCTGCCTGCGCGTGGCCCGCACTGCGCTCGCCGTCAGCCCGGCCGTGGTGCACGGCATGCTCGCCGGCATCGGTGTCACCATCGCCGTCGCCCAGCTGCACATCGTCCTCGGCGGCAACCCGCAGAGCTCGGTCCTCGCCAATGTCCGGGCGCTGCCAGCCCAGTTGGCCAACCTGCACCCGGCCGCCGTGACGATGAGCGCGCTGACCCTGGCCCTGCTGTTCGGCTGGCCCCGGATCCCCGGCCGAGCGGGCCGTCTGCTGCGTACGGTCCCGGCGGCCCTGGTCGCCGTCGCCGGTGCCACCGCGACCGCCGCGCTCACCGGGCTCGCCCTGCCCCGGGTCGACCTGCCGTCCTGGAGCAGCCACGCCCTGGCGGGGCTGCCCGAGGGGCCGGCGCTCGGCATCGTCGCCGCCCTGCTCACCACCACGCTGGTGTGCAGTGTGCAGTCGCTCCTCGGCGCGGTCGCCGTGGACAAGATGCTGGCCGGCCGCCCCGGACCCCAGTCCCGGGTCGGCCGGTCCGGCCTGGACCGCGAACTGCTCGGTCAGGGCGCCGCCAACATCGTCTCCGGGGCGCTCGGCGGACTGCCGGTCGCGGGGGTCGCGGTGCGCAGTTCGGCGAATGTGCAATCCGGTGCCGTCAGCCGGAACTCCACGATGCTGCACGGCGTTTTCGTAGTAGTCGCCGCGCTGCTGATGGTCCCGGTCCTGGATCTCATCCCGCTCGCCTCGCTCGCCGCCCTGGTGATGGCCGTCGGCATCCAGATGGTGTCCCTGCACCACATCCGCACGGTGACCCGCCACCGTGAAGTCGCGGTGTATGTCGTCACCACACTTGGCGTGGTGATCCTCGGCGTCCTGGAGGGCGTGCTCCTCGGGGTCGCCATGGCCGTCGCCGTCGCCCTGCACCGCCTCGCCCGCACCCGCATCACCCATGAAGAGAAGGGGGGAGTCCATCGCGTACATGTAAGAGGCCAGCTGACGTTCCTCGCCGTGCCCCGGCTCAGCAGAGCCCTGCATCTCGTACCCCAAGGCGCCCACGCCGTGGTGGAGTTGGCCGGTTCGTTCATGGACCACGCGGCGTACGAGTCACTGCGGGACTGGCGCAGGGCCCACACCGCGCAGGGCGGCTCCGCCGAGCTGACCGGCTGCCGGGTGGGCGTGCGCTCAGCGGAGTACGGCGGAGGACCGGAGGACGAGGACGGTCGCGAGCGTCGTGCGAGTCACGGCCAGGGACCGGGCCTCACCCAGGAACCGGACCTCGTCCAGAGACCGGACCTCGTCAGGTCGGGACTCGTCCGCTGGGGCGGCGGCAGGGCGGACGGTGCGGGCCATGAACTCGCCCGTGGGATCAGCGCGTTCCAGCGCGACACCGCGCCCCTGGTGCGGGAGGAGCTGGCCCGGCTGGCGCGCGAGGGGCAGCGGCCGTCGCAGCTCTTCCTGACCTGCGCCGACTCCCGGCTCGTCACATCGATGATCACCTCCAGTGGTCCGGGTGACCTGTTCGTGGTCCGCAACGTCGGCAATCTGGTCCCCCTTCCGGGTGAGGAGAACGGCGACGACTCGGTGTCGGCGGCGATCGAGTACGCGGTGGACGTGCTGAAGGTGCGGTCCATCACGGTGTGCGGCCACTCCGGGTGCGGGGCGATGCAGTCGCTGCTGAGTTCCGGGGCCGAGGGCGGCACGAGTCCGCTCGGACGCTGGCTGCGGCACGGGCTGCCGAGCCTGACACGGCTGGCCGACCGCGGCTGGCCGGGGGTCCGGCTGGCCGGGCGGGCGGCGGCGGACATGACGGAGCGGCTCTGCCTGACCAATGTGGTCCAGCAGCTGGAGCATCTGCGGGCGCACGACTCGGTGGCGCGGGCGCTGGCAGCCGGTGAGCTGGAGCTGCATGGGATGTACTTCCATGTGGGCGAGGCGCAGGCGTATCTGCTGCGCCGGGCCGGAGGCGAAGAAGAGGGAGAGGTGTTCGAGGGGGTACCGGGCGCGGAAGAGCTGCGCAGCCCGGCCTGAGGAAGGGGCGGCGGGGGCCTGTCGGCGCCGTCCAGGCCGGCACCGGCGGGCCCGCACGTCCTGCCGTACCCGACAGGTCTAAACCATTTCCCGACGGCCCTTGTCACCGGACCCCCAGGTCTGATGAGCTGTGGCCCGGGACACAACGGACACCCTTGGAAAGGGAGATGTCGTGAGCAACGAAAGCCTGGCCAACCTCTTGAGGGAGGAGCGACGCTTCGCGCCGCCCGCTGACCTGGCCGAGAACGCCAATGTCACGGCCGAGGCGTACGAACAGGCCAAGGCTGACAGGCTCGGCTTCTGGGCCGAGCAGGCCCGCCGGCTGACCTGGGCCAAGGAGCCGACCGAGACGCTGGACTGGTCGAACCCGCCGTTCGCGAAGTGGTTCAAGGACGGCGAGCTCAATGTCGCGTACAACTGCGTGGACCGGCATGTGGAAGCCGGCAACGGCGACCGGGTCGCCATCCACTTCGAGGGCGAGCCCGGCGACAGCCGTGCGATCACCTACGCCGAGCTGAAGGACGAGGTCTCCAAGGCGGCGAACGCCCTGCTGGAGCTGGGCGTCCGCAAGGGCGACCGGGTCGCGGTCTACATGCCGATGATCCCGGAGACGGCGGTCGCGATGCTCGCCTGCGCCCGGATCGGCGCCGCGCACTCCGTGGTCTTCGGCGGCTTCTCGGCGGACGCGCTCGCCACCCGTATCCAGGACGCCGACGCCAAGGTGGTCATCACCTCCGACGGGGGCTACCGGCGCGGCAAGCCGTCCGCGCTCAAGCCGGCCGTGGACGAGGCGGTCGGCAAGGCCGGCAACGTCGAGCATGTGCTGGTCGTCCGGCGCACCGGGCAGGAAGTGGCCTGGGACGACACGCGGGACGTGTGGTGGCACGAGGTCGTGGAGCGGCAGTCGGCCGAGCACACGCCCGAGGCCTTCGACGCCGAGCACCCGCTGTTCATCCTGTACACGTCCGGTACGACGGGGAAGCCGAAGGGCATCCTGCACACCTCGGGCGGCTACCTCACCCAGGCGTCCTACACGCACTGGGCGGTGTTCGACCTCAAGCCGGAGACGGACGTGTACTGGTGCACGGCCGACGTCGGCTGGGTGACCGGCCACTCGTACATCGTGTACGGGCCGCTGGCCAACGGCGCGACGCAGGTGATGTACGAGGGCACCCCGGACACCCCGCACCAGGGCCGGTTCTGGGAGATCGTGCAGAAGTACGGGGTGACGATCCTGTACACGGCGCCGACCGCGATCCGCACGTTCATGAAGTGGGGCGACGACATCCCCGCGAAGTTCGACCTGAGCAGCCTGCGGGTGCTGGGTTCCGTGGGTGAGCCGATCAACCCCGAGGCCTGGATCTGGTACCGCAAGCACATCGGCGCCGACCGGACCCCCATCGTGGACACCTGGTGGCAGACCGAGACCGGCGCGATGATGATCTCGCCGCTGCCGGGTGCCACCGCGACCAAGCCCGGTTCCGCGCAGACCCCGCTGCCCGGCATCTCGGCCACAGTGGTGGACGACGAGGCGCGCGAGGTGCCCAACGGCGGTGGCGGCTACCTGGTGCTGACCGAGCCGTGGCCGTCGATGCTGCGCACGATCTGGGGCGACGACCAGCGGTTCCTGGACACGTACTGGTCGCGTTTCGAGGGCAAGTACTTCGCCGGTGACGGGGCGAAGAAGGACGACGACGGCGACATCTGGCTGCTCGGCCGGGTGGACGACGTCATGCTGGTCTCCGGGCACAACATCTCGACGACCGAGGTGGAGTCGGCGCTGGTGTCGCACCCGTCGGTCGCCGAGGCGGCCGTGGTCGGCGCGGCGGACGAGACGACCGGGCAGGCGATCGTCGCCTTCGTGATCCTGCGCGGCACGGCGAACGCCGAGGACGAGGGCCTCGTCAACGAGCTGCGCAACCACGTCGGCGCCACGCTCGGCCCGATCGCCAAGCCCAAGCGGGTGCTGCCGGTGGCGGAGCTGCCGAAGACCCGCTCCGGCAAGATCATGCGCCGGCTGCTGCGCGATGTCGCCGAGAACCGCCAGCTCGGTGACGTGACGACGCTGACGGACTCGACGGTCATGGACCTCATCCAGGCGAAGCTCCCGGCGGCGCCGAGCGAGGACTGACCCCGACCGACGGTCCCGAAGGGCGCCCGGCGCGAAACGCGCCGGGCGCCCTTTTTGCCCCTACCGTGAGACTTACCTGGCAACTCCCATCACACCTTAGGTAAACTAAGCAAAGTAGCGTGTTCCTCAAGGTGTGCCGGGAAGTCTGGTCGGCAAGTAGTCCCGTCCTGCCCACCGACCGGAGGTCCCCGTGTCCGCGCCCCGCATCACCCCCGCCCGCAAGGTCCTCGGCCGGCTCTCGCTGCCCGAGCGGACCTTCGTCGCGGACGCGCTGCGGACCGAGACCGTCGGCGGCGTGCTGCTGCTGATCGCCGCGGTGGCCGCGCTGATCTGGGCGAACATACCGGCGCTGCACCACAGCTACGAGAGCGTCGGCGACTTCCACCTCGGCCCCGGTGCCCTCGGCCTGAACCTCTCCGTCGCCCACTGGGCCGCCGACGGCCTGCTCGCGGTCTTCTTCTTCGTCGCCGGCATCGAGCTCAAGCGCGAGCTGGTGGCCGGCGATCTGCGCGACCCCAAGGCGGCCGTGCTGCCGGTGGTCGCCGCGCTGTGCGGCATGGCCGTACCGGCGCTCGTCTACACCCTCACCAACCTCGTCGGCGGCGGCTCCACCCAGGGCTGGGCGGTGCCCACGGCCACCGACATCGCCTTCGCGCTGGCCGTGCTGGCCGTCATCGGCACCTCCCTGCCGGGCGCCCTGCGCGCCTTCCTGCTCACCCTCGCGGTCGTCGACGACCTGTTCGCGATCCTGATCATCGCGGTCTTCTTCACCGCCCGGATCGACTTCGCCGCGCTCGGCGGCGCGGTCCTGGGCCTCGCCGTCTTCTGGCTGCTGCTGAGGAAGGGCGTACGCGGCTGGTACGTGTACGTGCCGCTCGCGCTCGTCATCTGGGCGCTGATGTACAACAGCGGCGTGCACGCGACCATCGCCGGTGTCGCCATGGGCCTGATGCTGCGCTGCACCACCCGCAAGGGTGAGGAACACTCCCCCGGCGAGCACATCGAGCATCTGCTGCGGCCGTTGTCGGCGGGGCTCGCCGTGCCCCTGTTCGCGCTCTTCAGCGCGGGCGTGAAGGTGTCCGGAGGGGCGCTCGGGGACGTGTTCGGCAAGCCCGAGACGCTCGGGGTGGTGCTCGGGCTGGTGGTCGGCAAGACGGTCGGGATATTCGGCGGGACCTGGCTGACCGCCCGCTTCACCCGGGCCTCGCTCAGCGAGGATCTCGCCTGGGGCGACCTCTTCGCGGTCGCCTCGCTCGCCGGTATCGGCTTCACCGTGTCGCTGCTCATCGGCGAACTCGCCTTCGCCGGCGACGCCGTGCTCACCGACGAGGTCAAGGCCGCCGTACTCACCGGCTCGCTGATCGCGGCCCTGTGCGCCACGGTGCTGCTGAAGATACGCAACACCCGCTACCGGCGGCTGGTCGAGGCCGAGGAGCGGGACGAGGACCTCGACGGCATCCCGGACGTCTACGAGCAGGACGACCCGGCGTACCACCTGCGGATGGCGGAGATCTACGACCGCAAGGCCGCCGAACACCGCCGAATAGCCGCCGAGAAGGCCGGGCAGGCCACCCGGTAGGGGCCGGCCAGGGCCCCAGCGGGCAAGACGCGCGTGCCGAAGTGGTGGGCGGGGCAGGCGCGCAGGGCAACCGTCCGGCATGATCTGACGAGACGGTACAAAAGACGATGACAAGTACGCAGAGGGAGACCGCGATGAGCGCACCCGACGGCAGCCCGGTCGGTGCCGAACGCAGCATCGGCCAGTTGTTCGCCTCGGCCACGGCCGAGATGTCGGCGCTGGTGCACGACGAGATCGCGCTGGCCAAGGCCCAGCTGAAGCAGGACGTCAAGCGGGGCGCGACGAGCGGCGGCGCCTTCTCGGCGGCCGGTGTGCTCCTGCTGTTCTCCCTGCCGATGCTCAACTTCGCGCTGGCGTACGGCATTCGGACCTGGAGCCACTGGAATCTCGCGATCTGCTTCCTGCTCTCCTTCGCGGCGAACGTCCTGGTGGCCGTCGCCCTCGCGCTGATCGGCGTGGTGTTCGCGAAGAAGGCCAAGAAGGGCCAGGGCCCGCAGAAGGTCGCCGCGTCGGTGAAGGAGACGGCGGGCGTACTGCAGAACGCCAAGCCGCATCCGCGTCCGGCGCTCCCCAGGGACGACGTGCCGGCCATCGAGGCTGTGGGACGCTCGTCGTCATGAGCGATCCCGCCCCCTCGGCCGTACGACTCGAAGGCCCCTGGACCCACCGGGACGTCGCAGCGAACGGCGCCCGCTTCCACATCGCCGAGCTCGGCGACGGCCCGCTGGTCATGCTGGTGCACGGCTTCCCGGAGTTCTGGTGGGCCTGGCGGCACCAGCTGGTCGCGCTCGCCGACGCGGGCTTCCGGGCCGTCGCCATGGACCTCAGGGGCGTCGGCGGCAGCGACCGGACCCCGCGCGGCTACGACCCGGCCAACCTCGCCCTCGACATCACCGGCGTCATCCGCTCCCTCGGCGAGCCGGACGCCGCGCTGGTCGGCCACGACCTGGGCGGCTATCTGGCGTGGACCGCGGCCGCGATGCGCCCCAAGCTGGTACGACGGCTCGCGGTGGTGTCCATGCCGCACCCGCGGCGCTGGCGTTCCGCGATGCTCCGGGACCGCCGGCAGTCCGCCGCCGCCTCCTACATCTGGGGCTTCCAGCGGCCGTGGGTCCCCGAGCGGCAGCTCATCGCCGACGACGGCGCGCTGGTCGGCCGGCTGATCCGGGACTGGTCAGGCCCCCGGCTGCCGGACGACGAGGCGGTGGAGACGTATCAGCGGGCCATGTGCATCCCCTCCACCGCGCACTGCTCGATCGAGCCGTACCGCTGGCTGGTGCGCTCGCTGGCCCGCCCGGACGGCATCCAGTTCAACCGCCGGATGAAGCGCCCGGTGCGCGTCCCGACGCTGCATCTGCACGGTTCCCTGGACCCGGTGGCCCGCACCCGCAGCGCGGCCGGCTCCGGCGAGTACGTCGAAGCCCCGTACCGCTGGCGGCTGTTCGACGGGCTCGGGCACTTCCCGCACGAGGAGGACCCGGCCGCGTTCTCCACCGAACTGGTCAACTGGCTGAAAGACCCCGAGCCCGATCGGTGACCGCGCCGATGCGCCCGGTATCCGGATCTGTACACCTGTTCTACGAACGGCCACATGCCCCGCGCATAGGCCGATTGAGGGCCACGCCGGAGGTTATCGACCTTGGGGCGGGGGCAGACGTCGGGGTATGGGCTGGACGCACGACTACAGTGACGCACCCCGCAACCGCCGTACGACAGGCGGTCTGAACTCCCATCGAGGAGCCGCCCCGCAGCTGCCGGGCACGGACCTCAGGGTGGGGATTCCGCACATCCTGCGCCGCCGGGCCCGCTGGGTCTCGGTCCGTCTGCGCCATACCCGCGCATGATCCCTCACAGTGCGCAGCTGTCGGTCCCGACCTGCTGATTCGCGGTACGGCCCCGGGCGATGTCCGCCTGGATCTCGTCGGCCGTGAGGGCGTACCCGGTGTCGGCGTCGTCCAGTGACTTCGCGAAGACGACCCCGTACACCTGGCCCTTGGGCGTGAGCAGCGGGCCGCCGGAGTTGCCCTGGCGGACGGTCGCGTACAGCGAGTAGACGTCACGGCGGACGGTGCCTCGGTGGTAGATGTCCGGGCCGTTGGCGGTGATACGGCCGCGCACGCGGGCGGCACGGACGTCGTAGGACCCGTTCTCCGGGAACCCGGCGACGATCGCGCTGTCGCTGGTCGCCGCGTCCGCGGCGGAGAACTTCAGGGCCTTCGCCGGCAGGTCCGGCACATCGAGTACGGCGATGTCGCGCTGCCAGTCGTAGAGGACGACCTTGGCGTCGTACTTGCGGCCCTCGCCGCCGATCTGGACGGTGGGTTCGTCGACGCCGCCGACCACGTGCGCGTTGGTCATGACACGGCGGTCGGCGAAGACGAAGCCGGTGCCCTCAAGGATCTTGCCGCAGCTCTGCGCGGTGCCCGTCACCTTGACGATGGACTGCTTGGCGATGGTGGCCACCGCGCTGTTCGCGAGGGCGGGGTCGGGCGGCGAGACATCGGTGATCGGCTCGTTGGCGAAGGGGCTGAAGACCTGCGGGAAGCCGTTCTGCGCGAGGACCGTGGAGAAGTCCGCGAACCAGGTGTCGGCCTGGTTGGGCAGCGCTCTGGACACCCCGAGGAGCACCTTGGAGTTACGGACCTCCTTGCCGAGCGTCGGCAGCGTGGTGCCCGCGAGCGCGGAGCCGATCAGCCAGGCGACCAGCAGCATCGCCAGCACGTTGACCAGCGCGCCGCCGGTGGCGTCCAGGGCGCGGGCCGGGGACCAGGTGATGTACCGGCGCAGCTTGTTGCCCAGATGCGTGGTCAGGGCCTGGCCGACCGAGGCGCAGACGATGACGACGACCACGGCGACCACCGCGGCGGTCGTGCTCACCTCGGCGTTGTCGGTCACCGCGTCCCAGATCACCGGCAGGACGTAGACGGCGACGAGTCCGCCGCCCAGGAAGCCGATCACCGACAGGATGCCGACGACGAATCCCTGGCGGTAGCCGACGATCGCGAACCACACGGCGGCGACCAGCAACAGGATGTCCAGCACATTCACGGTGGACACCCTGTCATGACCGCCAGTCGAGCGGGACCAGCTTCTCGCGGTCCCAGGAGCGCTCCCATCCCGCGTAGTGCAGCAGCCGGTCGATCACCCCGGCCGTGAACCCCCACACCAAGGTCGATTCGACCAGGAATGCCGGACCTCGATGGCCGCTGGGGTGCACGGCGGTGGCCCGGTTGGCCGGATTCGTGAGATCCGCCACGGGGACCGTGAAGACCCTCGCCGTCTCGTTCGGATCCACCACCCCCACCGGGCTCGGCTCGCGCCACCAGCCCAGCACCGGGGTGACCACGAAGTGGCTCACCGGGATGTACAGCCTGGGCAGCACCCCGAACAGCTGGACGCCGGCCGGATCGAGCCCGGTCTCCTCCTCGGCCTCGCGGAGAGCGGCCCGCAGCGGCCCGTCGGCCTTCGGGTCGCCGTCCTCGGGGTCGAGGGCGCCACCGGGGAACGAGGGCTGCCCGGCGTGCGAGCGCAAGCTACCGGCCCGCTCCATGAGCAGCAGCTCCTGCCCCTGCTCGCCCTCGCCGAACAGGATCAGCACGGCCGACTGCCGTCCCGCGCCGTTCTCCGGCGGCAGGAAGCGGCTCAGCTGGACCGGCTGGACCGTCTCGGCGGCCCGCACCACCGGGTCCAGCCACTCCGGCAGTCCGTCCTTGCTGAGCGCCACGCCCGCGCGCGGATCCCCCGTGTGCGCCTTGCCGCCCTGTGTCATGGCATCCCCCGTCCTGCCCTGCTGCCCCCGCCTGCCCGTTCCAACGCCCGAAGACTCCTTGATCGTTCCGTTTCTCGCCCCTCAGAAGATCCCTAGGTCATGTCCCTGATGCCGCGCCCAGCGGCGGCGCCGGCCTGCCACCCGCGTCCAGATAAGCCTGCGGCGGGTTGAGGCGCTGGCCGGGGAAGCCGCCCTTCTCGTACTTGAGCAGCTTCTTCGCCTTCTCCGGGTCCGTCTCGCCCTCGCCGTAGGCCGGGCAGAGCGGCGCGATGGGACAGACCCCACAGGCGGGCTTGCGGGCGTGGCACATCCGGCGGCCGTGCCAGATCACGTGGTGCGAAAGGTCGGTCCACTCGCTCTTGGGGAACAGCGCGCCGACGGTCGCCTCGATCTTGTCGGGGTCGGTCTCCGCGGTCCACCGCCAGCGGCGGACCAGGCGCTGGAAGTGTGTGTCCACGGTGATGCCGGGGCGCCCGAAGGCGTTGCCCAGCACGACGAAGGCGGTCTTCCGGCCGACGCCGGGCAGTTTGACGAGGTCTTCGAGCCGCCCCGGGACCTCGCCGCCGAACGACTCCACCAGGCCCTTGGAGAGCCCTATCACCGACTTGGTCTTGGCCCGGAAGAAACCGCACGGCCGGAGGATCTCCTCGACCTCCTCCGGGTTGGCCTCGGCCAGCTCCTCGGGGGTGGGGTACTTCGCGAACAGCGTCGGGGTGGTCTGGTTGACGCGCAGGTCGGTGGTCTGGGCGGAGAGCACCGTGGCGACCAGGAGCTGGAAGGGGTTCTCGAAGTCCAGCTCGGGGTGGGCGTAGGGATACACCTCGGCGAGCTCGCGGTCGATCCGGCGGGCACGGCGGACCAGGGCGGTGTGCGACTCGGGCTTCCAGGCCGCCTGCGGCTTCTCGGCAGCGGCCTTCCTGGACGCGGCGGCCTTGGACGCGGGCCGCTTCGAAGCGGTCTGCCCTGCCGTGGTCTTCGCCGGTGCCGTCTTCTTCGCCACGGCCTTCTTCGCCACGGCCTTCTTCTGCGCCGCCTTCTTCGTCGCGGTCGGAGCCTTCGCGGCAGCGACCTTCTTTACGGCCTCTGCCGCTTTTGTCGCCTTTTTCGGCTCGCCAGGGGCAGCATCGGACCCCTGTTCGCCCACAGCGGAATCACGACGTACAACCACCCGCCCAGCCCCCTTGGCCTGTGCTCTCACCGGCGATTTGGACACCCGGCCAGCCTAGAGCCCGGCACCGACATCCGCCCCGGACCCGGAAGATCAGCCCCCGATTGGACCCCTGCCGCTTACCTCGGGACACCTGTGCGGCATCCTTGTGACAGATCACACTGTTTGAATCGTCCGGCAAAATGGGGAGCACGGTCCCCTGGTACCAACGGGGAGCAAGATCCCCTGAGCAGGTCGACAAGGAGAGAACTCGTGGACGACGTTCTGCGGCGCAACCCGCTCTTCGCGGCGCTCGATGACGAGCAGTCCGCGGAGCTGCGTGCCTCCATGAGTGAGGTGACCCTCGCACGTGGCGACTCCCTGTTCCACGAGGGCGACCCGGGCGACCGGCTCTATGTCGTCACCGAGGGCAAGGTCAAGCTCCACCGCACCTCCCCCGACGGCCGCGAGAACATGCTCGCCGTCGTCGGCCCCGGCGAACTGATCGGCGAGCTGTCGCTGTTCGACCCGGGCCCGCGTACGGCGACGGCGACCGCGCTGACCGAGGTCAAGCTGCTGGGCCTGGGCCACGGCGACCTCCAGCCCTGGCTGAACGCCCGCCCGGAGGTGGCCACCGCCCTGCTGCGCGCCGTCGCCCGCCGGCTGCGCAAGACCAACGACGCCATGTCCGACCTGGTCTTCTCCGACGTACCGGGCCGGGTCGCACGCGCCCTGCTGGACCTGTCGCGCCGCTTCGGCGTGCAGTCCGAGGAGGGCATCCACGTCGTCCACGACCTCACGCAGGAGGAGCTGGCCCAGTTGGTCGGCGCGTCCCGCGAGACCGTGAACAAGGCGCTGGCGGACTTCGCCCAGCGTGGCTGGCTGCGTCTGGAGGCGCGGGCCGTGATCCTGCTGGACGTCGAGCGGCTGGCGAAGCGGTCCCGGTAGGCGCGTCTCGGCAGGCGCGTCTCGGCAGGCGCCGGTTTCTGGGGGCTACCGCCCCCGGATCCCCCAGACCCCCGCGTCATCGGCCTGGGGCCTCGTCCTCAAGCGCCCAACGGGCTGATATTTGGTTTCCCATGCCTGAAACAGTCGGGTCCCGCGGTCTCGACCCCCAGGGCTTCATCGAGCGCGAGGGCTCGCACGCGCGCGTGCCGCACGTTTTCCGCCCCGTGGTCGCCGCCGCCCGCGACCGGCTCCTGGACGTCTTCGGGGGCGGGCTGGACAGCGCCTACCTCTACGGGTCGATCCCGCGCGGCACCGCGCGCGTGGGGCGCAGCGACCTGGATCTGGTGGCCGTCCTGCGCGCGGAGCCGACCGGCGCCGACCGGGACGCGGCCGGTGCCCTCGGCGAGGCCGTCGACAAGGAGTTCCCGGAGATCGACGGGGTCGGGACCCTGCTCTACTCCCGCACGCGCGTGCTCAGCGATCTGGAGCGGTACGACATCGGCTGGTTCGTGGCCTGCCTGTGCACCCCGCTGCTCGGCGAGGACCTCGCCGAGTTCCTGCCCCGCTACCGCCCCGACTCCCTGCTCGCCCGCGAGACCAACGGCGACCTGGCCCGGTACCTGCCTCGCTGGCGGCAGCGGATCGCGGCCGCGGGCGACAGCGAGGAGGCTCTGCGGCCCCTGGTGCGCTTCATGTCCCGGCATCTCGTGCGCACCGGCTTCACCCTCGTCATGCCCCGCTGGAACGGCTGGACCAGCGATCTGCGGGAGATGGCCGAGGCGTTCGCCGACTACTACCCGGAGCGGTCCGAGCAGCTGCGCCGCGCCGCCGGGTTGGGGTACGAGCCGATCGGCGACCGCGCGGTGCTGCGGACGTATGTCGACGACCTGGGCCCGTGGCTCGCGGACGAGTACGCGCGCGTGCACGGCGCGAAGACCCCCAGGCCCGAGGGCTGGGAGTAGGTCCAGGTCCAGGTCGAGGCCCAAGTGCCGGGCTGCGGTTAGATCAGCCCGTGCTCGCCGAGGTAGTCCAGCTGGGCCCGTACCGACAGCTCCGCGGCCAGCCACAGGGAGCGGTCCACGTCCGCGTAGACGTGGGCGACGACCTCGGCCGGGCCGCGGTGGCCGTTCTCCACGGCCGTCTCGACCTGGGCGAGCCGGTGGGCGCGGTGGGCCAGATAGAACTCGACGACGCCCTGGGCGTCCTCCAGGACGGGTCCGTGGCCCGGCAGGACCGTGTGGACGCCGTCGTCGACGGTCAGGGAGCGCAGCCGTCGTAGCGAGTCCAGGTAGTCGCCCAGACGGCCGTCCGGATGGGCCACGACCGTCGTGCCGCGCCCCAGGATGGTGTCGCCGGTCAGGATCGCCCGGTCGGCCGGGAGGTGGAAGCTGAGGGAGTCGGCGGTGTGGCCGGGTGTGGGTACGACCCGGAGCTCCAGGCCGCCGGTCGTGATCACGTCGCTGGCCGCCAGTCCCTCGTCGCCCAGGCGCAGCGCCGGGTCGAGGGCACGCACGCGCGTGCGGGTGAGCTCGGCGAAGCGGACGGCGCCCTCGGCGTGGTCGGGGTGGCCGTGGGTCAGGAGGGTGAGCGCGATGCGCTTGCCGGCCTTCTCGGCCGTGTCGACGACGTTCTTGAGGTGGCCGTCGTCCAGCGGACCGGGGTCGATCACCACGGCCAGGTCGGAGTCGGGCTCGGCGACGATCCAGGTGTTGGTGCCGTCCAGGGTCATCACGGAGGCGTTGGGGGCCAGCACGTTGACCGCCCGCGCGGTGGCGGGTCCTGAGAGGACCCCGCCGCGCGGCTGGCCGGGCAGAGCTGCTGCGTTCGTCATGCTCAGGCTCCCCCGGTCGTCAGGTCGGTCGGTATGCGCTTGGTGAACTCGTCGTGGCCCGGCCAGGTCAGGACGATCTCGCTGCCCTCCAGGCGGGCGCGGGCCAGCACCGGCGTCATGTCCCGCGCGGGCGCCGCCGCGAGCGTCTCGGCGGCCGTGGCGTACGGCGTCAGCTGGCGCAGGGTCGCGATGGTGGGCGGCATCATCAGCAGTTCGCCCTTGTCGTAGCCGGCGGCCGCCTCCGCCGGGCGGATCCACACCGTACGGTCGGCCTCCGTGGAGGCGTTCCGGGTGCGCTGGCCCTCCGGGAGGGCGGCGACGAAGAACCAGGTGTCGTAGCGGCGGGTCTCGAACTCAGGGGTGATCCAGCGTGTCCAGGCGCCCAGCAGGTCCGAGCGGAGGACCAGGCCCCGCCGGTCCAGGAACTGGGCGAAGGACAGGTCACGGGCGACCAGAGCCGCGCGGTCGGCCTCCCAGTCGTCCCCGGTGGTGTCCCCGACCACGGCGTCGGCGGCCGGGCCCGCGAGCAGGACGCCGGCCTCCTCGTACGTCTCCCGCACGGCCGCGCAGACGATCGCCTGGGCGGCCGCCTCGTCGACGCCGAGCCGCTGCGCCCACCACGCGCGCGTGGGGCCTGCCCAGCGGACCTGGTGGTCGTCGTCACGCGGATCGACACCGCCGCCGGGATACGCGTACGCGCCTCCGGCGAAGGCCATGGAGGCGCGTCTGCGCAGCATGTGGACGACGGGACCGCCAGGGGTGTCCTTCAGGAGCAGGACGGTCGCCGCGCGCTTCGGGGACACCAGTACGAGGGTGCCCTCCGCGTGCGCGCGGATGCGGTCCGGCCACTCCGGGGGATACCACTGTCCATCGGCCATTACCGGAGGCTATCCCGTGGGGAGCGAATGTTCGAGAGGGGCTCCGGGGCACCCGGAGGTGCCACGGGGACAGGCCGGACGCGGTCGCGGCGGCAGCCCGATGCGGCCACGGCGGCAGCCGGATGCCGTTTTCGGCAACAGCCGGATGCGGTTACGGCAGCAGTTCGACCTGGACCTCGACCTCGACCGGTGCGTCCAGCGGCAGCACCGCGACGCCCACCGCGCTGCGCGCGTGCACGCCCTTGTCGCCGAGGACCTCGCCGAGCAGCTCGCTGGCGCCGTTGATCACGCCGGGCTGGCCGGTGAAGTCGGTCGCGGAGGCGACGAAGCCGACGACCTTCACCACCCGCGCGATGCGGTCCAGGTCACCGGCGACGGACTTCACGGCGGCCAGGGCGTTCAGCGCGCAGGTGCGGGCCAGTTCCTTGGCCTCCTCCGCGGTGACCTCGGCGCCGACCTTGCCGGTGACCGGGAGCTTGCCGTCCACCATCGGCAGCTGGCCGGAGGTGTAGACGTACGCACCCGACCGGACGGCCGGCTGGTAGGCGGCGAGGGGCGGGACGACCGCCGGCAGCGAAAGACCGAGTTCGGCCAGCTTGGCCTCGACGGCGCTCGTCACGGCTTCTCCCGCTTCAGGTAGGCCACGAGCTGTTCGGGGTTGTTGGGCCCGGGCACGACCTGGACGAGCTCCCAGCCGTCCTCGCCCCAGGTGTCCAGAATCTGCTTCGTGGCATGGACGAGCAGCGGCACGGTTGCGTATTCCCACTTGGTCATGGGGCCGACTGTATCCGCTGTGACGGACGGGACACGTGGCCGACCGCCGTGCAGGTCACGACCGGCTGCCACCGGCCTCGGCGGCCGACCGCACGCACGGTTGTCCACAGCCTCCCGCGTGAGTGTCCGGCCGACTGGTTAGTCTCGAAGATGTGAGCAGGCTCCAGGTCGTCAGCGGCAAGGGCGGGACCGGAAAGACGACGGTCGCCGCCGCACTCGCGCTGTCCCTCGCGACCGAGGGGAAGCGGACGCTTCTCGTAGAGGTCGAGGGTCGGCAGGGCATCGCCCAGCTCTTCGAGACGGAGGCGTTGCCCTACGAGGAGCGGAAGATCGCGGTCGCGCCGGGGGGTGGTGAGGTCTATGCGCTGGCCATCGATCCCGAACTGGCCCTTCTGGACTACCTCCAGATGTTCTACAAGCTCGGCGGGGCCGGCCGGGCCCTGAAGAAGCTCGGCGCGATCGACTTCGCCACCACCGTCGCGCCGGGGCTGAGAGACGTCCTCCTGACCGGCAAGGCGTGCGAGGCGGTGCGCAGGAAGGACAAGGCCGGCCGCTTCATCTACGACTACGTCGTCATGGACGCCCCGCCGACCGGCCGCATCACCCGCTTCCTGAACGTGAACGACGAGGTGGCCGGGCTCGCCAAGATCGGCCCGATACACAATCAGGCGCAGGCCGTGATGCGGGTGCTGAAGTCCAAGGAGACGGCCGTGCACCTGGTCACCCTCCTGGAGGAGATGCCGGTCCAGGAGACCGCCGACGGCATCGCCGAACTGCGCGCCGCACGGCTGCCGGTGGGCCGGGTCATCGTGAACATGGTCCGGCCGGAGGTGTTGGACGCCGCCGATCTGGAACTCGTACGGACGGTGCCGCGCACCGCCGTGGCGCAGGCGCTGTCGGCCGCGGGGCTGGGCGGAGCGCGGCGCGGCGGGAAGGCCGGGCAGCTGGTGGACCCGCTGCTCGCACAGGCCAACGAGTACGCCGAGCGGTACGCGCTGGAGCACGAGCAGCGCGCGGTCCTCGCCGAGCTGGACCTGCCGCGGCACGAACTGCCGCTGCTCGCCGAGGGGATGGACCTGGCGGGCCTGTACGAACTCGCCACCGAGCTGCGGAAACAGGGGATGTCATGACTTCGGACCCGGACTCGGAGCCGACGCAGGACGGTACGCGCCGGCTGGCCCACGCGCCCGCGCTCGACGTCGACGCGCTGCTCGACGACCCGAACACCCGGATCGTGGTGTGCTGCGGCTCGGGCGGGGTCGGGAAGACGACGACCGCGGCGGCGTTGGGGCTGCGGGCGGCCGAGCGCGGCCGCAAGGTGGTCGTGCTCACCATCGACCCGGCCAAGCGGCTGGCACAGTCCATGGGCATCGACTCGCTCGACAACGTGCCACGGAAGGTGAAGGGCACGGAGGACCGAGCAGGGGCACCGCACGGCGACTCGGCCAAGGAGGGCGGGCGGCGGGCGAGCGACTCGGCCGAGGCCGGTGGGCGCCGGGCCGGCGGCGAACTACACGCCATGATGCTCGACATGAAGCGCACCTTCGACGAGGTCGTCGAGGCGCACGCGGACGCCGAGCGGGCGGCCGCCATCCTGGCCAACCCCTTCTACCAGTCGCTCTCGGCGGGCTTCGCGGGCACGCAGGAGTACATGGCGATGGAGAAGCTGGGCCAGCTGCGGGCCCGGGACGAGTGGGACTTGATCGTCGTCGACACCCCGCCCTCCCGCTCCGCGCTGGACTTCCTGGACGCGCCGAAGCGGCTGGGCTCCTTCCTGGACGGCAAACTGATCCGTCTGCTCACCGCGCCGGCGAAACTGGGCGGCCGGGCGGGCATGGCCTTCCTGAACGTCGGCATGTCGATGATGACCGGCACGCTGGGCAAGCTGCTCGGCGGGCAACTGCTGAAGGACGTCCAGACGTTCGTGGCCGCGATGGACACGACGTTCGGCGGGTTCCGCACGCGCGCGGACGCGACGTACAAGCTGCTTCAGGCGCCCGGTACGGCGTTCCTGGTGGTGGCGGCTCCGGAGCGGGACGCGCTGCGTGAGGCCGCGTACTTCGTGGAGCGGCTGGCCGCGGAGGACATGCCGCTGGTCGGTCTGGTCCTCAACCGCGTCCACGGCAGCGGCGCCGACCGGCTGTCCGCCGAGCGTGCTCTCGCCGCCGCGGAAAACCTTGAGGTCGCAGAAAACCTTGAGGTCGCGGAAAATCTTGAGGAGCCCCGCATTGTGGATCAGGGTGGCGGGAAAGCTGGACTTCGTAACTCTCCCGACACGTACGGCAGTTCTGAATCATCCGCGTCCGAGTCCGAGTCCGACGGCTCCCCCTCGTCCGGACTCGACGCGACGACGACGCCCCAGGCACCCCAGGCAGGCGAATCCCCCTCGTCCCAGCCCGGGCCCGACGCGTCCGAGCCCGACTCCTCCGGTAACCCGGACCGCACCGTCGACCAGCTCACGGCAAGCCTGCTGAGGCTGCACGCCGAGCGCATGCAGCTGCTCTCCCGCGAGCAGCGCACACGTGACCGCTTCACCGCGCGCCACCCCGAGGTGGCCGTGGTGGAAGTGGCCGCGCTGCCCGGCGATGTGCACGACCTCGCGGGACTGCGGGACATCGGCGACCGGCTCGCGGCCGGCCGGCCCGAACTCCCGTAGTTGTATGCCGTAGTCGGCCGTGCATGACGACGGAGCCGGTAGTCGGCCATGGCCCGTCGCCGCATGCCGGTGGTCGGTCATGCCGGTGGTCGGTCACGGGCTTGTAGTCACAGGCCCGTAGTCAGTCGGCCACAGGCCCGTAGTCGCATGCCCGCCCAGTCTCCGGAGGGCGTATGCCCTCGGCAGGTTCGGCGGGTGGTTCAGTCGGTGGTGCGGCGGGTGATTCAGCTCACCGCCGCGTAGTGCTCGTACACCTCGTCGCTGTCGAGGGGGACGATGCCGGTCCCCCGCTCGTACTCCGAGCGTGCTGTCTCCAGGAGCCTGCGCCAGGAGGTCACGGTGGGCCGCCTGCGCAGCAGTGCGCGGCGCTCCCGCTCGGTCATTCCTCCCCACACGCCGAACTCGACGCGATTGTCCAGCGCATCGGCGAGGCATTCCGTGCGTACCGGACACCCGGTGCACACCGCCTTGGCCCTGTTCTGCGCTGCTCCTTGAACGAACAGTTCATCCGGATCGGTAGTGCGGCAGGCAGCCTGCGCACTCCAGTCGGTTACCCAGCCCATACCGGCGCCGTCCTCTCCCGAATCGAGGCTCCCCCACGGCGGCAGCGGCATATTCACCGCCGCCAGTTGAGGACGTTACGGAAGGTGGGCACAGCGCAACACCCCCTTCGGGCCCAATCTCGAATGGCCCGAACGGACTATGGGTAAGCGGCAGATCACCCGCGGGAGTGAGCTGGCGACATACGTGATCATCCCGGCAAACCGGGACAGCCGTGGTGCGCCACAACGGACGCTGGATGACACACGAGGCGGATTCGGACACGCCATCAACACATCACCCGAAAAAAAGTGGGCGGGTTCCGGAACGATTCGGGGTCGCCGGACGTATTGATACGTGGCCGCACTGCTGTGACAGTTGAGAGCAGCTTAGGCCAAGGCCTGCGCGCGTGTCCGGCGAATGGCAAGGTAGGCCGTTCATGTCGTCGTGCCGTCGGCGAGGCGCAGCCATGCCGACAGGCGGGTCGGGCCGCGGCCCAGCCCGTGTTCTGGTCGCGTCGCCCTCTATGTCACGATCCGGCACTCGAACATCCCGAGAGCCGCCCGCTCACGCGGAATGCTCATCCCCACGGATTAGGCTGCCCCCATGCCAAAGAAGCGCTCGGGCGGTGGTCTGTCGGCCACGCAGCAGGCCGCCAAGTTCCTCGGTGTCAGTGTGCTCGCGGGAGCCGTGATGGCGGGCATCGCGCTGCCCGCGGCCGGCGCCCTGGGCCTCGCGGCCAAGGGTTCGGTCCAGGGCTTCGACGACATCCCCGCCAACCTGAAGAGCCCGCAGCTCAGCCAGCGGACCAGGATCCTCGACAGCAAGGGCAACCAGATCGCCCAGGTCTACTCCCGTGACCGCACGGTGGTGGACCTCAAGGAGATCTCGCCGTACATGCAGAAGGCGATCGTCGCGATCGAGGACTCGCGCTACTACCAGCACGGCGCCATCGACCTGAAGGGCGTCCTGCGCGCGCTGAACAAGAACGCGGTGAGCGGCGGGGTCGCCCAGGGCGCCTCCACACTCACCCAGCAGTTGGTGAAGAACTACTTCATCGAGGAGGCCGGTGACGACCCCACCAAGGTCGCCGAGGCCACCCAGCAGACCCTCGGCCGCAAGGTCAAGGAGCTGAAGTACGCGATCCAGCTGGAGGAGAAGCTCGGCAAGAAGAAGATCCTCGAGAACTACCTGAACATCACCTTCTTCGGCGAGCAGGCCTACGGCATCGAGGCCGCCTCCCAGCGCTACTTCTCCCAGCACGCCAAGAACCTCAACCTCCAGCAGTCGGCCCTGCTGGCCGGCATCGTGCAGTCGCCCAGCCGCTACGACCCGGTCAACGACGAGGCCGAGGCCACCAAGCGGCGCAACGTCGTGCTGGAGCGCATGGCCCAACTCGGCGACATCTCCCAGGCGGAGGCCGACAAGGCCAAGGAAGCGCCGCTCGGTCTGCATGTCACCCAGCCCAAGAACGGCTGCATCACCGCCGCCAAGGGCGCCGGGTTCTTCTGCAAGTACGTCGAGAACGTCTTCCTCACCGACCCGACCTTCGGCAAGACCCGCGAGGCACGCGCCAAGCTCTGGAACCAGGGCGGCCTGACCATCCGCACCACCCTGGACCCGCAGGCCCAGGACTCGGTGCAGACCTCGATCAAGGACCACGTCTACAAGGCCGACTCGGTCGCCGCGGCCGCCACCCTCGTGGAGCCCGGCACGGGCAAGATCCTGGGGATGGGCCAGTCGAAGCCGTACGGCTACAACAAGAACGAGACCGAGTACAACTTCTCGGTCGACCGGGACTACGGCGGCTCCAACTACGGCTTCCCGACGGGTTCGACGTTCAAGCCGTTCGTGGCCGCGGCCGCCATCGAGGGCGGCAAGGCGGCGACGCAGGAGTACTCGGCGCCGTACAAGATGAACTACCCGAGCCCCGTCCAGCAGTGCGACGGCAAGCAGTGGGTCAACACGGAGAACGAGCAGGTCGAGAACGAGAACGAGTCCGAGGTCGGGCCGTACCAGATGAAGAAGGCGATGGCGAAGTCCATCAACACCTACTTCGTCCAGCTGATCTCCGACATCGGCCTGTGCCCGGTGGTCAAGATGACCGACGCGCTCCACGTCCACCAGGGCGACGGCTCGAAGCTCCCGCAGACCCCGTCCATCGCCCTCGGCGCGATCGGCCTCTCCCCGCTGACCATGGCGAGCGCGTACGCCACCTTCGCGGACCGCGGTATGTACTGCACGCCGGTCGCCATCGAGTCGATCACTCAGAAGGTCGGCAACGAGCAGAAGTCCCTGGCCGTGCCCAAGTCGACCTGCTCGCGGGCGATGAGCGAGAAGACCGCCGACACCATCAACACCCTGCTGCGCGGAGTGGTCGACTCCGGTACCGGTCAGGAGGCCGGCCTGGACGACCGCGAGAGCGCCGGCAAGACCGGTACGACGGACGCCCGCAAGAACGCCTGGTTCGTCGGCTACACGCCCAACCTCGCGGGCGCGGTCTGGGTCGGCAGCGCCAAGCAGAACATCGAGATGACCAACATCACCATCGGCGGCGTCTACCACAGCGAGGTCTACGGCGCCGACACGCCCGGCCCGATCTGGAAGGACGCCATGACCGGCGCCCTGCAGGGCAAGCAGTCCGAGTCGTTCAACCTCATCGACATCCCGGACCAGGACGACCACGGCAAGGGCAACGGAAACGGCCACGGCGACGACACGGGCGGCCTGATCGGCGGTCTGATCGGCGGCGGCACGGGCGACGCCGGCACGACGGACGGCGGGACCACCGCGGGCACCACCACCCCGACCCCGACCTTCTCCTTCCCCGACGGCTTCATCCAGGGCAACGAGAACGGCGGGAACAACGGGAACGGAGGAGGCAGAGGCTGACCTGCCTCTTCCTTTCCTACCGGATTCCCTACTGGCTTTACTGCTGGCATTCCTGCAGGCATTCCTATCGGTACGACGGCGGGGCCGCACCTCTCTCGCAGAGGTGCGGCCCCCCCCGGGGAGACGCCGGACCCCACCGGGCCCAGGGGCCGCACGCCGCGAGGGCACCCCGCCCACC
>NZ_JBEZKI010000031.1:71381-145528 GCF_040651615.1 Streptomyces sp. NPDC048417 | reverse complement strand
CGCCCCCCGGGGCCCCAACCGCGGGGCCCCCCGGTCGCCCCCCCCCCGCTACCCCCATCCGGCCCCCCGGGGGGGGGCGTGCTCCTCTTGCTCGTACGCGGGGCCCGATTTGAGGCGGTTGATGCCGCCGGTTGCACCCATGTTGCCGGTTGACCCCTGCAACCCCCTCTGACCTGCGGGTTTCCAAGTTGCCACGGTTTCCAGGGAGGGGGCCCTACGCGCACGCGCGCGTAGAGGGTGCCGGAAACTGCCATCACCCAGCGCTCCCATGGGGCCGTACGCAGCCGTTGATGACCCCGGGGGCCGTCCAGTCCACGCAGGGGGGTACAGGCGCCCTGAGGGGCGCTCACGGCCTTCGCCTCAACGGCGGTCGCCGTGCGAGCGTAGCGAGCCGCAAGGGTCGTGTGGCCGTAGGCCACCCCTTCTCGCTCTTCCCCATGGCGGCCCGACCGTCGGGCCCGATAGCGACCGGCGGCGCCCCTCGCAGAGGCGTCCAACGGCCCCATTCCGGAGGTCTGCCCAGATGGCTCGCTAACCGCTAACGTGCTGGTCACCTGCGGTTTTGGCCGCTGGCAGGGTCGCTAACGTTAGCGGTCTCTGCTGCTATCGCGAGAGACGGATCGGGGTCCCGAGCCGGGCCGGTTGTGGGCCGGTAAACGTCGACCAACGGCGACAGATGACGACCAACGACGACAGGTGTCGGGTGCGCCTCGAACGCTCCGCAGCAGGTCGGGGGCCCAGACCATGCGGGTTTCCCTCTAGGGGTGGCGGTACGGCAAGATGGGGTGTATCTGCCCACTGCCAGTTTCAAGCTGCCGGACGGTTTCTCTTGGCTGAGTTCATTTACACCATGCGCAAGGCGCGCAAAGCGCACGGCGACAAGGTGATCCTCGACAACGTCACCCTGAGCTTCCTGCCGGGGGCGAAGATCGGCGTCGTCGGCCCGAACGGCGCCGGTAAGTCGACCGTGCTGAAGATCATGGCGGGGCTGGAGCAGCCGTCCAACGGCGACGCCTTCCTCTCCCCCGGCTACAGCGTCGGCATCCTGATGCAGGAGCCCACGCTGAACGAGGCGAAGAACGTCCTGGAGAACGTCCAGGAGGGTGTCGCCGAGGTCAAGGGCAAGCTCGACCGGTTCAACGAGATCGCCGAGCTGATGGCGACCGACTACTCGGACGCGCTGCTCGACGAGATGGGCAAGCTCCAGGAGGAGCTGGACCACGCCAACGCCTGGGACCTCGACGCCCAGCTGGAGCAGGCCATGGACGCGCTGGGGTGCCCCCCGGGCGACTGGCCGGTCACCACCCTCTCCGGCGGTGAGCGCCGCCGCGTGGCCCTCTGCAAGCTCCTCCTCGAGGCCCCCGACCTGCTGCTCCTCGACGAGCCCACCAACCACCTCGACGCCGAGTCGGTGAACTGGCTGGAGCAGCACCTCGCCAAGTACGCGGGGACCGTGGTCGCGATCACTCACGACCGGTACTTCCTGGACAACGTCGCCGAGTGGATCCTCGAGCTCGACCGCGGCCGCGCCTACCCCTACGAGGGCAACTACTCCACGTACCTGGAGACCAAGGCGACCCGACTCAAGGTCGAGGGCCAGAAGGACGCCAAGCGGCAGAAGCGCCTCAAGGAAGAGCTGGAGTGGGTCCGCTCCAACGCCAAGGGGCGGCAGGCCAAGTCCAAGGCCCGTCTCGCGCGGTACGAGGAGATGGCCGCCGAGGCCGACAAGATGCGGAAGCTGGACTTCGAGGAGATCCAGATCCCGCCGGGCCCGCGCCTGGGCAGCGTGGTCGTGGAGGTCGACAAGCTCAACAAGGCCTTCGGTGAGAAGGTCCTGGTCGACGGGCTGAGCTTCACCCTGCCGCGCAACGGCATCGTCGGCGTGATCGGCCCGAACGGCGCCGGCAAGACCACGCTGTTCAAGATGATCCAGGGCCTGGAGACGCCGGACTCCGGTGACATCAAGGTCGGCGAGACCGTCAAGATCTCCTACGTCGACCAGAGCCGCGCCAACCTCGACCCGAAGAAGACGCTGTGGGAGGTCGTGTCCGACGGCCTCGACTACATCAACGTCGGCCAGGTCGAGATGCCCAGCCGGGCCTACGTGTCCGCGTTCGGCTTCAAGGGCCCGGACCAGCAGAAGCCGACCGCCGTCCTCTCCGGCGGTGAGCGCAACCGCCTCAACCTGGCGCTCACCCTCAAGCAGGGCGGCAACCTGCTGCTCCTCGACGAGCCGACCAACGACCTCGACGTCGAGACCCTCTCCAGCCTGGAGAACGCGCTCCTCGAGTTCCCGGGCTGCGCCGTGGTCGTCTCCCACGACCGCTGGTTCCTGGACCGGGTCGCCACCCACATCCTCGCCTACGAGGGCGAGTCCAAGTGGTTCTGGTTCGAGGGCAACTTCGAGTCGTACGAGAAGAACAAGATCGAGCGGCTCGGTCCGGACGCCGCCCGTCCGCACCGTGCCACCTACAAGAAGCTGACCCGGGGCTGATCGGACTTGCGTCACCACTACCGCTGCCCCCTGCGCTGGTCCGACATGGACGCCTACGGCCATGTCAACAACGCGGTCTTCATTCGCTACCTGGAGGAAGCCCGCATCGACTTCCTGTTCCGGCCGGAAAAGGATTTCAAGCAGGGGTCGGTGGTGGCACGCCACGAGATCGACTACAAGCGGCAGCTCGTCCACCGACACCACCCGGTGGACATCGAGCTGTGGATCACCGAGATCAGGGCCGCCTCCTTCACCATCACCTACGAGGTGAAGGACGACGACCTGATCTACGTACGGGCCTCCACGGTGGTCGTGCCCTTCGACTTCGAGACGGGCCGGCCGCGCCGGATCACCGCCGACGAGCGGGACTTCCTGGAGGAGTACCGGGACGACAAGGAGGAGGCCGTCGCCGCATGACGGTGCTCCACCTCGCCGACGACGGGGAGACGGCGGACCTCGCCGCCTTCCTCTCCCGGCTGCTGCACTACGACCGTTCGGCGGCGGTACGCCTCCAGGCGGCCGGCACCGCGCTGGCCGTCTTCGGGCGGCCGCCGTCCTTCGAGGTGCTGGCGATCCGCGCGGTGCGGCTCGCCAAGCCGTACGAGCAGGGTCTGGACGTCACGCTCGATGTGACCGTCTCGGCGGGGGAGTTGCTGGAGTCGGTGGACGAGCGGGCCGCCACGGCCGGAGTGCCGGCGGCGGTCACCGGCCCGCCGTGGGCGGGCGTACTGCCACCGCGCGGTGGCTGGCGGCCCGAGCCGGGACTGCCCGCGCCGCGGGCGCTGCAGGCCACGGTGGCGGCCGCGGTGGGTGAATTCCGGTCCCGTACGGCGGAGTTGGCGCCTCAGGGCCGTACCCGGGCCGAACTCGACCGGATCGGGCGGGACATCTGGTCCCGGACCGTGGGCGGCACCCGGCTTCCGGTACGGGCCGTGCACGCGGCCCAGTCGCTGCGCTTCCTGCGGCCGGACGACGAGGCCGTGCTGCTCTCCGCGGGGGCGTGGCTGCGGCTGCGCACGCCGTTCGGGTCGATCGCCGTACGGCAGGCGGGACTCGGGGCGCTGGACGTCAGCGTCCGCTGAACCGGCGCCCGCGGTCAGTCCGGGGTGTTCACCATCGAGGCGGCCGCGTAGGTGAGGTAGTTCCAGAGGGTCTCCCGGTGCTCGTCGGAGAGGCCCAGCTCGTCCACGGCCACCTGCATGTGCCGCAGCCAGGCGTCGTGCGCCGCCCGGTCCACGGTGAACGGGGCGTGCCGCATCCGCAGCCGGGGGTGGCCGCGGTTGTCGCTGTACGTCGTGGGGCCACCCCAGTACTGGATGAGGAACAGGGTGAGCCGCTCCTCGGCCGGACCCAGGTCCTCCTCCGGGTACATCGGCTTGAGCAGCGGGTCCTCGGCGACGCCCTCGTAGAAACGGTGGACCAGCCTGCGGAAGGTCTCCTCCCCGCCGACCTGCTCGTAGAAGGTCTTCTCCTGAAGCGTGCCGCGCCGAATCTCTCTCACCCCTACATGGTCTCAGACGCGGTGACCGAGGACTCAAGGCTTAGGACCCGCTGCGGGGGCGGGGTTCTAGTGTGGGCGCATGGGCACCCACGACTCCGGCACCTCGCAGACCTGGGGGACCTCGGAGATCCCGGAGATCCCGGACATCGAGGGGCTGGCCGCCGTGGCGCGGGGCGAGCTGGTGCGGGAGATCGACGCCGAGGGGGTCTGGGCGGCGGAGCCGGTGTGGCGGGAGGCCTTCGAGGCGGTGCCCCGGCATCTGTTCGTGCCGTACTACTACGTCGCCGGGGCACACGGCTATGAGCGCCGGTGGGGTGAGAGCGCCGATCCCGAGGCCCGGGAACGCTGGGTGCGCGGCGCCTACGAGGACGTTCCGCTGGCCACCCGGCTGCGCGACGGTCAGCTGCTGTCCTCCAGCAGCCAGCCCTCGCTGATGGCGCGGATGCTGGTCGCGCTGCGGGTGGCCGACGGCGACCGGGTGCTGGAGATCGGCGCCGGGACCGGGTACAACGCGGCGCTGCTGGCCCATCGGCTCGGCGACGACGATCTCGTCACCACGGTGGATGTGGATCCGGAGATCACCGAGTCGGCGCGGCTGCATCTGGCCGCGGCCGGTCACCGGCCGGCGGTCGTCACCGGGGACGGGGCGCGGGGCGTGCCCGAGCGGGCGCCGTTCGACCGGATCATCGCGACCTGTGCGCTGCCGAGCGTGCCGCCGGCGTGGGTCGCGCAGTGCGCGGCGGGGGCGCGGATTCTCGCGCCGGTGGCCACGGGGCTGCTGGCGCTTGCCGTACGGGGCGAGGGGTGTGCCGAGGGGCGGTTCCTGCCGTCGGGCGCGTTCTTCGTGCCGCTGCGCGGGGTGGAGCGGGCGGCGGCGGGGGAGGTGGGCGGGGTGCCGTCCCGGGCGCTCGAGGACGAGCTGTTCCAGTTCCTGATGGAGCTGACCCAGGGGGTGCTCAGCCCTCAAGAGGCCTATGAGGTCTGGGAGCGGGAGGGGATGCCCGGGCGCGAGCGGTACGGCGTCACGGTGGAGGGGGACCAGGAGTGGCTGTGGCTGGACGACCGGGAGGGGCCGTGGATCTGGCCCCTCCCGGTCTGAGCCCCGTACGGAGTGCTGCGGCTCAGCCCCGTCGAACAGTGATCGTCGTCCAGGCCCCTACGTGCACCCGGTCCCCGTCCTGCAACGGCACCGGGACGAACGGCTGGATCGGTTCCTCGCCGCCGTTCACCGTCGTGCCGTTCGTCGAGTTCTGGTCGACGACCGCCCAGCTGCCGTCCGGCTGCTGGACCAGGACCGCGTGCTGGTGCGAGACGCCCGGGTCCTCCGGCGGCACCGACAGGTCGATGTCGGGGATGTCACCGGTGGAGTGCCGGCGACGGCCGATGGTGACCTGGTTGCCGGCGAGCGTGCGCTGCTGCTCGGGCGAGTACGCGGGCAGGTTGAGGCCGGCCGCCTCCGGGCCCGAGCGCTGCATCATCGCCATGAAGTACTCGCGGTCCGGGCCGATCGTCGCCGTCCAGGTCGCCGGGCCCTGCGGGGCCTGCGGGAAGCCGGGACCGGCCGGGGCGGCGGGCTGCGGATAGCCGTAGCCGCCGGGGCGGGCGCCCGGGGCGGGCGCGCCGGGGCCGCCCGCCGGCGGGGAGATCACCCAGTCGTCGTCGGCACCGCCGAAGGAGGGGCCGCCGGCCGGGGGCCTGCCGGTCTCCTGCGGGTAGCCGGGAGGCGCGGGCGGGGCCGACTGCTGGAAGGCCCCGGGAGCACCACCGGTGGTCCCGCCGGGACCGCCGGGCGGCGGCGGAACCGGCGGCCGGGACGGGTCCCCGCCGCCGAAGGGACCGCCGGCCGGGCCACCGGAGGGGTCGCGGGTGAAGGGGCCGGAGGCCTGGCCGGGCCCGGGGGCGCTGCCGAAGGCGGAGGGGCCGCCCGCGTTCTGGCCCGGAGCGCCACCGAACGACGGCGGCGGAGCCGAAGGACCACGCTCACCACCGAAGGGCGGCGGCCCGGACTGGCCGCGCTCGCCACCGAACACCGGGGGCCCGGACTGTCCGCGGTCATTGCCGAAGGGCGAAGCTCCGGGCGGGCCGGGCTGGCCGCCGCGGTCGCCGCCGAACGCCGGGGGAGCGGGCGGGGCCGAGGGGTCGCCGCCGAAGGCCGGGGGCCCGGACTGGCCGCGGTCGCCACCGAACCCCGAAGGGCCGGACTGGCCGCGCTCGCCGCCGAAGGCCGGAGGCGCCGGGGGGCCCGACGGGCCGCCGCCGCGTTCGTTCGCGAACGGGGTCGGGCCCGAGGGCTCGCTGCCGAAGGAGGGGATCGGCTCGGCCGGGCGGTTCATCTGGGAGGGACGCGAGCCCTGGTACTCGTACGAGTCGGTGTTCCCGCCGTACGACGGCGGGGTGGGCGGCCGGAAGGTCGGCGCGGCCGGGCCGCCGCCCGCGGGCGGGCGCGGGGCGGCCGGGGTGTACGAGGTGGCCGTGTTGGTCAGGAAGTTCCAGCGGCATTCCTCGCAGAACGGCGCACCGCCCTCCCGGGGCGTGCGGCACTGCGGGCACAGCTCCGGCTCATGCGCGTTCGGCACGGCGGACAGATGCCGGCCACCGGCGGGACCGCCGGCCGGGGCGCCGGGCACGGGCGGCGGGAAGCCGTAGCCGCCGGCGGTCGGCGGGGGCGGAGGCGGCGGGGGCACGGCACCGGCCATGCGGTGACCGCACACCTCGCACCAGTCGTCGGAACCCGACTGGTGTCCGTTCGGGCAGGTCGGCATGTCGGTGGTTCCCTCTCTGTCAGGTTCGTCCTGAGCCTGTCTGGGTGTCCTGCGTGTGCTGCTAGGTCACTTCTTTACACGAACAGTCTTTGTGGACCGGGTTTCGAGAGTCATCTCGTCGGCCTCCGCAACCTTCGCTTTCAATCGCACAGTACCTGTCGCGGCGTCGACCACGTCCACCACCTTCGCAAGCAGTTTCGCAGTATCCGCGTTCCCTGAGGCGCTGGCGAGCTGAACGGCCCGGCCCAGTTTGGCCGTTGCTCCGTCCATATCGCCCGCTTTGCGAAGATCCAGCCCTTGTTGGATGGCTTGTGCCAGTTCGGCCTGGCCGGTGTAGTGGGCGACTTGGGGGTTGATGGAGGTCGAGGCGACCATGTCGTCCGTCCACACCGCCCTGACCAGCCCCTGCGCGCCCAGGTTCTGGACGCTGCCATCGGTCTGCGGCACCACCAAGGACACCCGGGCGGCGAGCATTTCCTGGCCGAGGCCGGCCGTGGGGACCTCCACGCAGACGTGGTAGTCCCGGGACTCGTCGCCCCAGGAGCCGGTCGGATAGTCCCCGGCACGCGGCCCGGCCTCGGTGCGGCGGCCGGTCAACTCCTCGACCGTGGGCGCCACTTGCTTGACGAACTTGATCGTCGTGCCGACCGGGGTCCACAGCCGCAGCGCGACGTCCGCGACCTCCTTGCCCATCGCCGTCTCCATCATCTGCGTGAAGTCGGCGGCCAGGCCCGTGGGGTCGGCGACGATGTCGGCGGTGCCGAGCAGCGCGGAGGCTATCCCTGTGACTTCTTTCACTTCCCAGTCGGTGCCCACGCCGCGGGCGTCACAGGTGAACCGTCCGGCGCAGGAGTCCAGGGCGGCCTTGAGATCCTCCGGCGACTCGTGCTCGTTGCGGCCGTCGGTCAGCAGGATGCCGTGCCGGATCGCGACGTCCGCCGAGGACAGCAGCCGGTCGGCCAGGCGCAGCCAGGTCCCGATCGCCGTACCGCCGCCCGCGCTCAGCCTGCGCAGCGCCTGCTTGGCCTGCTCCCGGGTGGTGCGGTCGGCCACCGCGAGCCGGCCGCCGCCCGGGTAGACCTCCTTGGCGATGTGCGTGCCGCCGATCACCGCGAAGTGGGTGCCGTCGCGCAGGGTGTCGATCGCGGCCGCCGTGGCGTCCCGGGCGTTGCGCATCTTGGTCGGCGGGTAGTCCATCGAACCCGAGCAGTCGACCATGATCGCCACCCCGGCGGCCGGCCCCTGCCCGGGTGCGTACGACGGTCCCGCCACGCTCCCGACGGTGCCGCCGCCGGTCGACGTCACCGTGACGATCGCGTTGACCTCGCGGCCGCCGTCCGGCAGGTACTCGTTCTGGTACACGTCCACCGAGAACTGCGGCACGTTCGACTTCGAGAAATTGGCCATGACTGCTCTGGTCCCCCTCCACCCCACGCGTGGTGGGTGCTGACGGTGTGCGGACCGGTCCCCTCCGGTCCGCCGGTGCTTCCCTGTGCTGCCCGTGCCCCGTTCGTGAATCCCCGTTTACGGCCGTTTTGCGCGGCCTCAGGCGGATCCTGCCCCCTGCGGCGGCGCCGGGAACGGGAGCAGCGCCACTGTTACGTTGTCGTGGCCCCCGCCGTCCAGGGCGTGCCCGACCAGGACCCGGGCCGCGTGCAGCGGCCGCAGGGCCGCGTCGGCGGGGACGACCTCGGACATCTCCTCGGCCGACTCCGCGTAGTTCCACAGGCCGTCCGTGCACACCACCACCACACCAGGCCGGTCCGGCTTGAAGGAAGCGGTGTGCGGCTCCAGTTCGTAGGCGTCCGCGCCGAGCCAGCCGGTGATCGCGTGCGCGCGCTCGTCGGCGTACGCCTCGGCCTCGCTCATCAGCCCCGCGGCCACCATCTGTGCCGCCCAGGAGTCGTCCTCGGTGAGCCGGGCCGGCGGTGCGCCGCGGTCCACCGGCACCCAGTAGGCGCGGCTGTCGCCGACCCAGCCGACCACCAGCAGGCCCGCGGCGACGATCGAGGCGACGATCGTGCACGCCGGGGCGTTCTGGTGCGGGCTGTGCTCGCGGGCCGCCGGCGGCTCCTCGGCGAGGGCGTTGACGGCCTGGGAGGCGACGACGATCGCCTCGTGCATCGCCGCTTGCGGATGCGTGCCCTGCCCCAGCGCGGCCAGCAGCGCCTCGCTCGCGGCCCGGGAGGCGGCCAGCGAGGCCTCGTCGGGGCGGGTCGCCGAGGAGACGCCGTCGCAGACGACCGCGAGCACCGCCGGGGTCCCGTCGGGCAGCGCGGTACGGCCGACGGTGAACGCGTCCTCGTTGCGGTGGTGGCGCAGCCCGCGGTCGCTGACGGCGGCCACCGGGCCCACCTCCTGCTCCATGTGGTCGCGTTCGCGCGGCTGCGCGTGCCCGCAGTTCTCGCAGTAGCCGTCGTCGTCGACCCGGCCCGCCCGGCAGGCCACGCAGACCTTCGGCAGCTCGGTGGTCTCGGCGGTCTCGGTGGTCTCCGTGGCGGAGGCGGCCACCCGCGGGTCCGGCGCCTGGAGCGCGTAGTCGTCGTCGGGCTCCGGCGGCCGGTCGAAACGCACCCCGGCGGCCGGCGACACCGGCGAGCCGTGCGGCGCCGAACCAGGCGAGCCGTGCGGCGGCGAACCCGGCAGCGGCTTGCCGCCCGAGTCCGTGCCGGGCAGATCCGTCGGCAGATGGGCCGACGGCGGGCCGGAGCTGTCCGGCTCGGGTGGTGGCCAGTCCACGCCGGAGGCGCCCATGGTGAGGGTCGGGTGGTCCTGCGGCTCGGCGGGCACGGCCGACAGGTCGTACCCGCACGCACCGCAGAACAGGTCACCCGATTCGAGCGGCTCCGCGCAGCTCGGGCACTTCGCCGGTGCGGCCTGCTGGGGCATCTGCGACATCAACTACACCCACGTCCGGGGGCGGTAACGGTTGGCCCGTTCCACCAGGTCGATCCTCTCCTCACCGCCGGTCGCCAGTCTGGCCAGCGTGCGGTACGAGCGCTCCAGGCCGAAGCGGAGGCCCCGCTCGTCCAGACCGCTGCCGAGCAGCACCCGGCCACCGCCACCGGCGGCGGGCTGGGCGTCCTGGCCTCCGGAGAGTATCCAGTCCAGCGCGCAGCCGAGGACTTCCGCCGACAACTGCTCGCGCCGTGCCGGATCCAGACCGTATGCGTCCAGCGCCTCGATCTGCCCGGCGGCGGCCGTCAGGTCCTCCAGGAACGGCGTGTCGTCGGGCGTCGCGGTCCGGTGCCGCAGCCGCGCCCGTACGGCCGCCACCCGGGCCGCCGTGTAGTGGATCGACGCCTCCGGCACCGACTCCAGCGTACGCACCGCCCCGTGCCGGTCCCCGGCCGCCAGCCGCACCCGGGCCAGGCCGAAGGCGGAGCTCACGAAGCCCGGGTCGGTCGCCCACACCAGCCGGTAGTACTCGGCCGAGTTGTCCAGCTGCCCGAGCACCTCCGCGCACAGGCCGAGCGCCAGCTTGGGCGCGGTCTCGCCGGGGAAGGCGTCGTAGATCGCGTCGAAGGACAGCGCGGCGCCCTCGAAGTCGCCGGTGACCAGGGCGGCCACGCCCCGGTACCAGACCACCCGCCAGTCGTCGGGCCGCTCCGCCTCCAGCTCGCCGAGCGCGGTCAGGGCGGGTTCCTGCTCGCCGCTCTCCAGCCGGGCGCGGACCTGGCGCAGCCGGGTCTCCACGGTCTGCGCCGGCGCGCCGGCCAGCGCCCCGATCAGTTCGCCCGGCGCCGAGGTCATCATCAGGCCCGCCAGGAACCCGGCGTTCGGGTCGCTCTGGTCGACCAGCGGGACCGGCAGGGCGAGTGCGGCGGCCGGGGTGGCGACCGGCCGGACCAGGGCGGGGGAGACCGGGGCGCCCCCGTCGGCAGGGCCGCCCGCGGGGCGGCCGTCGCCGGCCGGTGCCCCGCCCGCTCCCGGTGGCTCCAGGGCGAGCGTTCTTGAGGCCACCGCCCGCCCCCCGAGCCGGGACACGTCACCGGCCAGCTTCGGGAACAGCTCCGTGTCCGTGACCTTGACCTCGGGCCCGAACAGCGTCGACAGCGCGGGCCGGGCCTTGCCGGTCTGCACCGACACGACCTCGCGCAGCACGCCCGTCAGCTGCTCGGCCATCTCCTGGGCGGAGGCGAACCGGCGGGCCGGGTCGGGATCGGTGGCCCGGACCAGCAGCCGGTAGAAGGACTCGTACTGCCGGAACACCTCGATGTTGTCCGGGTCGGGCAGCGAGTCCACGAAGACGGTCGTGTAGCCCTGGAAGTCGAACGTGAGGACCGCGAGGGTGCGGCCGACCGTGTAGAGGTCGGAGGCGACCGACGGGCCGACCTCGGCGACCTCCGGGGCCTGGTAGCCGACCGTGCCGTAGATCGCCGACTCGTCGTCGTCCATGCGGCGCACCGCGCCCATGTCGATCAGCTTGAGCTGGTCCTCGGTCTGGATGGCGTTGTCGACCTTGAAGTCGCAGTACAGCAGGTTGCGGTTGTGCAGATGGCCGAGGGCCTCGAGCGCCTCGATGCCGTAGGCGCAGGCCTGCTCCACCGGCAGCGGGTCCCGGCGGCCCTCCGGGGTACGCCGGTCGTTGGCGATCTCCTTGAGGGACTTGCCGCCGACGTACTCCATGACGATGTAGCCGTCGAGGGAGCCGGTGCGCTGGTCCAGATGCTCCACGAAGTTGTAGATCCGCACGATGTTGGAGTGCTCGATCTCCGCGAGGAACCGCCGCTCGGAGATCGCGGCGGCCATCGCGTCCTCGTCGCCGGTGTCGAGCAGGCCCTTGAGTACCACCCAGCGGTCGGACACCGCCCGGTCCACGGCCAGGTAGATCCAGCCCAGGCCACCGTGTGCGATACAGCCCACGACCTCGTACTGGCCGTGCACGACGTCCCCGGCCTTCAGCTTCGGCACGAACGAGTACGGGTTGCCGCACTTGGTGCAGAACCCCTCCGTCCGGCCCGGCCGGTCACCACGGCCCCGCCCGACCGGCGCCCCGCAGTCCGAGCGCGAGCAGAACCGCTTCCGCTCGGGCACCTCGGGGTTCTCGAGGACCATCTCGCGCGGGTCCGGCTTCGGCACCTGCGGGACCGTGACCAGCCCCGCGCCCAGCCGGCTGCGCCCCGACCCGCTGGTCGACGAGCCGGAGCTGCGCACCGACACCGAACGGCCCGTCGACTTGCCCGACAGGGACCGCGAGAGCCGCCCGGAGACCGAGCGCCGCGACTTCGACGACTGCGACGACGTACGCGAACTGCGGCTGCTGGAAGGCGAACTCCCGCTGCTCGCCGAGGACCGGCCGCCGGCCGTGATCCCGGTGGGCGGCGAGCCGACCATCCCGGTCGCCGAGACGACCGGGGCCAGACCGCAGGTGTCGCAGTACAGCTCACCGCCGCCGACGTCCTCGTACGTCCCCTCGCAGCCCGGCCGCTGGCACGTCTGTCCCGCCTGACTCATGGCTACTGCTCTCCCCTACGGTCCTCGGGCCCGCTCTGCTGCGGCACCCGCGGCGCGGCCAGCGCCTCGGCCGCCGCCTGCTGATAGCGCAGCACCGCCTGCTCCGCGACCCGCAGGTCGCAGGGCGCGCTCCACAGCATCCGCCGGGCCGCGTCGTACCGCTCGATCAGGAACGGATCCTCCGCCAGCCCGTGCCGGGCCACCTTCGCCTTGTACGCGTCCAGCCGGCCGCGCAGCTCCGCGCGTACCGCCAGCGGCGCGGTGACCGCCGTCAACGACTCACGCGCGCGCAGCAGTTCGTCCTCCGCCTTCTGCTCCAGGGACTCCAGGAGCGGCGACAGCCGGTGCCACTGGGCCGTTCTGCGGTACTCGGCGGCCGTCGCCAGCTGCTCCTGGAGCGCGGTCGGCGGGCCGCTGACCACCGGCACCTCGGTCGCCGCGATCTTCGCCAGCACCTCGCCGCGCGCGGTGCGCGCCTCGGCGAGGGTGCGGTCCGCACGGGACAGCACGTCCCGCAGCCTGATCAGCCGGGCCTCCGCGTCCTGCCGTACGGTCAGCACGGCGTCGATCTCCCGCCGTACCTCCTCCAGCGCCTGCGCCTCCCGGTCGTAGACCGTGGTGTCCGGCCGGCCGCCGCCCGGCGCCGAACTCCCCTGCGCCGGCACCCAGAAGCCCAGCGGGTCCGACACGACGTCCTCACGGAGCCTGGTCAGGGTGCGGGTGATCCGCTCCAGGTCGTCGCCCGCCGGGTGCTCGCCCGGACGCACCCCGACGGAGTGCGCCAGCTTGCGGGTGCGCTGCAGCTCGGCGGCGAGTAAATCGATCCGCGCGGGCAGCGCCGACCACACCGCGTCGGCGGTGACGACCATGTCCAGCGAGGTCGCGTACAGCTCGTTCATCCGGTCGACCAGGGTCACCAGCGAGAAGCGCTCGCTGAGCCGGCCGGCCGCCGACAGCAGCGTCGGCGCGTTCGCCGTCGCCGTGGCGCTGCCCGCCACCGTCACCGAGTCGCCGCGCAGCAGTTCGGTCAGCTCCACCAGGTCCTCACGGCTGGACCAGCGGCGCCGCGCCCTGATCTCCCGGGCGCTGCGCAACGCGTCCGTGTACGCGTCGAAGTACGCCCACAGCAGGGTGATCGACGCGTCGGCGGTCGTCCACCGCTCCCGGGTGGTCCCGGTCAGCTCGGCGCCTTCGAGGAGCCTGCGGCCCGCGTGGTCCTGCAGGGCGAGCAGCGAGGTCTCGATCGCCTCGTGCTCCGCGCCGAGCCGCGCCAGCGCACGGTCCACCTCGTCCCGGTCCATCACCGGCCCGGCGGGGTCCGTGACGCCCATCGATCACCTCTCGCTTGCTTGTCGGGGCTGGGCCGGCGGATGCGGGTCAGCTCTTGAGCAGGTACTGCTGCGGCGAGGGAGGTTTCGACGCCGTCGAGTCCGGACCAAGTGTCGCCGACAGCCAAGTGCCGTACGACGCCTGCCAGCCGTCGGCCCGGTAGTCCACCAGGATCTGGTTGACCCGGCGTACCAGATCCTTCGCCTTCTTGTTCATCGCCACGCCGTAGTACTCGGTGGTGAACGCGGGGCCCTTCAGCTCGACCGTCGGGTCCTGGGCGGCCTGGCTGGCGGCCAGCGCACCGTCGGTGATCACCGCGTCGACCTCGCCGAGCTGCAGCCGCACCAGACAGTCGAGCTGGTTGGGGACGCGGGTGATCGCGACCGAGGAGGGCAGCCTGCCGGAGTCCTTGTCGGCGGTCACCCTGTCGTCCGCCGTCGAACCGTCCGCCGTGCACACCCTCTTGTTCGCGAGCGTCGCGTCGTACCCCTTGATCGGCGACGACTTGGGCGCCAGCACCTGCTGACCGGTCTTGAAGTACGGCGCGGAGAACGCGACCTCCTTCAGCCGGTCGCAGTTGATGGTCATCGTGCGCACCACCATGTCGACGGTGCCCTTCTGGAGCGCCAGTATCCGCTGGCTGGTCGGAATCGCCTTGAACGTCACGGCGTCGGGGTCGCCGAGGATGTCCTGGGCGATCCTGTGCACCAGGTCGATGTCGAAACCCTCCAGGTCCGCCTCCGAGTTGTTCGGGTTGCGGTAGCCCCAGCGGTAGCTGTTCTGGTCGACGCCGACGATCAACTTCCGTTGGCCGGGCCGCGCCTTGATGGCGTCGATCGTCGCACCGTCCGCGCCCGACGGCTCCCAGGTCTCGTTCTGTGCCTCGGAGTCCTTGCAGTCGTCGGCCTTCGCCTGACTGCCGGTCGCCACGCCCTGTCCGCCGAGCCCGGCCTCGCTGTCGTCCTCACCACGCGACTGGGTGAGGGGCAGCAGCAGGACGAACGCCAGCGCCAGAACGCAGCCGACCGCCATCGCGCCCACCCCGCCCCAGCCGCGCAGGGAGGCCCTCATCCTCCGCACGAACATGGCCACGCCCCCTCTCACCGGTACTCCGAAAGCCTGCGTCCGATGCCGAACAGCGCACCCGCCGCCGCCGCGACTCCCAGCATGGCGGCCCCGATCGGCAGCCCCGACATCGCGTCCAGCCCGTCGGCGGCCCGTTCCTCGAACTCGTGATCCTCGTGCACCAACGCGGTCTTCAGGTTGTTGTCGACGCTGACGAAGCACTCGGCGGTCGCGCCGTCCGTGCCGATCACCTTGTCCAGCGCCGCCTGGTAGTCGCCGTTCTCGTCCGCGTCGCGGGCGGCGGTGTGCCGCTTCTTCCACACCTGCATGTTCCCCTCGGCCGCCACCACAGGCTTGCTGCCGGCCGAATCGTCCGCGAGTTCCGCGGCCTGGGTGAGGCCCTTGCCGAGGTCGGCCATGTCCTCGTCGAAGTGGTAGTAGTACGTGTCGTACGACTTCTTGTCGACCGTGATGGTCTCGGCGCCGCGCGCCACCAGGCTCAGGTTCTCGTTCCCCCGCGCGTTCAGCGAGGCGATCTGGGCGTTGTGCAGCACGTTCAGCGAGCGGACGCCGTGGTCGTAGGAGCCGTTCAGGCCGACGCGGGCGACGGTGTGGCCGACGACCAGCCACAGCAGCGTGATGACGGTGGCCGCCGAGGCCGCCACCAGGCCGTGGTTCAGCACGCGGTTGGTGCGGCGGTAGTGACGCAGCTGGGCCCAGCCGAGCGCGGCGAGTGCGAGGAGGCCGAGGACTATGGCCGCCCACGGGTACGGGGTCGCGTCCGCGTAGTCGGACGACAGCCGCGCGTTCTCCTTCTTGTAGAGATCTTCCGCCGCCGGGAGCATCTCGTCCTGCATCTTGTCGTTCGCGTACCGCAGGTAGGCGCCGCCGACCGGGTAGCCCTGCCGGTTGTAGACCCTGGCCCGCTCGACGAGCCCCTTGTACTCCGGGAGCAGCTTGTTCAGCTTCGCCACGGCCGCCTCGGCGGGCGAGCCGGGTTCGGAGTTGGCGGCGGCGGTGACCAGCCCGGCGGCGGCCGTGCGGATGTCCTTCTCGTAGGTCTCGCGGGAGGCGGCCGTCTCCTGACCACCCGCCAGAAACCCGCTGGAGGCCGCGGTGTTGGCGTCCGCCAGGGAGCGGTATATCTCGGCCGCGCCGGAGCTGAGCGGCTGGCTGCGGTGCAGCACGTCGTCGGCGGCGGCCGCGCGGTCGGTCATCTGCCAGGCGGTGACGGCACCGAAGGCGACGATCAGGACGGCCAGGACGGCGCCGATGAGCCGGAGCCGGCCGGGCTCGGTGGTGACGGCGGCGCGCACCTGCTCGACGCCCTCCGCGAAGGCGCTGCGGCGCGGGGGCGTTGCCTCGGGCGTGGGGGAGCCGGCCCGCTGTGCGGGCAGGACGGTACCTGCGCCTGGCGGTGCCGCGCTCTTCGTCGGCGGGTGTGTCACTTGACCTCCCCCATGGTCATCCGGTCACCGCCCAGTATCGCTGTCCGGACCGACATTCGGCACCGGCCGTCACTGGATCTTGATCCGATCGCAGCGGAACCCCTGCCCATGAATACGCCGGGGGAATCGGTTCGGTTCCGGAGGGGTCGTGTGGGGGCGTTCGGGCTGCGGGCGGCGGGGGTTGGCGCGCCCACGCGGCGGAGCCGCACATCGATACGGCCCCGCGCCCCTGACGGGGCGCGTCGCCCGCCGCTGGGGCGCGGCGGCACCCTGCAAGCGCAGGTAAGCGACCCCACCCCCGCCCGAGGTCCCGACCCCCGCCCACCGTCACCCCTCGAAATACGCCCGCACCCTCCCCTGCACATCCGCTCCCGCCCCCACCGTGTCCAGCCCCAGCAGTGCCGCTCCCAGGACCGGACGCGCCGTCACCACCCTCGGTACCGCCTTCGGGGCGCGGGCCGCCAGCAGTTCCCGCACTCCGTCGTCCAGTTGCGGGTGACCGCCCGTCAGCACGCCACCTCCCAGCAGCACCGGCGTCTCCTCGTCCAGCAGGTCGAGGCGGGTCAGGGCGACCGTGGCCATCGTCGCGACCTCCTGGGCCAGCCGGTCCACCACCGAGCGGGCGATCGGGTCGCCGTCGGCCGCCGTCGCGAACAGCACCGGCGTCAGCTCGTGCCGGCGGCCGTACTCGACGCGTTCCAGGTGCAGCGCCTCGATCAGCGCGTACATGGACGTCAGCCCGAAGTGCGCCGGCAGGGTGTGGACCAGGGCCGTCGGCCCGCCGCGGCCGTCCTCCGCCCGTGCCCCGTGCCAGAGGGCCTCCTCGGCCAGTCCCCAACCGCCGCCCCAGTCACCGGAGATGCGCCCTATCGCGGGGAAGCGCGCGGTGCGGCCGTCGGGGCGCATGCCGACGCAGTTGATGCCCGCCCCGCACACCACGGCCACGCCCCGGGGCTCGGCCACGCCCGCCCGCAGGATCGCGAAGGTGTCGTTGCGGACGGTCACCGAACCGCCCCAGTCGCGGGCGGCCAGCGCGGCGGCCAACTGCTCCTCCTCCACTGGCAGATCGGCGTTGGCCAGGCACGCGGAGACATGGGCGACCGAGGTGACGCCGGCGGCGGCGTACGCCTCGGCGACCGCCGCCGCCACCTCGTCCACGGCCTGCTCCACGCCCACCACCGGCGGCCGGAAGCCGCCGCCGCGAGCCGTGGCGAGGACCTCGCCGTCCGCCGCCACCACCGCGACGTCGGTCTTGCTGTTGCCCGCGTCGATGGCGAGGACAGGTGCGGTCAGGCCCACGCGAGGTGCTCCCGGTTGTGCGCGATCAGTCGGTCGGTCAGGGCTTCGGCGTACTCGTACTGGCCGACGAGGGGATGCGAGAGGAGGGCCTTGTACACACGGTCGCGGCCGCCGCGCAGCGCCGCCTCAAGGGCCAGGTCCTCGTACGCCGTCACGTTCGCCACCAGGCCGGCGAAGAGCGGGTCGACGTCCGGGACGGACAGCGGCACGGGCCCGCCCGCGCCGACCGCCGCCTGCACCTCGATCACCGCGTCGTCGGCGAGGAAGGGGAGCGTGCCGCCGTTGTAGGTGTTCACCACCTGGTAGGGGTTGCCGGCGCCGCCCAGCAGCGCCGCCGCCAGGTCCACCGCCGCCTCCGAGTAGTACGCGCCGCCCCGCTTGGCGAGCAGCTCCGGCTTCTCGTCGAGGGCCGGGTCGCCGTACATCTCCAGCAACTGTTTCTCCATCGCGGCCACTTCGGCCGCCCGGGACGGCTTGGTGCGCAGCTCCCGTACGACCTCGTCGTGCGCGTAGTAGTAGCGCAGGTAGTAGGACGGGATGACGCCGCCCAGGCGGTCGAGGAGCGCCGTCGGCAGCCTCAGGTCCGCGGCGATGGCGTCGCCGTGCTCGCCGAGCAGCTTGGGCAGCACGTTCTCGCCCTCGGGGCCGCCGAGGCGGACCGCGGTCTCCCAGGTGAGGTGGTTGAGGCCGAGGTGGTCCAGGTGGATCTCGGACGGCGTGACACCGAGCAGGTTCGCGAACTTCCGCTGGAAGCCGATCGCCACGTTGCACAGTCCGACCGCCCGGTGCCCGGCCTGGAGCAGGGCGCGGGTGACGATCCCCACCGGGTTGGTGAAGTCGATGATCCAGGCGTCCGGGTTGGCCCGGCGGACGCGTTCGGCGATGTCCAGGACGACGGGGACGGTCCGCAGGGCCTTGGCGAGCCCGCCGGCGCCGGTCGTCTCCTGGCCGATGCAGCCGCACTCCAGCGGCCAGGTCTCGTCCTGCTGCCGGGCCGCCTGGCCGCCGACGCGCAGCTGGAGCAGCACCGCGTCGGCGCCCTCCACGCCCGCGTCCAGGTCGGAGGTGGTGACGATACGGCCGCTGTGGCCCTGCTTGGCGAAGATACGGCGGGCCAGTCCGCCCACCAGTTCCAGGCGTTCGGCGGCCGGGTCCACCAGGACCAGTTCCTCGATGGGCAGGGTGTCCCTGAGCCGCGCGAAGCCGTCGATGAGTTCGGGGGTGTAGGTCGAGCCTCCGCCGACCACAGTGAGTTTCATACGTGGTTAACCCTTCACTCCGGTGAGCGTGACGCCCTCGACGAACGCCTTCTGGGCGAAGAAGAACACGAGGATCACGGGGGCCATGACCAGTACGGTCGCGGCCATGGTGAGGTTCCAGTCGGTGTGGTGCATGCCCTTGAACGACTCCAGGCCGTAGGACAGCGTCCAGGCGCCCGGGTTCTCCGAGGCGTAGATCTGGGGGCCGAAGTAGTCGTTCCAGGCGTAGAAGAACTGGAAGAGGGCGACGGCGGCGATACCCGGTTTCGCCATCGGGATCACCACCCGCAGCAGGGTGCGCAGATCCCCGCAGCCGTCCACCTTCGCCGCGTCCAGGTACTCGTTCGGGATCGTCATCAGAAACTGCCGCAGCAGGAAGATGGAGAACGCGTCACCGAACGCCATCGGCACGATCAGCGGCCACAGGGTGCCGGAGAGGCCCAGCTGCTTCGCCCAGAACAGGTACATCGGGATGATGACCACCTGCGGTGGCAGCATCATCATCGAGATCACCAGCATGAGTGAGAGATTGCGGCCCCGGAAACGGAACTTCGCGAGCGCGTACGCCACGGGCAACGAGGAGACGACCGTCAGGACGGTGCCCAGGCCGGCGTAGAACAGCGTGTTGCGCCACCAGGTCAGGAAGCCGGGGGTGTCGAAGACCTTCCGGTAGTTGCCCCACTCCCAGGTGTGCGGGATCAGGTCCCGGCTGAGCGCCTGGCTGTCGCTCATCAGCGAGGTCAGGAACACGAACACGAAGGGAAGGGTGAAGAAGAGGGCGGCGGCGACACCGAGGGAGTGGACCGCCACCCAGTTCAGCAACGCCTTGCGGCGGGCGGTGCGTTCGGCCGAGGTCATCGGCTGCCCGGCCACGTCCACCGGCCGGTCCAGTACCTGGGCCATGTTCAGTCACCTGCCTGGATGAGACCGCCCCGGCGCCGCATCAGGAACGACGTGAACACCATGGACAGGACGAAGAGGACGAGGGCGACGACACACGCGGAGCCGTAGTCGAAGCGCTGGAAACCGAGGTTGTAGACGAGCTGGGGCAGGGTGAGCGTCGACTTCTCCGGATACCCGGGCTCGAACTGGGTGCCCGCGCCCTGGATGACCCCCGAGGCGACCTTCCCGGCGATGAGCGGCTGGGTGTAGTACTGCATCGTCTGGATGACACCCGTGACGACCGCGAACATCACGATCGGCGAGATGTTCGGCAGCGTCACGTACCGGAAGCGCTGCCAGGCCGACGCGCCGTCCAGCTCCGCCGCCTCGTACTGCTCCGCCGGCACGTCGAGCAGCGCGGCCATGAAGATGACCATCAGGTCGCCGATGCCCCACAGCGCCAGCAGGGTCAGCGCCGGCTTGGACCAGGTGGGGTCGTTGAACCAGCCCGGGGCCGGGATGCCGATCTTCTCCAGGATCGAGTTGACCGGGCCCGTGCCGGGGTTGAGGAGGAAGGCGAAGGCCATGGTGGCCGCGACCGGCGGGGCCAGGTAGGGCAGATAGAAGAGGGTGCGGAAGACGCCCGTACCCGTCTTGATCTTCGTGATGAGCATGCCGATGCCGAGGCCGAAGACGACCCGGAGCGAGACCATCACGACCACGAGCCACAGGGTGTTGCGCATCGCGGGCCAGAAGTAGGGATAGTGCTCGAAGACGTACGTCCAGTTCTTCGTGCCGTTCCACGTCGGCGGTTTGAAACCGTCGTAGTGCATGAACGAGAAGTAGACCGTCGAGATCAGCGGATACGCGAAGAAGACCGCGAAGCCGATCAGCCAGGGCGACATGAAGGCGAGAGTGCGAAGTGCTTGTTTCCTGCGCTTCGCCACAAGGCCAGAGCTGCGGCGCTTCGACGCCAGTGTGATCGTGCTCATCGCTACTTCGCCTGCGCGATGTCCGTGTCGATCTGCGCGGCGGCCTGCTTGAGGCCCGCCTTCAGGTCGGTGACCTTGCCGCTCTCGTAGTCGTAGCCGAGCTGCTGGATCGTCACCAGGTACACACCGCCGTTGACGGAGGCCGGTGCCGTCGTGGAGTCCGGGTTCGCGGCGATGTCCAGGAACGTCTTGAACCGCGGGTCGTACTTCAGTTTCGGCGACTTCAGGGCGGCCAGCGTGGACGGCACGTTGTGGATGGCGTTGGAGAAGTCCACCACCGCGTCCGTGTCGGTGCTGATGTACTTCACGAACTCCCAGGCCGCGTTCTGCTTCTTGCTGGTGGCGGCGACACCGGCGATGGTGCCGGTGATGTAGCCCTTGCCGTACTGGGCGGCCTGGTCGTCGGGAACCGGCATCGGGGCGACACCTATGTCGAAGTTCGGCTTGGCGTCCAGGGCCATGCCGAGCCGCCACTCGCCGTCGAGCTGCATGGCGACCTGGCCGGTCTGGAAGGGGTGCTTGGGGCCCCACTCGTCGCCGAGCGTGGCCCGGAATGTCTCCAGCTTCTTGTAGCCGCCGAGCTGGTCGACGAGGTCTTTCTGGAGCGTGAAGGACTTCTCGAAGGCCGGGTCCTTGGCGACGTTCGACTTGCCCTGGCTGTCGAAGTACGTCGGCGAGAACTGTCCGAGGTAGTGCTCGGTCGTGGTCTCCCAGCCGTGGTAGTCCGGCATGAATCCGAGCTGCTTGTAGCTGTCACCCTGAGCGATCGTCAACTTCTTCGCGTCGGACTCGAATTCGGACCAGGTCTTCGGCGGGCCGGCGATGCCGGCCTTCTTGAACGCCGTCTTGTTGTAGTAGAGCCCGTACGCGTCCCCGAGCAGCGGCACCGAGCAGCGGTTGCCCTCGAACTGGGTGTACTCGTTCATCGGCTTCGGGAACGTCGTCTCCGGGTCGATGCCCGACTTCTTGAAGAAGGGGTTGAGGTCGACCAGCGCGCCCGAGTCGCAGAACTTGCCGACGCTGTTGGTGGTGAAGGACGAGATGACGTCCGGGGCCTTGTCGCCGCCGGTGCGCAGCGCCTGGTTCATCTTGTCGTCGGTCATGTTGCCGACGACGTTGACGTGGATGTTGGGGTGCGCCTTCTCGAAGCCGGCGATCAGCGCGTTGACGGCCTTGACCTCGCTCGGCGCGCTCCAGGCGTGCCAGAAGTTGATGGTGGTGTCCGCGGAGGCGTCGTCGGTGGCGCCGGAGGAGGACTGGCCGGTACAGGCGGTGAGAAGGGCGAGCGAACCGGTCAGGGCGGTCAGGGCAAAAGCCGTCTTTCGGGCAGCGGAGGGTATGGGCATGGCAAGGTCTCCCAAGGGCGGGCGGTCAGGGAAGGGGCCGGTGCGGGGGGCTGAAAGGGGCTGGTGCGGGGCTGGTACGGATCAGCGCGAGGTGTCGAAGACCTCGTCGCGGGTGGTCGCGAGCGCACTCTCCAGTGCGCCGCGCAGCACGGGGTGTTCCTGGACGTCGCCGACGACGAGCCGCGGCCGGGCGGCTGCCAGCTCCTCCAGCTCGGCCTGGACCAGGGCGCGCAGTACTTCGCCGCCGGAGGTCAGGACGGTGCCGCTGAGGACGACGAGTTCGGGGTCGAGGACGGAGACGAGGGAGGCGAGACCCGTGGCGACCCGGGTCGCGTAGGTCCGCAGGAGTTCGTGGTGCGGTCCGCTGCCGTGATCGGCGGCGCGGGCGACGAGCGCGGCGGCCACCTCGGAGTGCGACCCGGTCGGCAGGTCCCCGATGCCGAGCGCGCCGGCCAGCCTGGGCAGCGACTGCGCACCGGCGAGTTCCTGGTAACCGCCGCTGTTGGCCTTGATGACCTGGCGGACCAGCGGGGTGCCCGGCACCGGCAGGAAGCCGACCTCACCGGCACCGCCGGTCCAGCCGCGGTGCAGCCGGCCGCCGAGGACCAGGGCGGCGCCGAGGCCCTCCTCGTTCCACAGCAGCACGAAGTCGCCGTGGCCGCGGGCCGCGCCGAGCCGCTGTTCGGCGATGGCGACGAGGTTGACGTCGTTCTCGTACTCGACCGGCATCGGCAGCGCGGCGGCGAGGTCGTCGAGCAGCGCGGGGGTGTGCCAGCCGGGCAGGTGCGAGGCGTAGCGCAGCCGGCCGGTGTTGGGGTCGAAGGCGCCGGGTGTGCCGATGACCAGCCGGCGGACGTCGTCCCTGGCCAGCCCGGCCGCCTTCACGGCACCGTCGAGGGCGTCGGTGACCTGCCGTACGACGGACTGGGCCGACCGCCTTCCCGGGGTGGGGAGTTCGTACTCGCCGACGGTACGGCCGGTGACGTCGGCGACGGCGGCCCGGATCCGGGCCGGGTTGACGTCGAGCCCGGCGGCGTAGGCGGCGGCCGGATTCACCGCGTACAGCTGGGCGTTGGGGCCCGGCCGGCCCTCGCTCGTGCCGGTCGCCAGCACCAGCCCGGCCGCCTCCAGGCGGGCCAGCAGCTGGGAGGCGGTCGGCTTGGAGAGGCCGGTGAGCTTGCCGATCCGGGTCCTCGACAGCGGGCCGTGCTCCAGCAGCAGGTCCAGTGCGGCGCGGTCGTTCATGGCGCGGAGTACGCGCGGGGTGCCCGGCGTACCGGCGGTTCCTGCCATGCGGTTCGACACCTGCCTTTCCAGCCGCTCAGTTTCCCAGTGACCTGGGTGATCGGTCCACCCGGGTGACCCGCCCGGATCACTGGCCCGATCACTGGCCCGGATCACTGGCCCGGATCACTGGCCCGGATCACTGGCCCCGACGGCTCACCGGATCGCTCATCCGTTGATCACTGTTAGGAAAGTTTCCTGTTGGCTGGAAAACGTAGGGCGCCGGAAGGAGAGCGTCAATAGCCCGCCGGCGCGGCAACCCACTCGTTACCTGCGCTCGGACGCACGAAGGGCCCGCCCGGAAGACCGGACGGGCCCTGTGGTGAGGCGACCGCAGGGGCTACTTGACCTTGATGAAGTCACCCGTGGCCGTCGCCGCCGCGGTGGTCGTCGTACCGGCGAAGACATAGCGGTAGTAGCCGCTCTTCGACGCCTTCACCGTGGTGGACAGGGCGCCGCCGGTGCCGGAGGTGATGCCCTTGACGTCCGTGTACGTCTTGCCGCCCTCGGCGCGGAACTGCAGGACGGCCTTCTGTCCCTGGTAGCCCTTGTATGCGACGGCGTCCCAGTCGGCCCGGGTCAGCTTGCCCTTGACGGTGATCGTCTTGCCCTTGGTCACCGGCTCCGGCGAGGCGTCGGCGGTCAGCTTGGCCGCGCGCTGCACCTTGGCCGTGCCGAGGTTGCCCCAGATCGCGGTGCCCGAGTTGGAGCTGAGGAAGTCGTCCGAGACGGTGCCGTCGACGTAGCTGTAGAAGCCGCCGGCCTTCCAGGTGGTGGCGTCGGCGGCCTCGAACAGGCCCTCCTCCGGGGCGATGACGATCTTCTCGGAGCAACTCGCGGTGACGGTCGTGTCCGTAGTCGCCGTCGTCGTGCAGGTGGGCAGGTCGTCGGGGCCGACCACGTTCTGCAACGACTTCAGGGTGCCGCGGTAGAGGATCACGCCGGCGAACGACGAGTCGCCGTCCACGTCCACGTCCACGGGCCGGGTCAGGGTGTACGTCACCGGCACGCTCACCGACTTGGTGGTGCCGACCACGATGGCCTTGCCGTTGTTCACCTTGATGCCGGTGAACTTCAGATCGGGCGTGCTCGTGGCCGCGGAGGCGGCGGGCGCCGCGAGTCCGGCCAGGGCCAGGGCGCCGGACAGGGCGGCGCCTATGGCGAGCTTTCTCATGTATCCCCACATTCACTACGGGTCCCCGGGCGACTTCGCGCTCCAGAACAAGGACCCGTGGTGGAGTGACCCTAGATGATCGCGGGACGCGCGGAGAATGCGGGGGAGCTGTGAAGAACATCTGAATCCGGCCGGACCCCGCTCCGTGATCAGGACTCCGTAAGGATCTTCGTCGCGCCTGGTCAGGCGGGCCCTTCTGATGGCTTCCTGCTCTTGGATCCCGGCACCGGCCAGGAGAACGGCGACTGAATATGGCCCCTCGAAGAGAGCTGAGTCCACCGGGGAGGCCCGCGTCGAGGTCCGCGCCGGCAACGTCTTGAGGGCGGCGTCGTCCTCTTCCGGGGCGCCGTCTTCGTCGCGCTCTGTCAGATGGTGCGCACACTCGAACAGATGGTGCGCACACTCGAAGGCCGTTGAGCCGAGGGCCGCTCAGTCGCCGCGGAAGGGGGCCGTGTCGAGGGTGGGGTAGGGCGCCGGGAGGGGGAGCGGGTCGCCGAGGCTCACCTTCTCGTCGGTCTTGTAGTAGGCCTCGGTGGGGTCGTCGCCGGGGAGGACGGGGTCGGTGTAGCAGTGGGCGGTCTTGGAATGGCGGTTGATGAGGACATAGACAGGTACACCGGCGGCCGCGTAGGTGCGGAACTTGGGACCGGTGTCCGTTTCGTGGTTGGTGGAAGTGACCTCGCCGACGAGGGCGATCATGTCGATGGGATACCAGCCCCTGTGGGCTCTGCGATACGACTCGTCGAGTTCGGTCGGAGTGCGGCGGCAGACGTAGAAGTCCGGGACGACCAAAGCCATCGTTCGACCGTCTGGGTGGGGCACTCGGAAGCCATCGTTCACGCCGGCCAGGTCCAGTCCGGCCAGGTGAAACTGGACGATGAGCTTCACGGCACCCGCATTGTGCCGGTGTTCTGGCTGAGGTGGCACGTAGCCCGTCCCCTCGACGAACTCCGCTCGAATTGGCATCGGCGACGCTGCCTTTTCGAGCGCGATCAACAGGTCGATGGGGTCCGCCTGCGGCCTGACCGGTTCCATGATCGGCTCCGCGCTCATCGCTGGGTCTCCTCGTAGGATTGATGCCAGGCTAAGCCTGCGCTGGGTGCCCCGGCAGCATGATGGGGCACCCCGCACGTCGTGAGACGCCGGAATGCTCCACCGTTCACTCGAACGAGTGTGCTGAACCGTTCCGCTACTTCCCCGCCGTCGGCGGCCGCTGCGCAGCGATCGGTGTCGTGGCCGCCACCTGCGGGGAGTCCGCGTTGGCGAACGCCGACGGTGCCGCCACGGCCGCCGTCGGGTCCGGGGCCTCGTCCTCCGAGAGTGCGGTGGGGGCGCCGCCGACCATGCTGATGTCCGCCTCGTCGAAGGCCCGCTTGATCCGCCAGCGCAGCTCGCGCTCCACCGTCAGGGCCTTGCCGGGCATGGTCCTGGCGGAGAGGCGGACCACCATCGAGTCGATGAGGACGGAGTCCAGGCCGAGGATCTGGATCGGGCCCCACAGCAGCTCGTTCCAGGGCTCCTCCTTGGCCATCTTCTCGGCGACCTCGTCCAGGGTGGCCCGCATCCGGTCCAGGTCCTCGCTGGGCCGGACGGTGACGTCGACACCGGCCGTGGCCCAGCCCTGCGAGAGGTTGCCGATGCGCTTGATCTCACCGTTGCGGACGTACCAGATCTCTCCGTTGTCGCCGCGCAGCTTGGTCACCCGCAGGCCGACCTCGACCACCTCGCCGGAGGCGACCCCCGCGTCGATCGAGTCGCCGACGCCGTACTGGTCCTCCAGGATCATGAACACGCCGGACAGGAAGTCCGTGACCAGGTTGCGGGCGCCGAAACCGATCGCCACACCGGCCACACCGGCCGACGCCAGCAGCGGCGCCAGGTTGATCTGGAAGGCGGACAGCACTGTCAGCGCGGCCGTGCCCAGGATCACGAAGCTCGCCACCGACCGCAGCACGGACCCGATCGCCTGCGAGCGCTGCCGCCGCCGCTCGGCGTTGACCAGCAGCCCGCCGAGGGTGGTGCCCTCCGCCGACTCGACGGTCCGGTTCATACGGTCGATGAGCTTGGTTATCGCCCGCAGCACGACCCTTCTGAGGACCACCGCGATCACCAGGATCAGCAGCACCTTCAGACCTATCGCCAGCCATGTCGACCAGTTCTGCTCGACCCAGCTCGCGGCGTTCGTGGCGCTCTCCTGGGCGTCCTGGAGCGAGGGCACCGCCGGGGTGGACGATCCCGAGGGGGTCGGCGACGGCGACGGACCGGCGGCCGGCAGGACGGCGGGCAAGGACACGGCGGGTACCTCCAGGCGGTGCGGTACTGCCCTCCGGTACGGCGTTCACGGTCACGTACGGCGTTCAAGGTCACGAAAAGGTCACCGGACGGGCAGGATCACCACACTAACGGGGCATCGTGTGTGCGCCCGACGGATACGAGAAGGAGAGACCGTGCTCACTTCGCGGGCCTCCCGGTTGAACAGGCTCGCTTGAAAAGGGGGGTAGCCGGGGGATGAATGCGGTGTGGTCGAAAACACTCCCAGGCCGTTACGCGGACATGGTGGCGCGGCCACCAGGCAAGAGGGGACACTGACCACAGATCGTCCCGGCGCGAGCCACGCGCCGCCGACGCCCAAGGAGGCCCCCGTGCCGCATGTCCTGGTCCTCAACGCGTCGTACGAGCCGCTCGGCGTCGTACCGCTCCGCCGCGCGCTCGTCCTCGTCCTGGAGAACAAGGCAGTCGCCTTGGAGGAATCCGGCGCCTATATGCACAGCGCAACCGTCACAGTCCCCGCACCCAGCGTGGTCCGGCTCAAGCGATTCGTCCGGGTTCCCTACCGAGGGCCCGTTCCGCTCACCCGAAGGGCGCTCTTCGCGCGCGACGGGGGCCGGTGCATGTACTGCGGTGGCGTCGCAACCAGCGTCGACCACGTCATCCCGCGCAGCCGCGGGGGTCAGCACGTCTGGGACAACGTGGTCGCGTCGTGCCGTCGCTGCAACCACGTCAAAGCCGACCGCCATCTCTTCGAGATCGGCTGGCGGCTGCGGCACAAACCCGCCCCACCCACCGGCCTGGCCTGGCGCATCATCGGGACCGGCCATAGGGACCCGCGCTGGCTGCCCTACTTGCAGCCGTACGGCGCGGACGACGCCCTGGCCCGGATCGACGGCATCTCCGCCTGACGATCCGGGCTTTCGCATACCCCGTGGCTGCCCGCTTCAGCCACGGGGCCCTTCGGTGCGGGCACCGCGTACGACATACAGCGCACCGCCCACCGCGAACGCCCCCAGCGCCGCCGCCCAGGCGCCAGGTTGCGCGCCCGGTTGCACGGGCCACGCCCACACCGTCGCCGCGCTTCCGCGCGCCCCCGCCGCGCCCAGGTACACGGCACTGACGTAACCGAAGGCCGGCAGCCAGCTCAGCCGGGCGCCGAGCAGCACCGCCGCCGCGGCCGTCACCCCGGTACAGCCCAGCGTGTTGCGGATCACGGCCGGTGGCCCGAAGGTCTCCGGATGCCCCAGCACCGCCAGCGGCAGCAGCACGGCCGCGAGCGCGGTGAGCCCGGCCAGCTGGGCCAGCCGGCGCGGCCACCACGGCCGTACCGCCGTGCGGTCCAGTTCGTCGGAGGGCGAGTACAGGCTCACCCCGATCACCGCGGCCGCCAGCAGCGGGGCCAGCGCGACCACCGGCACCCGGCGGTCGGGGTCCAGGAAACCGTTCAGGCGGGCCGCCGCCCAGACGGCGAAGGCGGCCGTCCCGGCGAGCGCGACGAGGCTGGCGGGAACCGCGCGGGAGCGGGCGTAGAGAGCGAGTGGTCGCCGGACGGAGTTCACAGGGCCGGCACCCCCTTCGGGTCGCACGCGGCCCGGGCCGCGAAGTACGCCGACAGCCAGCTTCGGCGTTCCGCACCGCTCATCGCCGCCAGCCGGGCCCGGGCGGCGCGCCGCTCGGCCAGCGCGGCCCGGTGCTCCGCGTCGCCGTGGGCCTCCAGGCGGTCGAAATCCTCCTGTGAGGGCTCGGGCGAGAGGTAGTTCTCGACCGCGTCGTCGGCCCGGTCGATCCGCTTGTCCGACAGCTCGTCCGGACAGTCGCCGCGCAGCTCCAGCGCCCCCACCGCCTGCCGCGCGAACATCCCGGGATCGGTCAGCCGCCCCCGCACGAACGACCAGCCGAGCGGCGTCAGGGACGGCAGCTGCGCCTCGTCCTCGCGCGGCTCGCCGTACCGGTCCGCCCAGCGCACCGGCAGGTTCCGTACGCCCTCCAGCCTGCCGGTGACGCCCGACAGCGCCTCGGTGAGCCGCGGGAGGGCACCCGCGTACCGGGCGTTCACACACACCGCCGGGGTGACGGACGCGTCGCACATCTGCCGGTGGACGAGCGGGTCGGTGCGCCACAGCCCGTCCCCGGTCTGCGTGAGCAGCACGGCGGCGGCCGTCGCGGCGGCCAGCGGCAGCAGGGCGGTCCACCGGCGCCCGGCCGCGTACGCCAGTACGGCCGCCCCCGCCAGGCCTCCCGCCCAGACCGCCATCGCGGACGGCTGCCACCACACCGGCACTTGGGTCTCCATGACCGAGAACGCGGGGTTCAGATACCGCCCGGCCCCCTCGTGCGCCGCCGCCGTCAGCCCCAGCCCGACATACCCGGCCGTCGCCAGCAGCGGAGCCGCGAGCCGTGAGGGCACCAGCCGCCCCACCGCATGACCGACCAGCACCGCGGCCCCCGACACGAACGCGTCGGTGGGCACCAGGGTCAGCCGGGGACCGTCCCCCAAGGCGTACGGCCAGGTCGCGAGCAGCGCCAGCCCCGTCGCGCCCGCGTACCCGGCGACCACCCAGAGCGCCGTCGGCAGCGCGGACACCAGGAACCGGGCCAGCGGCGGCCGTACCGCCGTCCCCCACAGCTCCTCCGTACGGCGCCGCCGCTCCCGCCCGCCCTGCCAGCAACCCGCCGCCGCGGCCGCCGGAACCGTGATCAGCACGGCGTTGTGCAGCTGGACGGCCGTCTCCGCCCAGCCGCCCTGCCACTTGTCGGCCGACGCGGCGAGCAGCACGCCCAGCGTCAGCAGCACGGTGAGCCCGGCCCAGGGGGCGAAACCCCGGCGGGCTTCCGTACGGAAAGGCGCCGCCGCCTGTGTCATGGCGTTCATCGCAGCGCCTCCGTGGTGCGGTGGGTGCGCAGGGCCGTCGTGTAGCCGCGCTCGATGGGATGATCGCCGGGGCCGTCGGACACCTCGCCCAGGGCGGCCAGCGCTTCGGGTGTGCCCCGGTAGGCGACCCGGCCCGCGTCCAGAAGGGTGACCTCCGTACAGGCCGCCGCCACGTCCTCCACCAGGTGGGTGGAGACGACCACGGTCGCCGAGGCGCCCAGCTCGCGCAGCAACTCGCGGAACTCCACGCGTTGTTCGGGGTCCAGGCCGGCGGTCGGCTCGTCGAGCAGCAGGACCTCCGGTTCGTTGACGACCGCCTGCGCGATGCCGACCCGGCGGACCATGCCCCCCGACAGCGTCCGGATCCTCGCGTCGGCCCGGTCGGCGAGCCCGACCCGGGTCACCGCCCGCTCCACGGCCGCCGGGACCTCGGCGGCCGGCATCTCCTTCAGCCAGGCCACGTACGCCACGAACTCCCGCACCGTGAACCCCGGGTAGTAGCCGAACTCCTGCGGCAGATAGCCCAGCCGGGCGCGTACCTCGCCGAGGGCGCGATGCCCGGCGGTGTCCCGGCCGAGCAACTGCACCCGGCCCGCGGTCGGCCTGGCGACCGTCGCCAGCACCCTGATCAGCGAGGTCTTCCCGGCGCCGTTCGGACCCAGCAGCCCGTGCACGCCGGTGCCGAGCGCGAGGTCGACCGAGTCCAGGGCGACGGTCCGGCGGTGCCGGACGCACAGGCCGGTCACTCGTATGCTCAACGGTTCTCCAAGTGGTCGTAGGCGCCCCGGCGGACGGCCAGGAGCGCGGCGCACGCGACGGCGGCCGCGGCCCAGCCGGCCTGGGTGCCGTCGAAGCGGGCGGACAGCTGTCCGGCCAGCCGTGCGGTGAACGGGCCGCCGTGGTCGGCGACGGCCGGGACGAGGACGGCGGCCAGCCAGCTGCCCCCGATCACCGCGGTCGCGGTACGGCAGCCGACGTAGGACGCGAGCGCCAAAGAGCCGAGGGTCAGCGCGAGGCCCGGCAGCAGCCAGTCGGCGGCGCCGGGGGCGCCCGAGGCGGGCAGCGCGGCGCCGGTGACGGTCAGCGCGGGGAGGCTCACGGCGAGGACGGCGGCGGTGCGGGTGAGCGCGAGGCGCAGACCGCCGGAGGGGGTGGCCGCGGTGATCTCGTACAGGGGGTCGGCGTGCGGGCCGTAGGAGAGGGCCACGCCGGCCACGGGGACGACCGGGGCGAGGGTGAGGAGGAGGGTGCGGGTGGCCTCGTAACCGGCGGCGCGGTCCAGGAGGAGGGCGGTGAGGCTTACCGCGAGGAGGGCCAGCAGCCAGGTGCCTCTCAGGGCGGGGCCCAGGGACCAGAGGGCGGGGTGGAGACGTGAGGGCCGGTGCGGCCGGGTGGGGGCTCGTCGCGCCGACGCGGCGGAGCCGCGCATGTCAGAGCGCCGCGCCCCCATGGCGCGCGTTGTGGGGGCCGTCGGTGCCGAGTCCCCCACCTCTGCCAGTACCAGGTCCCGTATCTCCGCCAGTGCCGGTCCCGCTGCTGTGTTCCGCACCGCCGCTGATACTCGGGTCGCGCAGGTCGTGCAGGTTTCCAGGTGCTTCTCCAGGGACCACGCTTCTGTTTCCGGCAGGGAGCCGTCGGCATAACGCAGGGTGAGGTCGTCCGAGGCGTGCCAGATCGCCGTCATGCCGGGCCTCCCATCGGCGAGGGGTTCAACTGGGCCAGGGCGGCGCGGAGTTCGGCCCGTGCCCGGAGCGCGCGGGACTTGACCGTGCCCTCCGGTATACCGAGCAGCCGCGCGGTCTCCCGGGTGCTCAGGCCGTCCACGACCGTCGCCCGCAGCACCTCGCGGAGTTCGGGGGAGATCCGGTCCAGGGCGGTGCCGACATCGCCGTACTCCAGGCCCGCGAGCACCCGGTCCTCCGCGGAGGGCGTGACGGCGGGGTCGGGCAGGGGCTCCACCCGTGCGGCCCGTTCCTGCACCCGGCGGGCGTCCACCAGCCGGCGGGCGGCGATCGTCCACAGCCAGCCGCCGGCCTCCTGCCCGCGATGCCCGGCCGCCGACCGCCACACCGTGACGAAGGTGTCCTGGAGCACCTCCCGCACCACCTCGGGGTCGGCGCAGCGCCGGGTCAGTCGTGCGTGCAGCCAGCCCGCGTGGCGGTCGTACAGGACGGCCAGCGCCGAGCCGTCGCCGGCCGCGACGGCCCGTAGCAGCGCCGCGTCCCCGTCGGCCGTCTCGTCGTTCTCCCGGTGGCCCCCCATGGGGCGGAACAGTCTCACACCGTCTTTATCGATCACCCGGACGCGATCGGTTCGCCGGGCGCTGGGACGGCCGTGGGGAGTGCCCTCGCCACGATGGGGTAGGCCTGCCGAGACGCGGCATACGCCGCGGTACCCGACGTCAGGACAAGGAGGCCACCGTGGCCGCAACGGTTCACCATCCGATCCCGGCCCAGTTCAAACCCCCGGTGGAGACCGAGGAGGAGTCCCGTCTGTGTGTGTTCAGCGCCGAGACCGTCTGCGCGGAGGCGCCGCTGACCAGCGAGCCGCCGCTGCCCGACGCCGAGCCCCTCACCAGCGAACCGCCGCTCGCCGACGCGACCCCGCTGACCAGTGAGCCGGGGTTGTAGATGAGCGAAGCCCTGGACCGGGGGCTGTGCCGGCTGGCCGAGCTGCACGGCGTCGCCACCTCCTACAGCCCGTCCCCGGACCGTACGGTCGCGGCCTCCGCCGGCGCCGTGACCGCCGCGCTGGCCGCCCTGGGCGTCGACGCGAGCGGCCCGGAGGCCGTCCGCACCGCCCTCGCCGACCGGGAGCGGGACCTCGCCGAACGGCTGCTGCCGCCGACGGTCGTCCACTGGGCCGGCTCCGGCGACCCCGCCCTCGACCTGCCCGCCGGTACCCGGCTGGAGGTACGGACGGAGGACGGGGAGACCCGGGACGACGTACGGGACCTGCCGACGGGCGTGCACCTGCTGACCGCCGCCGCGCCCGACGGCCGTACCGCCCGCGCCCACCTGATCGTCGCCCCCGACCGGCTGCCCACCCCGGCCGGCCGCTCGTACGGACTCCTCGTCCAGCTGTACTCGCTCCTCTCCCGCCGCTCCTGGGGCATGGGCGACCTCGGTGACCTCGCCGAACTGGCCGACTGGGCAGGACGCACCGCCGGTGCCGGATTCGTCCAGGTCAACCCGTTGCACGCGGCCGTGCCCGGCCCCCCGACCGACCCCTCCCCGTACCGCCCCTCCTCCCGCCGTTTCCCCGACCCGGTGCATCTGCGACTGGAGTCCGTCCCCGAGTACGTCCCGGACCCCGCCCTCGCGGAACGCGCCGAGCGCCTGCGCGCCGCCGTCCTCGACCAGGGCGCCCACATCGACCGGGACGCGGTCTGGGAGCTGAAGCGGGAAGCGCTGGAGGCGCTGGCCGCCGTACCGCTCACCCCCGCCCGGCAGGCCGCCTACGACGCCTTCCGCGCCGAACAGGGACCGGCCCTGGAGGACCACGCCACCTGGTACGCGCTCGCCGAGCGGCACGGCTCCGACTGGCACCGGTGGCCCGAGGCCCTGCGCGACCCCCGCTCACCGCAGACCGCCCGGGCCCGCGCCGGGCTGCGTGACCGGGTCGCCTTCCACTCGCGGCTCGCCTGGCTCACCGACACCCAGCTCATCGCCGCCCAGCACACCGCCCGCGAGGCCGGGATGCCGGTCGGGATCGTGCATGACCTCGCCGTCGGCGTGCACCCCCAGGGCGCGGACGCCTGGGCGCAGCGCGCGTTCTTCGCCGCCGGGATGTCCGTCGGCGCCCCGCCCGACGCCTTCAACGCCCGCGGCCAGGACTGGGGCCTGCCGCCCTGGCGTCCCGACCGCCTCGCCGCCTCCGGCCACGCCCCCTACCGCCAGCTGCTGCGCGCCCTCTTCCGCTACGCCGGCGCCCTGCGCATCGACCATGTGATGGGCCTGTTCCGGCTGTGGTGGGTGCCGGAGGGCCGACCGCCCACGGAGGGCACCTACGTCCGCTACGACGCCGAGGCCATGCTCGCCCTGCTGGCCCTGGAGGCGACCCGGGCGGGGGCGGTGGTGATCGGGGAGGACCTGGGCACCGTGGAGCCGGGGGTGCGCGAGACGCTCCAGCGGCACGGGGTGCTCGGTACGTCGGTGCTCTGGTTCGAACGGGACTGGGACGGCGACGGCCGCCCGCTCCCCCCGGAGCGCTGGCGCGCCGACTGCCTCGCCACCGCAACCACCCACGACCTGCCGCCCACCGCCGCCCGCCTCACCGGCGAGCACGTCGAACTCCGCGACCGGCTGGGCCTGCTGACCCGTCCGGTGGCCGAGGAGCGGGCGGACGCGGCGGCCGACACGGCGGAGTGGCTGGCCCTGCTGACCAGGCTGGGCCTGCTGGCCGTGTCCGACGCCGGTGACGAGGAGGCCGAGATCCAGGCCGTCCACCGCTTCCTGCTCCGCACCCCGGCCCGCATGGTCGGCCTCTGGCTCCCCGACACGGTCGGCGACCGCCGCCCCCAGAACCTCCCCGGCACCTGGGACCAGTACCCGAACTGGCGCCTCCCGATCGCCGATGCGACGGGCCGCCCGGTGACACTGGAGGAGCTGATGGAATCAGGGAGGGTTCGGGCACTCCTGGCGGTACTGCGGTCGGACAACCCGCCCGACCAGGAGGAGAACGACCGCGCGGTGCCTCTTCCCAGCCCGTCCGGGGCATGAGACCGGTTGAGACCCGTTGAGACCGGTGGTTGACCGGCACCGCCGTCCGGCTCGTTCCGGCTCGTTCCGGCTCGTTCCGGGGTGTGAGGCGGTGGTCGGACGGTGTCGGTTCTCGGACGGCCGGGCGGGCGGTCGCGACGGGGCCCAGCCGCATCTGCAACGCACCTGCAACCCGTCCGGTGTCGGAGGGGCGAGGACGAGGCCGTTCAGGCCGATACGGAGCTCCGGGCGGCAGCCCCGGAACGGTCGCCGTGGTGTGCGGGCCGCGTACGGGGACCCCGGACGCGCGCCCCTCAAGTCGGCCCGCTAACTTTGGCAACGTGGACAAGAAGAACGCCCTGCGCGCCGGCGCCCTGGCTGCCGGTACGACGCTGATGATGCTGCTCATGTCGTCCCCTGCCCTCGCGCTCACGCGTGACGACGGCGACGACCCCGGCAATGGCCTGAGCGTCATCGAGACGCTGGGTCTCTACGTCCTGATCCCGCTCGTGCTGTTCGCGGTCATCGCGGGCCTGGTCATGGTGCTGGACAAGTCCAAGATCCGGGTCACCAAGCCGGGCACGACGAAGGCCAAGGCGAAGGCCTGACCTCCGCTTCTCCACCGAGGGCGCCGGTCGCCTTCCGTACATCCCCCGACGGGATGTACGGGAGCTGACCGGCGCCCTCGGCGCGTCGCTCAGGGGCTCGGCGCGGTCAGATACCGCTGCAGGGTCGGCCCGAGCCATGCCAGGATCTCCTCCGGCGCCAGCGCCACCACCGGCGGCAGCCGCAGCACGTAACGGGTGAGTGCGAGCCCCATCAACTGCGCGGCGCACAGCCCCGCCCGTGTCCGCACCTGCTCGGGGTCCGGGCACACCCGCTGGGCCACCGGTACCACCTGCTCCCGGAAGATGCCCTGCAGCCGCTCGGCCCCCGCCTTGTTGGTGATGCCGACCCGCAGCACCGCGGTGAGCTCCTCGTTCGTCTCCCAGAGGGTCAGGAAGTGGGCCACCAGCGCCCGCCCGACCTCGGTGCGCGGCACCTGGGACACGTCAGGCATCCGCAGATCGAGCGCGACGGCCGCCGCGAACAGGCCGTCCTTGTTGCCGAAGTAGCGCATGACCATGGACGGGTCGATGTGCGCGTCCCTGGCGATGGCGCGGATGGTGGCCCGCTCGTAGCCGTCGGTGGCGAAGCGCTCGCGGGCCGCGGCCAGGATGGCGGAGCGGCTGGCGTCGGAGCGGCGTGCCGCCGAGCCGTTCGTGGGCTCTGTGTTTCTGCTGGGGGTGCCGGTCATGCCAACGAGCGTAGGCCAACATATGTGGGCCAACAAGTGTAGGCCAACGAGTGTGGGCCAACACCTGTTGACTCTCGCGCCTGCCCCGCCCTATGCTTGCCAACAAGTGTTGACCAACAAGTGTTGACCAACGCCCGTAGGCCCACAGCCGTTGACCAGCTAACGGTGACCCGCAGCCGTTGACCACAAACGGTGACCCGCAGCCGTTGGCCAACAACTGTTGGCCCACAACCGTGGGCCAACGAGCGTTGCCGCCCCAGGAGGCCCTCATGAACGGCACGACTGGCCCCACCCCTCAAGCCCCCCACGCCGACCAAGCCCCCCACGCCGACCAAGCCCCCCACGCCGACCAAGCCCCCCACGCCGACCAAGCCCCCCACGCCGACCAAGCCGCCCACGCCCCCCACGTGATCGTCGTCGGCGCCGGTCCCACCGGCCTGCTCCTGGCCGGTGACCTCGCCGCCGCCGGCGTCCCGGTCACCCTCCTGGAGAAGCGGCCCCACAAGACCAGCAAGCTCTCCCGCGCCTTCGTCCTGCACGCCCGCGCCCTGGAGCAGCTCGACGCCCGTGCCGTCGCCGACGACCTGGAGGCCGTCGGCCGGCCGCTGACCCGGCTCAACCTCTTCGACGGGCTCACCCTCGACCTCGGCGGCCTCCCCTCCCGTTTCCGGCATGTGCTGGTGCTCCCGCAGTACGAGGTGGAGAAGGTGCTGGAGCGCCGCGCGGTCGAGGCGGGCGTCGACTTCCGCTACGAGTCCGAGGTGACGGGGCTGACGCAGGACGCCGACGGGGTCACCGTCCACGTCGAGGGCGCCGAGGACCTGCGGGCCGCGTACGTCGTCGGCACCGACGGCATGCGCAGTGCCGTGCGGGAGGCGATCGGGCTGCCGTTCCCGGGACGGTCGGCCATCCGGTCCGTCGTCCTCGCCGACGTACTGCTCGACGAGAAGCCCGAGACGCTGATCACGGCCGCCGCGGTCGGCGACGCGTTCGTCTTCCTCGCGCCCTTCGGCGACGGCTACTACCGGGTCATCTGCTGGCACCGCGGCCGCGACGTCCCCGACCACGAGCCGGTCGACCTCGACGAGGTCAGGGAGATCACCCGGCTGGTCCTGGGCCGGGACTTCGGGATGCACGAGGCCCGCTGGATGTCCCGCTTCCACAGCGACGAGCGGCAGGCGCCCGGCTACCGGGTGGGCCGGGTCTTCCTGGCCGGCGACGCCGCGCATGTGCACACCCCGGCCGGCGGCCAGGGAATGAACACCGGTCTGCAGGACGCGGCCAACCTGAGCTGGAAGCTCACCGCCGTCCTGCACGGCCACGCCACCCCCGACCTGCTCGACACCTACCAGGCCGAACGCCACCCCGTCGGCAGGTCGGTCCTGCGCAGCAGCGGCGCGCTCGTCCGTCTCGCGATGGCCAAGGGCTGGCAGCTGCAGGTGCGGGCCGCGCTCATCACGGCCCTCGGCCGGCTCGCCCCCGTCCGCCGCAGGATCACGGGCCAGATCACCGGCGTCGGCTACAGGTACCCGGCCCCGAGGGGCGCCCACCCCGTCACCGGCGCCCGGGTCCCCGACCTCGCCCTGGCCGGCGGCGGCCGTCTCTACGAGGCTCTGCGCGGTGGCCGGTTCGTCCTGGTCACCCCGGGGTCGTACGACGCGGGCGAGGGGCGCGCGGACCGGCTGGCCGTGGCGCACTGGGCGAGCGACCGCGGTACGACGCTGCTGGTGCGGCCCGACGGGTACGTGGCCTGGGCGGCGGAGGACGCCCGGGGCGCGGACATCGAGTCGGCGCTGACCGCGCACGTCGGCTGAGCGGATCCCACCGGCGGCGGACCGGCGCAGCCGACGGTGAAGTCGCTCACCCTGGTGTCCAGGGTGGTGCTGCCGTCCTCGGCGGTGGCGAGTACGGCGATGTGCCAGGCGCCGTGCGGGGTCGACGCGGCGTCGGCGGCGGACACCGCGGCCCGGTACGCGCACCGGGTGGTGTCTGTCTCGGCCGGCTCGCAGGCCGCCGACTCCACCTCGGCCATGTCCTTGGCGGTCGGCGGCTTCTTCGCGAACCCGGACTTCTCCCGCCACGCCAGCACCTTCAGGCTCTTCACCCCGGAGGCCGCGGTGACCTCGGTGGAGAAGGTGAGCGAACCGTCCCGGCCCCCGGCGGGCGCGGTGTAGCGGGCGGTGCTGTGCGCGAAGGCGGGCGGCTGGTCCCCCGCGTAGGCGAGGGCGAAGGCCCCGGCGCCTGTGAGGACGACGACACCGGCGGCGACGGACAGAGCGGTACGACGGGACATGACGGGTTCTCCGTGACGGTCTGAGTGCGCGACTGGACGAACCGGCGCTCCGTACCGCGCCGTTGCGCCGATGCTCGCAACCCACGGGCACCCCGGGCGTGAGCACGGGTACTCGACTCCCCCTGGGTGATGGGGAGCGGGGGACTCGGGGGCACCCTTGACAGCCGTTACGACGGGAGTTCCCATGGGGACCATCAACGTCCTTACCGAAAGGGGGAGTTGAAATGCCTACCAAGATCGAGATCCGCCCGTTGGACAAGAAGGAAACCACAGGGGACAGCAACGCCAACGGCACCTGACCGGACCGCGGGTGCGCACGATGCTGGACCTCGCCGCACGACTGTGCACATGAGGAAGGGGGCGCCCGGGGCATCGGCCCCGGGCGCCCCCTTCGTCGTACCGTCGGCTACTCGCTACTCGCTACTCGCCGCGCTACTCGGCCGCCGCGTCCGCCGCCTGGGCCCGCAGGGCGCGCTCGACGCCCGCGCGGGACTCCGAGACGAGGCGGGCCAGGGCCGCGTTCGGCTGGGCCGCGGCCAGCCAGGTGTCCGTCTTGGTGACGGTCTCCTCGGAGACCTGGAGGGCCGGGTAGAGGCCGATCGCGATCTGCTGGGCGATCTCGTGCGAGCGGGTGTCCCACACCGACTTCAGGACCTCGAAGTACCGGTCCGTGTACGGCGCCAGCAGCTCACGCTGGTCGGTCTGGACGAAGCCGCCGATCACCGCCTCCTGCACGGCGTTCGGCAGCTTGTCGGACTCGATGACCGACGCCCACGCCTCGGCCTTCGCCTCCTCGGTCGGACGGGCGGCACGGGCGGTGGCCGCGTGGCGCTCGCCGGCGGCCGTCTTGTCCCGCTCGTACTCGCCCGCGATCTCCGCCTCGTCGAACCGGCCGACCGCCGCCAGCCGCTCCACGAACGCCCAGCGCAGGTCGGTGTCGACGGCCAGGCCCTCGATCGTGTGGGTGCCCTCCAGCAGGCTGTCCAGGAGGTCCAGCTGCTCCGGGGTGCGGGCGGTCGCCGCGAACGCGCGGGCCCAGGCCAGCTGGTGGTCGCTCGCCGGGGCGGCGGACCGCAGATGGGCGAGGGTGGCGTCGGTCCAGCGGGTGAGCAGGGCCTCGCGGGCGGTCGGGTCGGCGTACAGCTCGACGGCGAGCTTCACCTGGCGGTGCAGGGACTGCACGACACCGATGTCGGACTCCTTGCCGATGCCGGCCAGCACCAGGGACAGGTACGCGCGGGCGGGCAGTTCGGCGTCGCGGGTCATGTCCCAGGCCGACGCCCAGCACAGCGCGCGGGGCAGGGAGGACTCGAAGTCGCCCAGGTGCTCCGTCACGAACTGCAGCGACCGCTCGTCCAGGCGGACCTTCGCGTAGGACAGGTCGTCGTCGTTGAGCAGGAACACCGCCGGCCGGCGGCGGCCGGTCAGCTGCGGTACGGCGGTCAGTTCGCCGTCCACGTCCAGCTCGATCCGGTCGGCGCGGACCAGCTTGCCACTGGCCTCGTCCACGTCGTACAGGCCGATCGCGATCCGGTGCGGGCGCAGGATCGGCTCGCCCTTGGCGCCGGCGGGCAGCGCCGGGGCCTCCTGGCGGATGGCGAAGGAGGTGACGACACCGGCCCCTCCTTCGCCGTCTGTCTCGATCTCCGGGCGCAGGATGTTGATCCCGGCGGTCTGGAGCCACTTCTTCGACCAGGTGCTCAGGTCACGCCCGGAGGTCTCCTCCAGGGCACCCAGCAGGTCGGACAGGCGCGTGTTGCCGTACGCGTGGCGCTTGAAGTACGCCTGCACGCCCTTGAAGAACTCGTCCATGCCGACGTAGGCGACGAGCTGCTTCAGGACGGACGCGCCCTTGGCGTAGGTGATGCCGTCGAAGTTGACGAGGACGTCGTCCAGGTCGCGGATCTCGGCCATGATCGGGTGCGTGGAGGGCAGCTGGTCCTGCCGGTACGCCCAGGTCTTCATGGAGTTGGCGAACGTCGTCCACGAGTGCGGCCAGCGCGAGCCGGGCGCGTACGCCTGGCAGGCGATGGAGGTGTAGGTGGCGAACGACTCGTTCAGCCACAGGTCGTTCCACCACTCCATGGTGACCAGGTCGCCGAACCACATGTGGGCCAGCTCGTGCAGGATGGTCTCGGCCCGCGTCTCGTACGCCGCGTCGGTCACCTTGGACCGGAAGACGTACTGGTCGCGGATGGTCACCGCGCCCGCGTTCTCCATCGCGCCCGCGTTGAACTCCGGCACGAACAGCTGGTCGTACTTCTTGAACGGGTACGCGTAGTCGAACTTCTCCTGGAACCAGTCGAAGCCCTGCCGGGTCACCTCGAAGATCGCGTCCGAGTCCAGGAACTCGGCGAGCGAGGGCCGGCAGTAGATGCCGAGCGGCACGCTCTGCCCGTCCTTCTCGTACACGCTGTGCACCGAGTGGTACGGGCCGACGATCAGCGCGGTGATGTACGACGAGATGCGCGGCGTCGGCTCGAAGGTCCATACGTTGGGCAGCGAGTCATTGGGCTCGGGCGTCGGCGAGTTGGAGACGACGGTCCAGCCGCTCGGCGCCTTCACCGTGAACTGGAAGGTCGCCTTGAGGTCCGGCTGCTCGAAGCTGGCGAAGACCCGGCGGGCGTCCGGCACCTCGAACTGGGTGTAGAGGTAGGCCTGCTCGTCGACCGGGTCGACGAACCGGTGCAGGCCCTCGCCCGTGTTGGTGTACGCGCAGTCCGCCACGACCCGCAGGACGTTGCGGCCCGCCAGCAGGCCCGGCAGCGCGATCCGGGAGTCCTCGAAGACCTCGGCGGCATCGAGCGGGTCGCCGTTCAGGGTGACCTCGTGGACCGCCGGGGCCACCAGGTCGATGAAGGAAGCGGCGCCTGCTTCGGCGACGTCGAAGCGCACCGTGGTCACGGACCGGTACGTACCGCCCTCCTGCGCGCCGGAGAGGTCGAGATCGATCTCGTACGAGTCAACGGTGAGCAGCTTCGCCCGCTGCTGCGCCTCTTCGCGAGTCAGGTTTGTGCCAGGCACGCGGTCATCTCCTCGTTATGTGTGGGTTGCGCCATCCTTCCACGGCAGCCCGGCCCGGGCGACGAGGGAAAACCCCAGAGATCGTCCGGACGGGAGGTGTCAGGCGGCCGTCGTGCCGCCGTCGACCGGCATCGCCGCGCCGGTGACGAAGGAGGAGCGGTCGCTGCACAGCCACAGCGCGGCCTCGGCGACCTCGGCGGGGCCGGCCATTCGCTTCTGGAGAGTCTCGCCCTCGAACCGCTCCCGCAGCTCCGGCAGCGTCCGCACGGCCCGGTCCATCATCTCGGTGCGGGTGCTGCCCACCACCAGCGCGTTGACGCGGATGCCGCGCTGCGCGTACTCGGCCGCGGCGGCCCGGGTGAGCCCGAGGACGGCGTGCTTGGCGGCCACGTACGCCGCCGACGCCCCGGTCGCCCGCTGCCCCGCGACACTCGACGTGTTGACGATCGTGCCGCCGCCGGCCCCGAGCATCTCGGGGATCTGGAAGCGCAGGCAGTTCCAGACCCCGCGCACGTTGACGTCCATGGTCTGCTCGTAGACGTCCTGGCCGGTCTCGTGCAGCTCGGTGCCGGCGGTGCCGAACCCGGCGTTGTTGAAGGCGCAGTCCAGGCGGCCGAAGGCGGCGACGGCCGTGCGGACGACCCGCTCGACGTCGTCGGCCGAGGCCACGTCCGCCGGTACGGCCAGGGCCCGGCCGCCGTCGGCGCCGATCTCCTCGGCCAGCGCCCGCAGCCGGTCGGCGCGCCGGGCCGTCAGCACGACGGCCGCACCCTCCCGGGCGAACAGCCGCGCGGCGGCCGCCCCGATCCCACTGGACGCACCGGTGATGATGGCGACCTTGCCTTCGAGAACGCGCGAGGCGGCGCAGGCCGACTGGGTGTTGCTCATGCGTGGTGGCTCCCCTGGATGACGTACGTGAGCATCAGCGCCCCAAAGCGGCGCGGGGCTGTGCCGATATGCGGCTCCGCCGCGTGGGCGCGATCAGCCCCCACGTACCCGCACCCGCGCGACGGCCGATCCCGGCACCCCCTGAGGCGCCCGGCCCCTCTACTTCGCGGACAGCTCCGCCGCCACCAGCTCCGCGATCTGCACGGCGTTCAGCGCAGCCCCCTTGCGGAGGTTGTCGTTGGAGACGAACAGCGCGAGCCCGTTCTCGACCGTCTCGTCACGGCGGATCCGGCCGACGTACGACGGGTCCTGGCCGGCGGCCTGCAGCGGGGTCGGGATGTCGGAGAGCTCGACGCCCGGGGCGTCCGCGAGCAGTTCGGTCGCGCGCTCGGGGCTGATCGGCCGGGCGAACCGCGCGTTGAGCTGGAGGGAGTGGCCGGCGAACACCGGGACGCGCACACAGGTGCCGGAGACCTTCAGCTCGGGGAGCTCCAGGATCTTGCGGGACTCGTTGCGCAGCTTCTGCTCCTCGTCGGTCTCGTTCAGACCGTCGTCGACGAGGTTGCCGGCGAAGGGGAGCACGTTGAAGGCGATGGGCCGCTTGTAGACCTGCGGCTCGGGGAAGTCGACCGCCCCGCCGTCGTGCGTGAGCTTGTCCGCGTCGGCGGCGACCTTCTGCACCTGCCCGTGCAGCTCGGCGACGCCCGCGAGACCGGAGCCGGACACCGCCTGGTAGGTGGTGGCGACCAGCGCCTGCAGGCCCGCCTCCGCGTCCAGCACCTTCAGGACCGGCATCGCGGCCATCGTGGTGCAGTTCGGGTTGGCGATGATGCCCTTGGGGCGGTCGGCGATCGCGTGCGGGTTGACCTCGGAGACGACCAGCGGGACCGCGGGGTCCTTGCGCCAGGCGGAGGAGTTGTCGATGACGACGGCACCCTGGGCGGCGACCTTCTCCGCGAGCGCCCTGGAAGTGGCCCCGCCCGCCGAGAACAGCACGATGTCCAGGCCGGTGTAGTCGGCGGTCGCCGCGTCCTCCACCGTCACGCCGTCCAGCACGGTCCCGGCGGAGCGGGCCGAGGCGAACAGCCGCAGCTCGGTGACCGGGAAGTCGCGCTCCGTGAGGATCCTGCGCATGACCGTGCCGACCTGACCGGTGGCTCCGACGATTCCGACCCTCACGGTGACTCCCTCTGCATACGGCGACGTGTGTCTACGGCCTTTCCATCATGCGGCCGACCCGGGTCAGCCTGTCCAATTCTTTGCCCGCCATGCCCGCCGAACGGACCTCACGGCCTGTGGAACTCCCGCCGTCACCCACGCTGAGCTGCAGAAATTACCTCTCCCTGGCCCTCGTACCGCAAGCTGTGCTGCGTGGCGCGCCGGTGTGACGTACGCCTCGGAAAAGATTTCCGGGAGCCGCCCGAACGTTTCCGGGGGCCGCGGCGTCGTAGGAGAAACGCGGTGAGGGGGGTGGGTTGTGCTGCGCAGAAAGGCCCGCCGGGTCCAGGGGGACCAGCACGGTGATCCGCTGGACGAGGACCAGGAGCGCCGGGTGCGGGCGGTGCTCGCGCTGGGCGGCGTACCGCAGGCGGACCTGCTGGACGGGGTACAGCAGGTCCGCCTGCGGCTGCTGGAGCGGGCCGCGAGCGGCCGGGAGGCACCGCGGGACGTCTCGGCGTGGGCGGCGGTGGTCGCCTCCAACCTCGCCATGGACTGGCACCGCGCCAAGCGCCGCCAGGAACGCATCGGCGAACGGCTGGCCGCCCTCCGCATCCCCGACCACACCTCCGGCGAGGACAGCAGCCTGCTCTCCGTCGCCGTCGCCCGCGGCCTGGACGAACTGCCGGACGCCCAGCGCCAGGTCCTCGTCCTGCGCTTCTACGCCGATCTGCCGGTGCGCGGCATAGCCGAGGAACTCGGCATCCCCGAGGGCACGGTCAAGAGCCGGCTGCACACGGCGGTACGGGCCCTGCGCGCCCGCCTGCACGAGGACGAGGTGGTGTGACATGACCGCCGGACAGACCGCCGGAGACGACCGTCACGACGGCGACGACGCCCTGCTGGCCGTACTCATGGACGCGGAACCGAGCGAAGCACAGCGTGCCGACCCCGCCTTCATGGCCGAGTACCGGGCGGCCACCGCGGATACCGCGATCCTGCGCGAGCGGCTCGGCCTCATCGGGGACGCCCTCGCCGACCCCCGGCCGGCGCTCCGCCCCGCGGCCCGGCCCCGGCCGGGTCCCCGGCGGCACCCCCGCCTCCGCGCCCTCGGGATCGCCGGCGCCCTCGCCGCCGCGTTCGCCTCGGTCGTGCTCGGCTTCGGCTGGCTGGCGGCGCACGGCCCGAGCGGGGCGGCGTCCGACAGCAGCGCCGACGGCAAGGCGGCCGACAGCGCTTCGGGCGCGAAGTTCACCGCCGGGCCCGCCTATCTGGTCTGCGCCTGGCTGGTGGCCGAGGGCACCGTCACCGGCGTACAGCAGCTCCCGGACACCGGCACGGAACGCGTCACCCTGCACGTGACCCACGCCTACAAACCGGCGAAGGCCGCCGGGGAGGTCGACGTCGTCGTCGAGTCCGACGCCCGGATCCGCGCGGGGGCCCGGCTGCTGGTCGGCGTCACACGCGGCCGGACCGTGGCCGACCTGTACGCCGTCGGCGAGGCCGGGATCGCGCAGGAGCGCGCCTGGATCGTCCGGGACCTGCCAGGGTCCCGGAAGATGACCTGCCCGGGCACATGAAGAGGCGGGCGCCCCGAAGGACGCCCGCCTCAGTACCGGCCTTCCTACGGAACGACCTTCTCGATCTTCACGCTGCCGACGCCCGCGACCGTGCCGCGCGCGTTGACCAGCTGGATGCGGCCGAAGAACTCACGTCCCTCGGGGGCCGCCGTGACCGCCGTGACCTGGCCGGTCACCGTGGCCGAGGCACCCGTGCCGAGCTTGACCGGCGTCGACCCGTCGACCGAGACCGTGCCGAGCGCGGCGGAGAAGAACACGTCCCGGTAGTCGTAGTCGGTGCTGCCCGAGGGGACCGAGTAGCCGGTGACCTCGACGGTGTAGGTGCCGGCGGCCGGCGAGGCGATGGACACCGCTTCCTCCGAGTCGCCGTCGGCGGACAGCCCGACCTGCTTGCCGGACGCGTCGTACACCGCCAGGTCGAGGTCGGCGGCCGTGTCGGAGACGCCGCCGATGGCCACGTCCAGCGACTGCGCACCCGCCGGCACGGTCACCGTGGTGGTCTGGACCTCGCCCTCCTTGATCGAGGGACGGGTCGTCTTCGAGGAGCCGAGCGGGCCGCCGACCAGCTTGCCGTCGAGCGCGGCGAACTCGTTGGTCACCTTCCAGGAGGCGTCGACCGGGACGCCGGCCTTGGCCTCGGGCAGGGTCACGGTCTCCGGGTCGAAGGCCGCGCCGAGCACGGTGGCGTCCAGGTGGTAGGGGTTGTCGAGCAGCGGCGAGGTGCGGCGCGCCTCGACCTCGATCTCCCAGACCCCGGCCTGCGGGTCGGCGTAGGAGCGGACGTCCGGCTTGCAGCCGTTGCCGTCGAGGTAGTTGTTGTAGCAGTACGGGGTGCCGGTGTCCTCGACCGGGACGCCGTACGGGTGGATGGAGATGAACCGCGTCTGGCTCTTGGCGGCCAGCCCGCCGATCGCGACCTCCAGCGACCTGGCGCCCTCGGGCACGGTCACGAAGTACGACGTGGAGCTGTTGCGCTGGACCGAACCGGACGCGGCCCAGGTGTAGTCGACGGGCGCCGACACCACGACCGTCGTCAGGATCTGCTTGTCGACGCCCTCGGTCTTCGGGTCGTCGACCTCCAGGATCGCCGACTTGATGCCCGAACTCTTCGCCCGCGCCTGCACCTTGACCGTCACCGGCTGGTTCAGCGGCAGCTGCACCTCGTCCGAGCCGAGGATCTTGAAGGTGTGCCCGGCGTTGTTCTCGAAGTGCAGCTCGTGGCGGACCGACCTGTCCGCGCCGGAGGTCCGGGTGAGGGAGACGTCGTACGTCTTCTTCTGCCCCGCCTTGAGACCGCCTTCACGGTCGTACAGCCCGGTGCCGTAGCCCGGGGTCTTCAGCGCGTAGTCGATCGCGGTGTCGACGGGTGCCTTGACGGCGTAGTTATTAGGCACAGCGTCGTGCGCGGTGGCGTGGTCACGGATGGACTCCCACGCGTCGACGATGTCGATCCGGCCCGCGCCCTCCTCGTACGCCTGCACGTCCTTGATGTGGTCGGCGGTCGAGGTGAGGGCCGTGCGCAGGTCGGCGGGGGAGAGGCTGATCCCCTTCTCCTTCGCCGCCGACAGCAGCAGCGCGGAGGCTCCCGCGGCCTGCGGGGACGCCATCGAGGTGCCCTGGAGCATGGAGTAGCCGGCCGGCAGCGAGTAGCCCGCCTCGGCGACCGGGGAGCCCGGCAGCCAGGTCTGGGTGGTGTTGATCGCGGCGCCGGGGGCGACCAGCGTCGGTGTGAAGCCGCCGTCCTCCCGCGGACCCCGCGAGGAGAAGGGCAGCAGCTGGTACTTCGTGGTCACCTGGGAGCCGTAGTTGGCGGCCCAGGTGTCCTTGGAGATGCCCGCGCCGACCGAGATGACCTTGTCGGCGAGTCCCGGGTCACCGATGGTGTTCGCGCCCGGGCCGGAGTTGCCCGCGGAGATCACCAGCTGCACGCCGTAGGTGTCGATGAGCCGGGTGTAGAGCTCGGCGCGCGCGTTGTTGCCGTCGTTCAGGGCCGGGAGGCCGCCGATCGACATGTTGACGATGTCGACGCCCCGGCCCGCGACCAGGTCGATCATGCCCTCGGTGAGGGCGACGTTGGTGCAGCCGCCGGTCCAGGTGCAGGCCCGGGAGGAGACGATCTTCGCGCCGGGCGCCGCGCCGTTCATCCTGCCGCCGAACAGGCCGTTGGCGGCGGTGATGCCGGCGACGTGGGTGCCGTGCTCGGACTCGATGACCCCGATGTTGACGAAGTCGGCCGTCTTGCCGACCCAGTCCCCGCCGAACGGGTCCATGGGGACGTCCTTGCGGATCTGCACGACGAACGGCTGCCGCTCGACGACGTCGGTCGCCGGGTTGTCGGTGCCGAAGTAGCCGACCTGGTAACCGTCCTTGTACGGCTTCATCGGCGTGTCGTCGGAGAAGTCGCTGTTGTTGTTCAGGTCGACGGTGACCGTGCCGGCCGCCGGGTCGTAGAGCACGCCCCAGCTGTCGGTGGTGTCCCCGTCACGGTTGGCGTCACCGGCCGCGTCGCCGCCCGTGGTGTACGACTCCTTGAAGGTGCTGACCTGGTACGACCCGGCGGGCGCCGTCCAGGTCTTGCCTCCGTAGCTGAAGCTCGGCCCGGACACGGCCGTGACCATGGGCCGCCAGGTCTGGTCGCTGTCGACGATCGGGTCGGTCGAGGTCACCCAGTCGACGATCTTTCGCTCACCCGTGGTGGTCTTCTGCAGCGCCGGGTGGCCGAGGTCCACGCCGGAGTCCAGGATGCCGATGGTGATGCCCCGGCCGTCCGCCTTCGGGTGCTCCTTGACGAAGTCGACGGCGCCCGTCTCGAAGGAGGGGTTGTAGGGGTTCTCGGCGGGGGTGTTCTTGTTCGGCGCCGGGTAGGTCTTCGCGGCCTTGGCCGACTTGGCGGTGTCCGACACCGCCGGGTCGTCGAGCTGGATCTCCTGGCGCAGGTCGATCGCGTGCACCGAGGACAGCTTCGCGGCGGCGGCGATCGCCGAGTCCGCCCGGCCGGTGGGGACGGTGGCGCGGACATAGCCGAGCTTGTCGTACGTACGGCCCACCGAGCCGCCCTTGACGCCGTCCAGCTCCCGCGCGACCTGCGCGGTCTGCCCCGGTGCGGTCGCGATCATCATCGTGACGTTCTTGGTGCCGTCGGCCTTGGCCTCGGCGAGCAGTTCGGCGTCGTCCGAACCGAGCTTGTCGTGGGCCGACTTGGCGTCCGCGGTGGCGGCGGCCGGCGACGGCGTCGCGGCGGCGGCCAGGGGTATCGGCCCGGCGGCGGAGAGCGCGGCCACGACACCGACGGCCAGGGCTATGCGGCCCATGCGTCTGTGGCCCGGTATCGGGTCGTGCTGGGGGCTGAGGGTCATCTGCATCCCTTGTAGGTAAAGGAACGAGCATGGAGCGGCCGGAACCCGGTCAAGAGCCGGCACGTAGGCGCACAGCTTTCCCCAAGGGAACGGTCTTTTGGGAACGTTGACCGAATCGATATGAACGTATGGGGAAAACCCCCTATCTGTGTCCTTGCTGTGGACGGAAATCCCGTTGGCCGCCGGCCCGCGCGGGCTCTACCGTGCCGATGTGCGCGAGAAGCTGAGGGTGGCGGCCTACGCCGTGTGCGTCCGCGACGGACGGATCCTGCTGGCCCGGTCGCCCGACGACGACGGCGTACCCGAGTGGGTCCTGCCCGGCGGCGGCATGGAGCACGGCGAGGACCCGTACGACACGGTCCGCCGCGAACTCATGGAGGAGACCGGCTACCGCATCGAGGTGACCGGACTGCTGGGCATCGACTCCTTCCGGCGCCACTTCGCCGCCGAGGGCCCGCTGCGCCTCCCCACCGACCACCACGGCGTGCGGATCATCTACAGCGGTGAGATCGTCGGCGGCGAACTGCGCAACGAGATCGGCGGCTCCACCGACATGGCCGCCTGGCAGGACCTGGACGCCGTACCGGCTCTGCGGCGCGTCCCGCTGATCGATGTCGCCCTGCGGCTGTGGCGGGAGCGGCCGGCGGCCGGGCGGTTCGCGGAGGAGCGGTCGTAGGAGTCGCAGCGGTCGTGGGAGTCGCAGCGGTCGCAGCGGTCCTATCAGTCGTAGCGGTCGTAGCAGTCGTGAGCGCCGGAGACCCTCCCCTACCCCGGCAGATGAACGCGGAGTAGCCGTCCCCCGGCCGCCCGCAATCCGCTCCATGACCGGTCCCCACCTCACCTGATCCACGTACGGTGATCGGCGCTGCGCGTTGCCGCCGCGTTCACGCGCAGGCCATCCCCGGTGCCAACGATCCAGAGTGAGCGGGAAGTTCGCGGAAGCGATCGCCCGCGACCACTGTCGGACGCGTTCGTACTCGGGGAGACCGCGCCATGTCGCGCATACGCTCAGTCGCCACCTCCGCGGCCCAGAAGGGCCGCGAGGCACTGGAGATCAACCGCCGTACCGTGCTCGCCGCCGCCGGAGCCGTCTCGCTCTCCGCGGGCGTCGGCTACGCCCTGCGCCCCACCGACAGCCAGGCCGCGCCCGCCGCGACCGAGGAGCAGGAGCCGGTCGCCGAGGGCCGCAGGGCCGCCGCGTCCCCCCTCGCGCCGTACACCAAGGGCACCACCCTCGCCTCCGTCGCCGCGCCCCGCGCCGGCTCCGGGTACCGGCGGCTCGGCGACGGCGCCGGCTGGTCACGCGTGCTCCGCTCCGACCTGGCCGCCGCCAAGTCCGGCCGGGCCGGCCGCCGCACCGCCCTCGCCGCGTTCGTGCAGTTCACCGACCTGCACCTGATGGACGTCCAGCACCCGCTGCGCCTCGAATACCTGCGCGCCCACGACCCGCACGCCTGGCGCCCCCACGAGGCGCTCACCGTGCCCGGCGCCATCTCCCTCGTCGAGCGCGTGAACGCGCTGCGCGGCGCCCCGGTCACCGGCTCCCCGCTGCACTTCGTGATGACGACCGGCGACAACACCGACAACAACGCCCACTCCGAGCTGGAGTGGTACATGAAGGTGATGAGCGGCGGCCGGATCACCCCCAACAGCGGTGACCCCAAGCACTACGAGGGCGTGCAGAACAGCGGCCTCAAGCTGTACTGGCAGGCCTCCGCCACGGCCCGCGACAACGACAAGGCGCTCGGCTTCCCGCACCTCGCAGGCTTCCTCGCCGCCGCGATCCGCGAGGTGAACAGCCCCGGCCTCAACCTCCCCTGGTACTCCACCGTCGGCAATCACGACGCCCTGCCGCTCGGCTGCTTCGGCTCCCACGCCGACCCCTACCTCGCCGCGGCCGCGGTCGCCGGCAAGAAGCTGATGACGGTGACCGACGCCGAGGCCAAGAAGCTCCAGGACTCCATCCGCACGGCCCGGGACCCCAAGGGCAGCGGCTACCGCGACTTCCTCAAGGCCCACGCCCGTTCGACGCGCTCGGTCACCGCGGACGACAAGCGCGCCCCGTACACGGCCGCGGACTACCTCAAGGCCCACCTGGACCCGGCCTACCAGGGCGTCGGCCCGGTCGGCCACGGCTACTCCTCCGCGAACGTGGCCGCGGGCACCCAGTACTACGCCTTCCGTATCTCCGACGACGTCATCGGCATCAGCCTGGACACGACGGACGCCGGCGGCCACTACGACGGATCGATCGGCACGGCCCAACTGGCATGGCTGGAGCGGACCCTGAAGGAGAACAAGGACTCCTACGCGGTCGTCTTCAGCCACCACACCGGCAAGACGATGACCAACACCCGCCCCGACCCGGCCCACCCGGGCGACCGCCGCCACTCGGGCGCCGAGCTGGTCACCCTCCTCAACCGCCACGCCAATGTGCTGGCCTGGGTGAACGGCCACATCCACCGCAACCTCATCACCCCGCACAGGGCCTCGAACGGCAACTCCTTCTGGGAGATCACCACCGCCTCGCACGTCGACTACCCCCAGCTCGCCCGGGTCGTGGAGCTGGTGGACAACAAGGACGGCACGGTCTCGCTCTTCACCACGCTGATCGAGTCGGCGGCCCCGCACCGCACCGACTTCTCCGACCTCTCCCAGACCGGCCTCGCGGCCCTCTACCGCGAACTGGCCTTCAACGCCCCCGGTTCCAGCAAGGTCCTGGGCGGCGACGCCGTGGACCGGAACACCGAGCTGGTCCTGAAGAAGGGCTGAAACTCACCCAACCGGCCCACAGCGGGCAACCTCGCCGATCACGACGGTGTCCCTCCCCCCGACCGAGTCCGACGACCGAGTCGACTCGACCGCTGACCCGACTGGGGGAGAGACATGTTCCTGCGTACGACACTGATGGCGGCCACGGCGGCGGCCCTGTCCGCGGCACTGGCGGCACCGGCGGTGGCCGCACCCGCCGCCGGCCACCAGGCCACCCGCAAGGCGGTGCGGGCCGCGGTCGAGGCCGGGGTACCCGGGGTGACGGCCACGGCCCGTGACCCGCACGGCACCTGGTCGACGACGGCCGGGGTGGGCGACACCCGGACCGGCGCCCCGCGTTCCGCCTCCGACCGCTACCGGGTCGGCAGCATCACGAAGACCTTCGTCTCCACCGTGCTGCTCCAACTGGAGGCGGAGGGCCGCCTGTCCCTGGACGACAAGGTGGACAGGTGGCTGCCGGGAGTGGTGACCGGCCACGGCAACGACGGCCGCCGTGTCACCGTCCGCCGGCTCCTCAACCACACCAGCGGCATCTTCAACTACACGGCGGACGAGGACTTCGGCCGCACGTACTTCACGAAGGACGGCTTCTTCCAGCACCGCTACGACACGCTGACGCCCGCCGGGCTGGTCGCGATCGCGATGAAGCACAAGCCGGCCTTCGCGCCGGGCACGAGCTGGGCCTACTCCAACACGAACTACGTCCTGGCCGGCATGGTGATCAAGGCGGTGACGGGCCACTCGTACGCCGAGGAGATCACGAACCGGGTGATCCGGCCCCTCCACCTCACCGGCACGTCCCTCCCCGGCACCCGCACCACGCTCCCGCACCCGAGCAGCCGCGCCTACTCGAAACTGACCGACCCGGCCGGTCCGACCTACGACGTCACCGCCCTCAACCCCTCCATGGCCTCCTCCGCCGGCGAGCTGATCTCCACCGGCGCCGACCTGACCCGCTTCTACGAGGCCCTGCTCCGCGGAAAGCTCCTCGCCCCGCGGCAGCTGAAGGAGATGAAGACCACGGTCCCCGTCCCCGGCGCCGCCAACAGCGCCTACGGCCTCGGCCTGATCGACCACACCCTCTCCTGCGGTGTCCACGTCTGGGGCCACGACGGCGGTATCCACGGCTCCGCCTCCACGGCGGCCACCACCGCCGACGGTCGCCACGCCCTGGCCGTGAACTTCAACGGCGACTGGGCGGGCGACCCGGGTACCGTCCTCGACGCGGAGTTCTGCGGAGGCTGAGCGCTTCCGCGAGCGCCCGGAAAAAAAATCCGGCGACGACGTCGAGGGTGATGTCGAGAACGCGCGGTCGGCTCCGTCCCAGGGGTGAACGCGGCCACAATGGGTCGCACGAGCACCGAGGAGAACACCATGGCCAAGTACCTGCTGCTCAAGCACTACCGGGGCGCGCCGGCCGCGGTCAACGACGTACCCATGGACCAGTGGGCGCCCGAGGAGATCACGGCGCACATCCAGTACATGAACGACTTCGCGGCCCGGCTGGAGAAGACCGGCGAGTTCGTCGGCGAGCAGGCACTCGCCCCCGAGGGGATGTGGGTCCGCTACGACGGTGAGGGGCGGCCGCCGGTCACCGACGGACCGTTCGCGGAGACCAAGGACCTCATCGCCGGCTGGATGATCATCGACGTCGACAGCTACGAGCGTGCCGTCGAGCTGGCGGGGGAGTTGTCGGCCGCCCCCGGGGCCGGGGGCAAGCCGATCCACGAGTGGCTGGAGCTGCGCCCGTTCTACGGCGTGCGGCCCACGGTCACGGAATGACCTCAGAGGTGAACGAGGCTCTGCTCCGGAGCCTCACGCCGAGCGTGCTCGGGATCCTCGTCCGCCGCGGAGCCGATTTCGCGGCGGCCGAGGACGCCGTACAGGACGCGCTCGTCGAGGCGGTCCGCGGGTGGCCCGCCGACCCGCCGCGCGATGCGAAGGGCTGGCTGGTCACCGTGGCCTGGCGCAGGTTCCTCGACGCGACCCGGGCGGACACCGCCCGCCGCCGCCGTGAGGACCTCGTCGACGAGGAGCCGGCCCCCGGGCCGGCGCCCGCGGTGGACGACACGCTCCAGCTCTACTTCCTGTGCGCCCACCCGTCCCTGAGCCCGTCGTCCGCGGTCGCGCTCACGCTGCGTGCCGTCGGCGGGCTCACCACCCGGCAGATCGCCCAGGCCTACCTGGTGCCGGAGGCGACGATGGCCCAGCGCATCAGCCGGGCCAAGCGCACCGTCTCCGGCGTGCGCTTCGACCAGCCCGGCGATGTCGCCACCGTGCTGCGCGTCCTCTACCTGGTCTTCAACGAGGGCTACTCCGGTGACGTCGACCTCGCCGCCGAGGCCATCCGGCTCACCCGGCAACTCGCCGCCTCGATCGACCACCCCGAGGTGGCGGGCCTGCTCGCGCTCATGCTGCTCCACCACGCCCGGCGAGCCGCCCGGACCGCACCCGACGGCAGCCTCGTGCCGCTCGCCGAGCAGGACCGCGGCCGATGGGACACCACCTCGATCGCCGAGGGCGTCGGGATCCTCCAGGCGGCCCTCGCCCGCGACCGCCTCGGCGAGTTCCAGGCCCAGGCCGCCGTCGCGGCACTCCACGCGGACGCGCCCACCGCCGAGGAGACCGACTGGGTGCAGATCGTCGAGTGGTACGACGAACTCGCCCGCCTGACCGACAGCCCGGTGATCCGGCTCAACCGCGCGGTCGCCGTGGGAGAGGCCGACGGCCCCCGGGCCGGTCTGGCCGCGCTCGCGGCACTCGACCCCGCCCTGCCCCGGCACACCGCGGCCCAGGCCTACCTCCACGAGCGCGACGGCGACCTGCCGACCGCGGCCCGGCTGTACGCCGAGGCGGCCCGGAAGGCGACCGTCCTCGCCGAACGCGACCATCTGACCCGCCAGGCCGCCCGGCTCAACGCCGGCCGCCACCGTCGCTGACACCGTCGTACGTTCGGGTGGCGCGCTTGCCGATTTTTTGCCCTCGGCCGGGCCGGTCCCCTGGCCCCCCTCCGCTCCGATCGCTCTCGTGAAACCGCAGGTCAGAGGGGTGACAACGAAGGTCGTCGGACGATGCCGCGCGTGACGGTTCCGGCACTCGCCGTGTAAACGAATCGGACTCCGATACGAGACATACCGTTCATCCGAATGAAACGTCCGTACCGCCTCATATCGGCTAACCCGCGGTTCCCGGGGATGGCTCGATCTGGTGCAAGGCAGGTGGTCGTGTGGACGCTCGGCTCGGACTTCGTGTCCTCTCGGTCTACGAGGGGTTTTTCTCCGGGGGAGCCCGGATCGTGCACAGTGATGTGCTGCTGGGTCTGGTAGAGGGCGGCCAGCAGTGGCATCGGGTGCTGAGTCTGCACGGTGAGGTCCACCGGGAAGCCACCACACAACGGATGGAGGACGACGCCTGCTACCGCGCGCTCACCGCCGGTGGCATCGACGTCACCTCCCTCGGCCGCACCGCGGGCCTCGTCGACGGCACGGTCGCGGCGTCGGTTTTCAGCGGGCCCGAGCTGGCCGATACCGCGCGGGCCATGGCCGGTGCGGACGTCATCCTCTCGCTGAAGGAACAGCCGCTCGCCCTCCTCAACCAGGCCGGGCTGCCCCGTCGTCCCGTCGTCGTCTGCCTGCACCGGTCCGACCCGGAGAACCAGGGCCCGGCGCTGGACGAGCTGAAGACCGCCATCGCGGAGGGCAAGGTCGTGGCGTGCGTGTGCTGCGCCGAGTCCACGCGGGACGCGTACGAGGCGGCCGGCATCCCCGGTGAGCTGCTGCACGTCATCCCGAACGGGGTCGATCTGCTCCGGTTCCGCCCGGACGCGGCGGTGCGCCTCGCGTTCCGCGAGTCCGCCGGGATCCCGGCCACCGCCCCCGTCGTCGTCTTCGCCGCCCGGTACGCCGGCATGAAGAACGTGCCGCTCTTCCTGCGGGCGGCCCGCGCCTGGCTGGCCCGCGAGGGCGGTGGCCACGTGGTCATGTGCGGGGCCGGGATGACCGAGGACAACGCCGCCCTGTGGGCCGACATGGAGGTCGCCTTCGGCGCCGACCGGGCCGCCCTCGGCGACCGCGTGCACCTCCTCGGCGTACGGCACGACATGGAGGCCGTCTACGCCGGCTCCGACGTCGTCGCCCTCACCTCCGTCTCCGGGGAGGCGGCACCGCTCTGCCTCATCGAGGGCATGATGTGCGGCGCCGTACCGGTCACGACGGACGTCGGCGACAGCGCGTCGATCGTCGAGGGGCACGGTCTTGTGACGCCCTTCGACCCCGACGCGATCGCCTTCGCGTGGTCGGCGGCCGTGGCCGAACGGGACGCCTTCGCACCGGCGCTGCTCGCGAGCCGCGAGAGGTTCAGCCGTACGCGGATGATCGCCGCGTACGCCGACCTGCTCGCCCGCGTCGCCGGCGACGTACGCGACGAACTGCGCCCAGGCGTCGGCGGGCAGTAGAAGGGCGGGGCCGGCGGGTCACCCAGGGAGCGGGTCGTCGCGCAGGACGCTGTAGAGGACACCGTCCCGCCAGTGACCGTCGCGGAACACGATGCCGCGCAGGACGCGCCCCACGGGTGAAGCCGGTCTTCCAAAGCGCGCGTTGCTCGGCGACGTTCTCCGTCTCGCTCGTCGTGTGCACCCTGGTCGCCGAGGGTGCACGGGTTGACGGCCGGCGTTCGGGCGTCGCCCCCGACGGCACGAGGAGGGGCCGTCGGTCCCCCTCCGGACCGACGGACCCTCCGCTCCCCTCCGTGATCCCCCTCCGTTATCGGGGCAGCACCACGACATACGCGGCCGGGTCCCGGTCGTCGGCCGCCATCAGTGCCGTACGGACCACCGCCGCCTGCTGCTCCATCGTGTCGCGGAGCTTCTTCGGGGTGAGGTGGACGACGGTGATGCCCAGCCGCTCCAGGTGCTCGCGCTTGCGGGCGTATTCGGACCACAGGGCGTCGTCGTCCTGCTGGGGGCCGGGCTGGAGGCCGTGCTGGTGGCCCTGTCGCTGGCCCTGCCGCGGTGCGCGGGTGTCCAGTTCGACGGCGACGGCCTGCTCGGGCCAGTAGGCGTCCAGGCCGCCCAGGTGGGGGCCGCCGGGCAGGCGCAGGTCCACGTTCCACACCGGGTCGGGGAGACCGTACTCGCGGACCATCCGGTAGAGGCGGTCCTCGGCGATGGCCCGGCCCTCGGCGACCAGCGAGTCGACGGCGTCGACCACATGCGGGCGGGACAGCAGCTTCGCCTCGTTCAACGCCCGCACCACCGCGGCCGGTTCGCAGTGGTGGCCGCGTACCGCCTCCGTCAGCAGCCGGCGTACGGCCTCCGCGTCGGTCAGGTCCGCCACCGCGTCCGCGAGGGCGCGGGGGACCGGGGCGACGGGCAGGCCCGTCACCGGCTCGGGGGTCGGCAGGGCCGGGGTGCGGAGCACGCGGACGTAGGAGGTGGAGCGGATCCGGCGCAGGCGCGGGACCAGGACGTCCACGTGGTCCAGGGAGAGCAGCGGCGGGGTGGAGGAGAAGCCGTGGAGGGTCAGCGCGGCCAGGCCCGTGATCATCGCCTCCGGGTAGACCGGGCGGTGCGGGGAGTCGGCGTTCGGCTGGGTGGGGACACCGGGGGCCGGCTCGCGGGCGGCGAACAGCAGCGCTCCGTGCAGGCGTTCCTCGCTGGTCGGCGGGCCGGGGTGGAGCAGGACCACACCGGGGAGCAGTTGCTGCCAGGGGCCGGTCGCCCGGCACTGCTCGGCGATCTCGGTGGCCGGGACACCGTGGGAGCGGAGCTGAGTCGTCGTCAGCACCCGGCGGTGGACGTCGGAGAGGTGACGGAGGGGGCGGGGGGAGAGTGGGGTGTTGTGGGTCATGGACCGGAGATTCCCGCGTCCGGTCTGCCCGTTAACCGCTGTTACGTTCCTGTTGAAGAATGCGGACAAGACGGTGCTAAAGGTCAGGTGTTCGAGTGCCGAGTAGGAGGCGAAAACCCCTGGTCCGATCGGGTGCGGACCAGGGGTTACGGCCATGATTGACTGAATTCCGTAACGGTCACCCGGCGGGAAACCCAAGGCCAAAGGTCAGGCGCCGGCGGCCCTCGCGTCGCACTCCTGTGCGCGCAGCGCCCGTGCCAGGTCGTCGCGGGCCTCCAGGACCAGCCGGCGCAGCGCCGGCGGCGCGTCGGCGTGGGCAGCCAGCCAGGCGTCCGTCGCCTCCAGCGTCTGTGGGCGGTCCTGGAGCGAGGGGTACAGGCCCCGGACCACGTCCATGCCGATCTGGATCGAGCGGTCCTCCCAGATCCGTGCGATGACCTCGAAGTACTTCTGCGCATAGGGCGCCAGCAGGTCCCGCCGGGACGGCTGGGCGAAGCCCGCGATCGTCGCCTCCACCAGCGCGTTGGACAGCGCCTGCGACTCCACGACCTGCGCCCAGGCCTGTGCCTTCACCGCCGCCGAGGGGCGGGCGGCCAGGCAGCGTACCTGGTGGCGCTTGCCGGACGCGGTGTCGTCGCGGGCCAGTTCGGCCGCCAGCGCGGACTCGTCGGCCACGCCGTGCGCGGCGAGGGGTTCGAGGAACGCCCAGCGCAGCTCCTGGTCGACGTCCAGGCCGTCGATCGTGGCCGTGTCCGACAGCAGCTCCTGGAGCAGCTGGAAGTCGGCCCCGTCCGCCGCCGTCGACGCGAAGAACCGCGCCCAGGCCAGCTGGTGCTCACTGCCCGGCTCGGCCTGCCGCAGCTCCCGCAGGGCGCCCTCTGCGAGCCGCCGCCCGGCCGTCTCCCGCCACTCGGGCGCCACATAGCCGACCAGCGCCGTGTTCGCCCACGCGTGCAGGATCTGCAGTACCCCGATGTCCGACTCACGGCTCGCGAACCGCAGCACCAGGTCGACGAAGTCCCGGGCCGGCAGCAGCGCGTCCCGGGTCAGGTTCCACAGCGCCGACCAGCACAGGGCGCGGGCGAGCGGGTCGGTCAGGGCACCCAGGTGGTCCCGGAGCGTCGCCAGCGAGGTGTCGTCGAAGCGGATCTTGCAGTAGGTGAGGTCGTCGTCGTTGACCAGGACCAACTCGGGGGCCTCGGCGCCCGCCAGGTCCGCGATCACCGTGCGCGGGCCGTCGACGTCCGCCTCCACGCGCGCGTACCGCTCCAGACGGCCGTCCGACAGGCGGTACAGGCCGATCGCGACCCGGTGCGGGCGCAGCTCGGGGTGGGACTCGGCCGCCTCCTGCAGCACGGCCACTTCGGCGACCCGGCCCTCGCCGTCGAGCAGCACCTGCGGGGTCAGCGAGTTCACCCCCGCCGTCTGCAGCCAGGACCGCGCCCAGGCGCTCATGTCCCGGCCGCTGGTCTCCGCCAGGACCGACAGCAGGTCACCGAGGCGCGTGTTGCCGTACGCGTGGCGCTTGAAGTAGCGGCGGGCGCCCTCCAGGAACGCGTCCTGGCCGACGTACGCCACCAGTTGCTTGAGGACGGAGGCGCCCTTGGCGTAGGTGATGCCGTCGAAGTTGAGCTTGGCGTCCTGGAGGTCGCGGATGTCGGCCGTGACGGGGTGCGTGGAGGGCAGCTGGTCGGCGCGGTAGGCCCAGGCCTTGCGGCGGTTGGCGAAGGTGGTCCAGGCGTTGCTGAAACGGGTCGCGTTGACGTTGGCGAAGGCGCCCATGAAGTCCGCGAAGGACTCCTTCAGCCACAGGTCGTCCCACCACACCATGGTGACCAGGTCGCCGAACCACATGTGCGCCATCTCGTGCAGGATGACGTTGGCCCGCGCCTCGTACGACGCCTGCGTCACCTTGCCCCGGAAGATGTACTCCTCCCGGAACGTCACCAGACCCGGGTTCTCCATCGCGCCGAGGTTGTACTCGGGCACGAACGCCTGGTCGTACTTCCCGAACGGGTACGGGTAGTCGAAGTGGTCGTGGAAGAAGTCCAGGCCCTGCCTGGTGATCAGGAAGACGTCGTCCGCGTCGAAGTAGGGCGCCAGGCCCTTGCGGCACATCGCGCCGAGCGGGATCTCCAGCGTCGTCCCGTCGGGGAGCGTGCGGGAGTACGTGTCCGTCACGTAGTGGTAGGGGCCTGCCACCACGCACGTGATGTACGTCGAGATCGGCTTCGTCTCCGCGAACCGCCACACCCCGTCGGCGAGTTCGCCCGCCCCGTTGCTCCACACCGTCCACTCCTCGGGCGCCCGCACCTCGAAGCGGAACGGCGCCTTGAGGTCCGGCTGCTCGAAGCCCGCGAAGACCCGGCGGGCGTCGGCCGGCTCGTACTGCGTGTAGAGGTAGACCTCGCCGTCCTCGGGGTCGACGAAGCGGTGCAGGCCCTCGCCGGTGCGGGAGTAGGCGCACTGGGCGTCCACCACCAGCTCGTTCTCCGCGGCCAGGTCCTCCAGCGCGATCCGGGTGCCGTCGAAGACCTCGCCCGGATCGAGGTCCTTGCCGTTCAGTGTCACCGCGGTCACGCTCGGCGCGATCAGGTCTGCGAAGCTCGACGCGCCCGGCTCGTTGCAGCGGAAGCGGATCGTGGTCACCGAGCGGAAGGTGCGCGGCTCGCGCTGGCCCTCGCCGGCGGCCGACCGCACGTCCAGCGACACGTCGTAGCCGTCCACCGACAGCAGGGCGGCCCGCTCCCGGGCCTCGTCGCGGGACAGATTCTCACCGGGCACGGGGGGCACTCCCTCATCGTTGTCGGTACGCCGGAACAGCACCGATCCTCCCATGCGCCCCTGACCGGGGGACCCGGGAATGGGGCGACCGATGGCGGTGTTGCGGCTGGAAAAGGCCCGTATTCCGAGGAGAGCCATGTCCGACACCGTGACGAGTCCCGGCAAGACCCCTGTCGACTTCTGGTTCGACCCGCTCTGCCCCTGGGCCTGGATGACCTCCCGGTGGGTGCTGGAGGTGGAGAAGGTCAGGGACATCGAGGTCCGCTGGCACATCATGAGCCTTGCCGTGCTCAACGAGCCGAGGCTGGACGAGCTGCCCGAGGAGTACCGCGAGCTGCTGGAGACCAAGGCCTGGAAGCCGATCCGCGTGGTCACCGCGGCCTGGCAGAAGCACGGTGCCGACGTCCTCGGCCCGCTGTACACCGCGCTCGGCACCCGTATTCACAACAACGGCGAGGGCCCGACCCTGGAGGCTGTCGCGGGCGCCCTCGCGGACGTCGGTCTGCCCGCCGACCTGATCGACTACGCCGAGCAGGAGGACTTCGAGTTCGACGCCGAGCTGCGCGCCTCCCACAAGGAGGGCATCGACAAGGTCGGCCAGGACGTCGGCACCCCGGTCATCGCGGTCCCCGGCGCGGACGGCGAGCAGATCGCCTTCTTCGGCCCGGTCGTCACCCCCGCCCCCAAGGGCGAGGAGGCGGCCCGGCTGTGGGACGGCACCCTCGCGGTCGCCTCCGTCCCCGGCTTCTACGAGATCAAGCGGACCCGCACCAAGGGCCCCGACTTCAGCAACCTGTAGGCCCGAGAACCCTTACGGGGAAGCCCCCGCGAGTCACTCCCCCGGAGGGGGGTGCCCACTCGCGGGGGCTTCCCTTCTTTCCGCCTGCCCCCGTGAGCGGTGAGAAGACGATCACGAGGCAGGACGCTCCGAAGGCTCAGGGAGCCAGCAGCAGCACATCCGCGCGGGACTTCGCCGCCTCGTGACGGCGGGCCACGTCCTGCCAGTCGACGACGGCCCACATGGCGTCGATGAAGTCGACCTTCTGGTTCCTGTACTGGAGGTAGAAGGCGTGCTCCCAGGCGTCGAAGACCAGGAGCGGGGTGGAGCCCTGGCCGACGTTGCCCTGGTGGTCGTAGACCTGCTCGACGACCAGCCGCCCGCTCAGCGGCTCGTACGCGAGGACGCCCCAGCCGGAGCCCTGGGTGGTCGCGGCGGCCTTGGTGAGCTGGGCCTTGAAGCCGGCGAAGGAGCCGAAGGACTCGGTGATGGCCTCGGCCAGGTCGCCCACGCCGTCGGCGGCCAGCGGCTCGCCGCCGCCGTCCTTCGGGCCGGTCATGTTCCGCCAGTAGATGCTGTGCAGGATGTGGCCGGACAGATGGAATGCCAGGTTCTTCTCCAGGCCGTTGACCGAGCCCCAGCTGTCCTTGTCCCGTGCTTCCGCGAGCTGTTCCAGCGTGTCGTTGGCGCCCTTGACGTAGGCCGCGTGGTGCTTGTCGTGGTGCAGCTCGATGATCTCGGGGCTGATCACGGGTGCGAGCGCGGAGTAGTCGTAGGGCAGTTCAGGGAGCGTGTAGACGGGCATGGGCGTGAGTCCCCTCCGGACCTCTTATTGCACAAGACTTGCAACTACACGTTAGCAACAAGAAGCCTGGTGCGGGCAAGAAACAAGGCCCCCACGTGTCGTCACGTGAGGGCCTCGCGGGAAACGGGCGGGATCAGCCGCCGGCGCGCCGCCGCTGCTCGCGACGCGCACCGGTCACCTTCGCGTGGGTGCGGGCGACCTTGAGGCGGGCCTCCTCCCGGTTTCTGGATCCCTTCTGCTTGCGGGACGGCGCCCGCTGGGCCTGATTCAGCGGGCGCGCTCGCGGGCGCGCACGGCATCGTTGTCCACGACGCGGGCGCACCCGAACGCCCTGGCCGGCGCGAGGCGTTGGCCGGGTTCCGGGTACCGCCTGAAGGCGTACCGAAGCTGCGTGCGGAGATCGTACGAACGAGCGCTACCCGCTGGCAGAGGGACCGTATGTGCGGCCGATCCCCCTGAACCGGGGAGCAGAACGGGCCGAACGGGACAGGCGTCACCCAGCTTCGCCGGATCGGGCCCGTGACGCTCCGTGCCGGCCGTGGTGACACCCGCACTCTCATGCTCCGCAGGACGGCATCCGTGACGCTCCGCGCCACGATTCCCGTCCGAACCCTGTGCCGCGCAGCGGCACAGCAACGGACGAGAAGGCCAGTCTGGGCGGCCTCCCCGCTCAGAGGGGGAGACCGCCCGTTGTCCCGACACGCCCCTAACGCGCCGCGGTCACGCGGCCACGGAGGTGTAGTGCGAGGCGTCGCCCGCGATCGAGTAGCTCTCCTTGCCCTCGGTGCCCACCGGGACGTCACCGGCGAGGGTCACCCGGTGCAGCCGGCGCGGCAGGCCGTCGTAGTTGTCGATGGCGTAGTGCTGGGTGATCCGGTTGTCGAAGATCACCAGCTGGTTCGGCGACCAGCGGTGGCGCAGGATGTTCTCCGGCCGGGTGACGTATGCCTGGAGCAGGTCGAGGATCTTGCGGGACTCGGACGGCGAGAGGCCTACGATCCGCTGCGCGAAGCCGCCGATGAACAGGCCGCGTTCACCGGTCAGCGGGTGGACGCGGACGAGAGGGTGGACCGTGCGGTAGGTGATCGAGGTGAACTGGGCGCGCTGGGCGGCCTGCTCCTCGTCGATCTCCTCGTCGGGTACGGCGTAGTCGTAGTCGTTGGTGTGCTCCGCCCACAGGCTGTCCGCCAACTGGCGCAGGGGTTCCGGGAGCTGGCGGTAGGCGGCGGCCGAGCTGGCGATCAGGGTCTCGCCGCCGTACGGCGGGACGGTGACCGAGCGCAGGGTGGTGGCCTGCGGCGGGTTGAGGACGAAGGTCACGTCCGTGTGCCAGTGGTTGGCGGCCCGGCCGCGCTCGCTGTCGACCGGGAGGACGTTCGGGACGCCGGCGATCGAGGAGACCGTCGGATGCGCGGTGGTGACCTCGCCGAAGTGCCGGACGAAGGCCTGCTGGGTGTCGTCGTCGAGGTTCACGTCGTCGAAGACGAGCGCCTTGTGCGTACTGAGGGCCTCGCGGATCGCGGTGGCGGTCCCCGCGCCGAGCGGCCGGGAGATGTCGACGCCGGAGATCCGGGCGCCGATGTTCGCGGTGATCTTGGTGATCTCGAGGGACATCGCGGTTCCTTTCGGATGAGCTTCGGATGAGCTTCAGACGAGCACGGGGCCGGCGTACTGGTTGGCGGGGCGGGGGAGGCCGTAGCGCTCCCGCAGGGTGCGGTGGGGGCGGCCGTCGTACTCCGCGCGCAGCAGGCCGCGGGCGCGCAGGATCGGTACGACGTGGTCGACGAAGGCCTCCAGACCGGAGGGCAGCACCGGCGGCATGATGTTGAAGCCGTCGGCGGCGCCCTCGGTGAACCAGGTCCCGATCGCGTCGGCGATCTGCTCGGGTGTCCCGGCGAAGGTCAGATGGCCGCGGCCGCCGCCGAGCCGGCCGATCAGCTGCCGCACGGTGAGCCGGTCGCGGCGGGCGAGTTCGACCACCAGCGTGTAGCGGCTCTTGGCCCCTTCGACGGCGTCCTCGGACGGCAGGTCGGCCGGCAGCTGCGCATCCAGCTCCAGGGTGCCGGGGGCCAGTTGGAGGAGCCGCTCCAGGCGGTCGACACCGTGCCGGTGCACGATGTGGTCCTCGAGGAGCCGCTCGTTGGCCCGCGCCTCGGCCTCGGTCGAGCCGATCACCGGGACGATGCCCGGCAGCACCTTGATGTGGTCCGGGTCCCGGCCGGCCGCGGCCGTGCGGGCCTTGAGGTCGGCGTAGAAGGCGCGGGCGTCCTCGATGGTCTGCTGCGCGGTGAACACCGCCTCCGCGTACCGGGCCGCGAACGCCTTGCCGTCCTCGCTGGAGCCCGCCTGCACCAGCAGCGGGTAACCCTGCGGGGAGCGCGGCACGTTGAGGGCGCCCTCGACACTGAAGTACGGCCCCTGGTGCCGAGGCGGGTGGATCTTCGCGTCGTCGCCCCAGACGCCGGCCGCCTTGTCGGCGACGATCGCGTCGTCCTCCCAGCTGTCCCAGAGCTTCAGGGCCACGTCGAGGAAGTCGGCGGCCCGGGCGTACCGCTCGGCGTGCGCGGGCTCCGCGTCCAGACCGAAGTTGCGGGCCGCCTCCGCCCCCGCGGTGGTGACGATGTTCCAGCCCGCCCGGCCGCCGCTGAGGATGTCCAGGGAGGCGAACCTGCGGGCCAGGTTGTAGGGGGAGTTGTAGGAGGTGGAGGCGGTGGCGATCAGGCCGATGTGCTCGGTGGCGGTGGCCAGCGCGGTGAGCAGGGTGAGGGGTTCGAGCGCCCCGGAGGGCCGCTGCTCGACACTGCCCCACAGATGCGGGCCGTCGGCGAGGAAGAGGGAGTCGAAGGTGCCGCGCTCGGCGGTGCGGGCCAGCCGTACGTAGTGCGCGAGGTCGACGTGCGCGTAGGGGTCGCTCTCCGGGAGGCGCCAGGAGGCCTCGTGGTGACCGGTGTTCATCAGGAAGGCGTTGAGGTGGAGCGAGCGGGTCATGCGGGGGCCTCCGTGACACCGAGGGCGGCGAGCAGTTGCTTCCGGTAGAGGGCGCTGGGGTGGGCGCGGTCGACGGTCAGGTCGAGGCCGATCCGGCCGTTCTCCAGGACCAGGACGCGGTCGGCGAGGACGATCGCCTCGTCGACGTCGTGGGTGACGAGCAGCACGGACGGCCGGTGCCGCTTCCACAGCTCGCGCAGCAGGTGGTGCATCTTGATGCGGGTGAGGGCGTCGAGCGCCCCGAACGGCTCGTCGGCGAGAAGCAGTTCGGGCTCCCGGACCAGGGAGCGGGCGAGCGCGGCACGCTGCGCCTCGCCGCCGGACAGCTCACCCGGCCAGGCCCGCTCCCGGCCGCCGAGACCGACCTCTTCCAGCGCCGCCCGGCCCTTCGCATGGGCGTCCTTGCCGTCCAGTCCCAGCACCACGTTGTCCAGCACCCGGCGCCAGGGCAGCAGCCGGGAGTCCTGGAAGACCACCGACACCCGCTCGGGCGCGGTGAGTCGGCCACTGCCCGCGACCCCGTGGTCGAGTCCGGCGACCGCCCGCAGCAGGGTGGACTTGCCGGAACCGCTGTGCCCGAGCAGGGCGGTGAACTGTCCGGCGGGCAGGTCCAGATCGACGCTGTCGAGGACCGTACGGCCGCCGAACGACCGGGTCAGTCCCCGGATCTCGACGGCGGGGCGGGTCAGCTGCTCAGTGTGCGGCGCCATGACAGCACCCTCCGTTCGATGGCACGGACCACGGTGTCGGAGACGAGGCCGAAGACGCCGTAGATCAGCAGACCGACCAGGATGATGTCGCTGCGGCCGTAGTTCTGGGCCTGGAACATCATGTAGCCGAGGCCGCTGGTGGCGTTGATCTGCTCCAGGACGACCAGGCCGAGCCAGGATCCGGTGACACCGAGCCGGAGTCCCACGAAGAATCCGGGCAGCGCGCCGGGGATCACGATCTGCCGGATGAACCGGAGCTTCGACAGGTCCAGCACCTCGGCGAGTTCGACGTACCGGCTGTCGATGGCGGACAGCGCGGCGTGCGTGTTCAGGTAGACCGGGATGTAGACGACGATCGCGATGATGGCGATCTTGAAGGTCTCGCCGATGCCCAGCCAGAGGATGAACAGCGGGATCAGACCGAGGGTCGGGATCGCCCGGTTGATCTGCACGGTCCCGTCGATCAGCGCCTCCCCGGTCCGGCTGAGCCCGGCGGCCAGGGCCAGCAGCACCCCGGCGGTCAGCCCGATCGCGAAGCCGTACCCGGCCCGTTCCACGGAGGTCAGGATGTCGGTGCGCAGCGTCCCGGCCGTCCACAGGTGGACGGCGGTGTCCAGGACGGTCCAGGGCGCCGGGATGGCGCCCGGGTCGAGCTGTCCGGCGGCGGACGCGATCGCCCACGCGGCGAGGAAGACCAGGGGCCCGGCGAGGCGGGCGGCGGGCAGCCGGCGGCCGGGGGAGAGGCGGCGGCGCGGGCGGACCCGGCGGGCCTCCTCCTCGACGGGAACCGGCACGGTGCCGGTGGCCACGGCGGTCATTTGCGGTACTCCGCCGGTACGGCCTTCGCGGCGATCGACTCGAAGCGGTGGTCGAAGAGCGAGGAGACGTCGGTCTTCTTCACGAAACCGCCCTCCGCCAGCAGATCGGCGGTCTCCTGCTCCCACTTGATCGCCTCGTCCCAGCTCGGCGGGAACAACGGCTTGTTCGCGAGCTTCGTGATGCCCTGGGCCTGGGCGAGGGTCAGGTTCTGGGTCTTCACGTAGAACTCCTCGTTCCAGGTGTCCGGGTTCTCCCACTGCCAGACCAGGCCCTTGGCCCACTGCGGGATGTACGCGGCGACCGCGGCCGCCTTCGCCCGGTCGTTCAGCACCGCCTGCGGGGCCCACAGCAGGTTGAGCAGGTCGACGACGTCGGTGGCGATCGTGTGGGCGCCCTTCGCGCCGTACTGCTGGATATAGGCCGGCGCCTGGGTGTTGGGGAGCGGGGCCACGTCCACCTGGCCGGACTGCAGGGCCGTGAAGAACTGGTTGCTGGTCAGCGGGACCAGCCGCACGTCGTCGTAGGCGAGCCCGGCCTCCTTCAGCGCCCGCAGCAGCACGACCCCCTGGGCCTGGCCCTGTGAGAACGCCAGCTTCTTTCCCTTGAAATCGGCGACCGTGCGGATGTCGCTGCCGGGCTTGGTGGCGAACAGATAGTTGGGTTTGCGGGTGATGTTGATCGCCACGATCTTCGCCGCGAAACCCTGGAACTGCGCCTGGATCGGCGGAATTCCCGCGTTGTTGGCGAGGTCCAGCGACTTGGCGCGGAACGCGTTGATGACATCGGGGCCGGCCCCGATGTTCAGCCAGCTCGACACCGTGAACGGCAGCGCGGGCAGCTTCGCCAGCTTGAACTGCAACTGCTGGGTGTTCAGATAGGAGGCGATCTTCAGGCTGGTGCCGGCCGGGACCTTGGCGGCCAGCGGAGCGGTCGAGGCGCCCGTGGTCTCGGCGGCGGCCGTGCCGCCCGCGCAGCCGCTGAGCCCGGCCACGGCCGCCGAGGCGCCGAGGAGCGAGGTGAGGAAGAGCCGGCGGTCGATGCCGGAGGAGGACGCAGAAGGCATGGGAGGGCTCCCGGGAGAAAAGCAGCTGAGAAGCAGCAGAAAGGCAGGGAGAATTTCCGGCGACAGAAGGCCGGAAAGAGAGATCTCACGCAGCGTGAAATGCGCGCTCGGGGCGCGTCAAGACGTCAGCAACAGAGGGTGCGACAGGTCATGAGAAGGATGTTCCTTGCCGTGGACGACGGCTGTCAACATTCCGAGTTTCTGAATTAAATAAGCCGTGGTGACGCGCTCAACGGGTCCCGGTACAGCACGTCGAGGACCACCGAACCGCCCGCCACCGCCAGCACCCGGTCCCCGAAACTGGTCGGCGCGACCACGGCCGCCCGCGCCGGCCCGACCGCCTCCCGCAGCGCCGCCAGGCAGTCCTCGCGGTTCAGTACCCCCACCTCGGTGACCACCACGCTCTCCGGGTTGAGGACGTCGAGGAGCAGCCCCGCCGCCCGCCCGGTCAGCCGCGCCCGCTCCACCAGCAGCCGTACCGCCACCGGATCACCGGCGCCGGCCGCCGCGAGGACGTCCATCGGATTGACACCGTCGACGACCCCGGCCGCCCGGGCCCGGCGCACCAGCGTCCGCTCGCTCAGCTCCACCTGGAGACAGCCGGTGCGCCCGCAGCCGCACGGCTCGGTGCCGCCCGGCACCGGGAGATGGGCGATCGTGCCCGCCTGCGAGCGCGGGCCGTGGTGCACCTCGTCGCCGGTGGCGAAGGCCGCGTCGACCACGTTCCCGACGAACAGGTGCAGCACGCTCCGGCTGCCTCGGGCCCGCCCGAAGAGCCGCTCCCCGTTGACCAACGCCCGCGCGTGCCCGTCCACATGGACCGGCAGCCCGGTGGCCGCGCCGAGCAGTTCGCGCACCGGCACCTCGCGCCAGCCCAGCAGCGGGTGCTCGACGACGGTCCCGGAGTCCCGGTCCACCCAGCCGCCGACCGCGACCCCGACGCCCAGCGGCCGGCAGCCCGGCACCCGGTCGAGCAGCGCGGCCAGCCCGGCGGCGGCCCGCTCCAGCACCCCGCGCGGCTCGGTGTCCCGGTGCTTCAACTCCCGCCGCAGGACCACCCGGCCGCGCAGGTCGAGCAGCGCGACCGTGGTGTACGGCACGGCCACGTGCACCCCGCCGACCACGAACCGCGAGTCGTCCAGGTCGACGGGCACGTGCGGCCGGCCCACCCCGCCGGCCCGGCGCGGCGCCTGCGCCTCCCGGATCAGGCCGAGTTCGGTGAACCGGGCGCAGTAGTCGGTGACGGAGGCCGGGGAAAGGCCGGTCAGCCGGGCGATGGTGGAGCGGGCCACCGGCCCGTGCTCCAGCACCGACCGCAGAACCACGCTGGCGCTGGTCCGCCGCCGGTCGCCGGGGGGAGAGGGGAGCGGGGGTGCCGCGGTACGGGGCATGGAAACCGTCCTCGGGAACGGGGGCCGACACGTCTTGGCGGTCGAGGCGCGCCGGGTCCGGTCCCTGCCGCGCGGCCTCAGGCCGGACGGCGACAGGTGGCAGCCCCTTGCCGTCGCAGGTCGACATAGCGACGCGACGTGAAGTTCCGGGACTGGGCGACCATGTCCGAGAGCGTAGGCCAGCAACCAGGAATCCCACCAGACCACTAGGATTCGATTGGTGGAACTCCACAGACCTGTTCAACGCCGTTGACGTGACTGAAACATCTCTGCCTCAGTGATCGGCGTCACCTCGAACCGCGTGTAACCCGCACCCTTTGTGGGGAGCCCACCAACCGCCCGTTCCGGGCTTTGTCGATCGCTGACGTGTTCGGCTCAGGCGGGCCGAGATAGCGTCACGGTGTCCCCTGGTTGTCCGCCCACCCTCACCTCGCGGAGTCCCCATGAGCACCGCCACCGCAGCCGCGTCGACCCGCACCGGCACCGTCCTCGCCGACCTCCTGCCCGCGTCCCGGGTGCGCGACGTGGCCCTCGTGGCCGGCGGCGCCGCGCTCACCGGCCTCGCCGCCCAGATCGCCGTACCGGTCCCGGGCTCCCCGGTCCCGGTCACCGGCCAGACCTTCGCGGCCCTGCTCGTCGGCACCGCCCTCGGCGCCCGCCGCGGCCTGCTCTCCCTGGCCCTGTACGCGCTGGCGGGCCTCGCGGGCGTGCCGTGGTTCGCGAGCGGCACCTCCGGGGTCTCCGTCTCCTTCGGCTACATCCTCGGCATGATGCTCGCCTCCGCCGTCGTGGGCGCCCTGGCCCGCCGCGGCGCCGACCGCAATGTGCTGCGGATGGCGGGCACGATGGTGCTCGGCGAGGCGATCATCTACGCGATCGGCGTGCCGTACCTGGCCTACTCCGCCGACCTGTCCGCGTCCGCGGCGGTCGCCGCCGGCCTCACCCCGTTCCTGATCGGCGACGCGGTGAAGGCGGCCCTGGCGATGGGCGCGCTGCCGGCCGCCTGGAAGTTCGCCGACAAGAACTGACGGGACCGAAGCCGGGAAGGGGCGCGGGGGGCGGCCCCCCCCCCCCCCCCCCCCCCCCCCCCCCCCCCCGCTCACGCGGGCCCGCCCCCCCCCCCCCCCCCCCCCCCCCCCCCCCCCCCCCCCGGGGGGGCCCCGGGGCCCCCCCCCCCCCCCGGGCCCCTTCCCATGGGTGTCCCGCTCAGCCGGTCGGCCGCCGCGACCACCACACGCCCGCCACCCCGGCCGCGACCAGTGCCGCACCGGCCGCGCCGAGCGGCAGCACGTCACTGCCCGCACCGGTCTTCGGCAACTGGTCGCCGCTCGGTCCGACCGGCTTGTTGTCGGTGCCGAGCAGCAGCGGGGTGGCCGGGGCGTTCGGCGACGGGTTCGTCGTACCGAACGGCACCGGGCCCTGCTGCCAGAAGGTCTTCTTCCCGTCCGCGCTCTGCACGGGCAGACAGATCTTCCCGGTCCTGCCCAGGTCGAACGTGGCGTCCACCGGATACGACTTCGACTTGCCCGCGCCGAGCGCGCCGACCGGGCAGCTGAAGCCGCTGTTCGAACCGGCCGGCAGGTCCTTCGCCGCGATGGCGTCGCAGCCCTGCACGTTCGTGACCTTCAGGCCGTCGAAACCGACCACCAAAAGCCTGATGCCGGTGCTGTCCTTGGTTCCTTCGTTCTTGACCGTGGCGGTAATCGCCGTTTTCTGCGAACTGTTGTCGACCGAGATCTTCTCGGGCAGCGTGGTCGTCAGCTTCACACCCGCCGGTGCCTGGTCAACCGCCTTTCCCCCCTTGCCGCTTGCCGGTCCCTGGTCATCGGCGGCAGCCGTGAACGGGAGGATCATCACGGCCGAGAAAGATGCCGTGACCAGCGATCCCGTGACGACTGCCATACGACGAGAACTCATGTTCGTCCCCCTTGCAACCCCCTGGACCGCGCCTGAATTCGCGGTCACTTGAAGAGGTACCACAAGATTTCTCCGCACTATGCTGGTACGGCCGCAAGTGTGACCATTGTGTGTCAGCAGGGGCGGTCGTTGAGGGGGTGCAGCGAATTGCCGGAGAATTCAGGGAGTTCAGGGATTTCAGGTGGTCCGGGGAATTCAGGTGGTCCAGGGAATTCAGTTGGTCCAGGGAATTCAGGTGGTCCAGGGAATTCGGGGAGCGCGGGGCACGGTGGTGTCCCGGGGCTGCTGGTGACCGGTCGCTACCGGCTGGCCGAGAGTATCGGGCAGGGGGGAATGGGGCGGGTGTGGCGGGCCGCCGACGAGACGCTCGACCGGCAGGTCGCCGTCAAGGAGATGCGGATCGACGGCCTGGACGCCGAGGACACCCGCACCCGCCGCGAACGCACCCTGCGCGAGGCCAGGGCCACCGCCCGGATCGACCACCCCAACGTCGTACGGGTCTACGACGTCGTCGACGAGGGCGAACGCCTGTGGATCGTCATGGAGCTGGTCAACGGCCGCTCCCTGGAGTGGATCATGGCCGAGGAGGGGGCGCTGAGCCCGCGTGCGGCGGCGCGGATCGGCCTCGGCCTGGTCGCCGCGCTGCGCCAGGTGCACGCCGGGGGAGTGCTGCACCGCGACATCAAACCCGGGAACGTACTCGTCGAGAACACCGCCGGCCGGGTCGTCCTCACCGACTTCGGCATCGCGGCGATCCAGGACGCCAAGGCGCTCACCATGGTCGGCATGCTCGTCGGCTCCCCCGACTACATGGCACCCGAGCGGATCTCCGGCCGCCCGCAGGGCCCGCCGTCGGACATCTGGTCGCTCGGCGCGACCCTGTGCGCGGCTCTCGGCGGCCGCTCCCCCTTCTCGCGCGACACGACCCTGGCCACCCTGCACGCGGTCCTCTACGAGGAGCCCGAACTCCCCGCCGAGGCAGGTCCGTTGCACGACCTGCTGGCAGCGCTGCTGGCGAAGGAACCGACGGCGAGGCCCGGCCTGGCGGAGGTGGAACAGACCCTGCGCCCGGTGGCGTACCCACCCCAGACCCCGACAGAGACCTACCCGGCTCCGGCTCCGGCCCCAGCTCCGGCCCCGCCCCCGGTTCCAGCGGAGCGCCCGACCCCGGCGTACGTGGACCTGACGAAGCCGCGCGTTGCGGAGCCCGAGGACGAACGCCCGCAGCCGCGGCCGACGCAGGTGCGGACGTCCCCGCCGGTGAGTGCGTCGACGGAGGCGGCGACGGAACGCTCCGAGGTCCGCTCGGAAACTCCGCCCAGCAATTCAGCGGGCCCGACCCTCCCTCAAGCAGGCTTCACATCGCGGCGCCCCGAACCGGAGCGCCCCGTCAGGGGCGCGGGGCTGCATTCATCAGCGGCTCCGCCGCGGAGCGCGCCCAGCCCCCACGCACCCGCAGCGCCCCACCGTCGCAAAGCCCCCAAACGCACAACTCTCCTGGCCGTACTGGGAACCACAGCGGTAGCCACCGCCCTCGCCATCCTGCTCACCACCACCACAGGCGGCGGCGACAACGACACAGCAGCCGGTACCTCCCCGCCCCCCTCGACCGCGACGCCCACCACATCGACGCCCACCACATCGACGCCCACAGTGGAGGGCACCGCCCGCCCCCGCAGCCTCCCGCCCGGCGCCCACGAGGAGGCCGGCGGATTCGCCTGGGTGACCCCGAAGGGCTGGCGCCGGGACGTGAAGACCGGCGCCGAGGTGCACTACACGTCCCCCGACGGCAGCCAGGAACTCGTCGCCAAGTCCTCCCTGGCCCGCGGTGACCTCATGGACAGCTGGAGCGCCTCCGAACGCAGCGCCCACCAGGGCCGGGACTACACCAAGATCCGGCTGGTCGAGACGGCGTTCCGCGGCTACCCGGCGGTGATCTGGGAGTACACCTTCACCCTCAAGGGCGTCCGCTGGCACGCACGGCTGCTGGGCTTCGACGCCGACGGCAAGTCGTACCAGATCAACACCTGGTACCAGCCGGCGATCGAAACCCAGGCCGTGCGGACGTACGAGCAGGTCAAGGAGGACTTCACCCTGCTGTGACCGGCGGTCGGCTCAGCCGACGGACACCTTGTCGGCGGGCTCGCCCGCCTCCGCGGCGGTCGCCGCGGCGCGGCTCCCCGTGAGCTTCTGCTTCACCAGGGCGACGGCGATCACGAGCGCCGCGACGAGCAGCGACAGCAGCACGGTCGTACGACCGCTGCTCTCGCCCTCCGTGTCGGTCAGCATGTAGCCCAGGACGAACACGATCAGACCGGCCGTCGCCCAGGTCAGATACGGGTACAGCCACATCTTCACGACGAGCTTCTCCGGCGCCTCGGCCTGGATGATCTTCCGCATGCGCAGCTGCGAGAAGCAGATGACCAGCCAGACGAACAGGGCGACCGCGCCGGAGGAGTTGACGAGGAAGAGGAAGACGGAGTCCGGGAACCGGTAGTTGAAGAAGACGGCGACGAACCCGAAGACGACGGAGGCGATGATCGCGGCCATCGGCACACCGCGGGAGGTGGTCCGGGCGAACGCCTTGGGCGCGTCGCCGCGCCGCCCGAGCGAGAACGCCATCCGGGAGGCCGTGTACAGACCGGAGTTGAGACAGGACAGCACCGAGGTCAGCACGATGAAGTTCATGATCTCGCCGGCGTGCGCGATACCGAGGGAGTCGAGGGCGGCGACGTACGAGCCCTTCTCCTTGATCGACGGGTCGTTCCAGGGCAGCAGGGCGACGACGATGAGGATCGAGCCGAGGTAGAAGACGCCGATCCGCCAGATGATGCTGTTGGTGGACTTGGTGACGGCCCGCTGCGGGTCCTCGGACTCACCGGCGGCCAGGGTGGCGATCTCGCTGCCCATGAAGGAGAAGACGACCAGCAGCACACCGGTGAGGATCGCGCCGGGCCCGTTGGGCAGGAATCCGCCGTGGTCGGTGAGGTTGGCGAAGCTCGCCTTGTCGGCGTGCACGCCGGGCAGCACGCCGAAGACGGCCAGCAGGCCGACGACGATGAACGCGCCGATCGCGACGACCTTGATCCCGGCGAACCAGAACTCGAACTCGCCGTAGGAGCCGACCGAGATCAGGTTGGTGGCGGTGAGGACCACCATCACGATGAGCGCCCAGCCCCACTGGGGCACGGCCGGGATCCAGCCCTCCAGGATCTTGGCGCCGGCGGTGGCCTCCACCGCCAGCACCACGACCCAGAAGAACCAGTACAGCCAGCCGATGGAGAACCCGGCCCAGCGGCCGAGCGCGCGGTCGGCGTGCGCGGAGAACGAACCGGAGGTCGGATTGGCGGCGGACATCTCGCCGAGCATCCGCATCACGAGGACGACGAGTGTGCCGACGAGGGCGTACGACAGCAGGATGCCGGGCCCTGCCGTGGCGATACCCGAACTGGAACCGACGAAGAGGCCGGCGCCGATGACACCGCCGATGGCGATCATCGACAGGTGACGGTTCTTGAGTCCTGCGTGCAGACCGTTGCCGGGATCACCGGCCGGGGACGGGGCAGTCGTGGTCGGCTGCGAAGTCATGGGGGGAATTCCTTTGCGCCGTTGAGCGGGGGTCCCGTACGAGCGGCGTACGAGTCGGTCCAGTGAAACGGAGGCAGGCGAATTCCTGAACCTTTGAATCCATATCGTTACTTGAGGTTTTCCTGAGGTTCTGTAGTGTTACTCACACTTTCCAGGGCTCAGCCCCGACGCTGCCGTGCGTTAACGGGCATGTCACACTCGTCCCATGCGCGTGTATCTCGGCTCCGACCATGCGGGCTTCGAACTCAAGAACCACCTCGTCGAGTGGCTGAAGGAAGCGGGTCACGACCCCGTCGACTGCGGCCCCCACATCTACGACGCCCAGGACGACTACCCGCCTTTCTGCCTCCGCGCGGCCGAGCGGACGGCGGCGGACTCCGAGTCCCTCGGCATCGTCATCGGCGGCTCCGGCAACGGCGAGCAGATCGCCGCGAACAAGGTGAAGGGCGTGCGGGCGGCGCTCGCCTGGAGCGAGGAGACCGCGTCGCTGGGCCGGCAGCACAACAACGCGAACGTCGTCGCGGTGGGGGCGCGGATGCACACGCAGGAGGAGGCGACGAAGTTCGTCGAGACCTTCCTGAACACGCCGTTCTCCGAGGGCGAGCGCCACATCCGCCGCATCGAGATGCTGACCGAGTACGAGACGACGGGCGCCCTCCCGCCCATCCCGGCGCACCACCCCCAGCCGTAACACTTTGCCCCGCCCGGCCGCCTGCCCGCCCGTCCGACTCGGTCCGCCGAGAGACGGGGCCGGGGGCGGCCGGCGGTTGCACGGCCGCGGTCCGGCGGGGGGCTGATCGCGCAGTCCCCCGCGCCCCTCACGGCGCGCTCCTCGTGCCCGCGCCTCTCACGGCGGGTTCCTCGTGCCCGCGCCTCTCACGGCGGGTTCCTCGTGCCCGCGCCTCTCACGGCGGGTTCCTCGTGCCCGCGCCTCTCACGGCGGGCTCCTCGTGCC